>JAJCZO010000390.1 GCA_029262355.1 Deltaproteobacteria bacterium
GCCGGCCGACGCGCTGGCCTCGCACGGGTCGTTTACACCTCATCCACCTCGGCGATCGCGTCGTACGACGGCTGGGTCGATGAAGACCGCGACGTGTGGCCCGAATCTCCCCGGGGGCGAATCCAGCGCGAGGCCGAGGAGGCTCTGACTCGTGGGCTCGAGGGTGCCAACACCGCCTGGACGACCCTCCGCCTCGCCGGTCTTCACGGCCCCGGCCGCGAGCTCGCTCGTGTTTACAAAGTCTCGGATACGGACCGTGTTCGACCGGGCGACGGCCTGGAGAGAACGAACCTCGTCCATCTCGACGATGCGGCGAGCGCCGTTCTTGCGGCGATCGAGTTGCCGCCGTCGGAGACGGGGTTGATCCAGATCTGCGACGACGACCACCGGACCCGGCGGGAGGTCGCCGCCAATGTGGCCGAGGCCGCCCGCCTACCCGCACCCTGCTGGGAGGAATCCCCCACGCAACACGTGCCCCGCGGGAAGCAGGTTTCCAATTCGAGGATGAAAGAACGTCTACGTTTGTCGCTACGGCATCCAACCCACCACGCCTAATCTGTTATCTCCCGGTGCCTATGCCTCCCGGATTGACGATACGTGCGGGCCGACGAGCCCTGGCGCGCCTGCGCGACGGCGGTTTCGACCCAGACGCCTTCTCGACCATGCTCGGCGCCTCCGGTGGCCCCAAGTGGCTGGTGCTGAGCCGGATGGACCGTGTGCTCGCAGGACAGTTCCTCGCACCCCGCAGAACACCGCTTTCCGTCGCGGGTTCGTCGATCGGAACCTTCCGACACCTCTGCCTCGCGCAGAGCGACCCGCTCGCTGCGCTCGATCGCTTCGAGGAAGCGTACATCGGCCAGGCCTACGAGACCGAGCCTCGTCCGGCCGAGGTGAGCCGGCAGAGCGAAGAGATCCTCAACCACGCGTTCGGCATGGCCGGACGTGCAGAGGTCCTGTCGAGCACGAAGATCGTCTCACACATCGTGGCGGTGCGAAGTCGAGCACCGGTCGCCTCCGATGCCCGCCTCCCGCTCGCGTTGGGCCTCGGTGCCAGCGCGGTCGCGAACGCCATCGATCGCCGTCTCCTTGCCGGCTTCTTCGAGCGGGCCGTATTCCACACCGGCGAGCCGTCTCTCACCTTCCACGGGTTCGGAACGCACACGATCTCGCTCACGAGCGAGAACATCGACGACGCCGCGCTCGCCAGCGGCTCGATCCCGCTCGTGATGAACGGGGTCACACCGATCTCGGGCGCCCGCACGGGGCGCTACCGCGACGGCGGCATCGTGGATTACCACTTCGACTTCGAGTTCGACGCGCCCGACGGCTTGATCCTGTACCCCCACTTCTTCGACGGCATCACGCCCGGGTGGTTCGACAAGGCCCTGAAGTGGAGACGCCCGCGCGGAGCGGCGCTGGAGAGGACGGTTCTCATCGCTCCAGCGCGCGATTTCGTCGCGAAGCTCCCCGGTGGTCGCGTACCCGACCGAACGGATTTCCGTGAGTTGTCGACCTCGGAGCGACAGACACGGTGGCGTGGAATCGTCACCGAGTGTGGCGCGCTCGCCGACGAACTGTCGGACCTACTGGCGCGTGGCAGACTCGGGGACGTCGCCGAACCCCTCACCTGACGGCTGATCTTCGGCGACTTTACGAAACTTTACAAAGCCGACAAACCCGAGACACGCGGCGAGCGTCTACTCCTTTACCGAGCGCGAAAGAGCGCACCGGCAACGGAAAGGAAGCGGACATGGACGAAGCACGCGTGAACGAGGGACAGGGACGCAGGTGGGTCCGAGTGGGGATCGTGGCGATGGGCGCGACCATCGCACTCGTGGTGGGGGGAGCGATGGTTCTTCCGCTGGGAGAGGCGACGGCCGGCCTGTTCGGCCGGGGCCACGAGCGGCCTCGCCCTGAGGCAATTCGGGAGAAGGCCGGGTTCGTGGTCGAGTGGGCTCTCGCGCGGGTCGACGCGACCGACGACCAACAGGCGCAGGTCGCGGACATCCTCGACCGTACGTTGGTCGAGCTTGCTCCCCTGCACGACGACCGAAAGGCAGACCGCGCAGAGTTCATCGCGGCGATCACGGGCCCGGACGTCGATCGAGCAGCGCTGGAAGACCTTCGAGCCGAGAAGCTGGTCGACATTACCGTCGCGTCGGAGCAGATCCTCGCCTCCCTCGCGGACATCGCGGACGTTCTCACCCCGGAACAACGCATGGAACTCGCGGAGATGGCCAACCGCTGGCACCATTGACGGGGCTTGGGTCGAGCGCACACAAGTGGCATGAGCAACCGGTGGCCGAGCGAATCCTGTTGATTGAGGACGACTCTCGGCTCGCCGGGATGCTCCAGACCTACTTCGCCGAGAACGAGTTCGAGGTGCAGTGGTGTGGCGACGCGGCGAGTGGGCTCGAGCAGGCTCGTCGCCAGTCGCCCGCGGCCGTGATCCTCGACGTGATGCTGCCCGACCTCGACGGGTTCGAGGTCTGCCGCCAGCTCCGAGCGAAGTCCGACGTACCCATCATCATGCTGACCGCGCGCGGGGACCCCACCGACCGCATCGTGGGTCTGGAGCTGGGCGCAGACGACTACGTGCCCAAGCCGTTCGAGCCGCGCGAGCTACTCGCTCGGCTTCGAGCGGTGCTCCGACGAGGGCGACGCTCCGATCACTCCACCGAAGCGCTCCGCTTTGGTCGCCTGACAATCGACCCGGCTAGCCGCACCGCGGCGATCGACGGCCACACGATCGACATCACCTCGCATCAGTTCGAGCTTCTCCGAGTTCTCGCGGAGAATGCCGGGCGCGTACTGTCTCGCGAAGTACTGATGGACCGCCTCCGGGGCGAAGAGCTAACCGCGTTCGACCGCAGCATCGACGTGCACATCTCCCGCCTACGCGCGGCCATCGAAGACGACTCCAGGCATCCCAAACGCATCGTGACCGTGCGCGGCTTCGGCTACGTCTTCACGCGGACGCAGGACTAGGCGCAGATGAGACGCTTGTATCACCAGATCTACTTCGGATTCGTGGTGATTACGGTGCTCCTGATCGCCGCCGCGACCATTCCGGACTGGGTCTACTGGTCGCGCCAGCCGCCGCCACGGATTCTGATCGCAATGGCCGAGATGGTCGCGGCCGGGCTCCCGCCCGCCGACGCGGGCCTACAGGGTGCCCTCGTGAAAAAGGCCGACGACCTTCGCCTCGACGCAACCATCTGGGACGAAGCCGGAGTTCCCATCGCATCCACGCACGAAGAGGTAGGGCCGCCGCGTCCGTCCCGCGGCCCTACCCATTGGCTCCAACGCCGAGGTCCTCCCGGACTCGCACTACGCCTCGAGGACGGGCGTTGGCTCGCTCTCTCACTTCGCCACGAGGACACGCGGAACTCGCATCGCTGGCCAATCGGCCTCTTGGTGTTCGCCGCGATCGTGGCGATCGCCGCCCTGCCCCTTTCTCGGCGGATCACGCGACGTCTCGAACGTCTACGAACGGGCGTAGACGAGCTCGGTGCGGGAGACCTTTCTGCGCGTGTTGCCGTCGAGGGGCGCGACGAGGTGGCCGACCTCGCCGAATCCTTCAACCACACAGCCGCACGCATCGAAGGCCTAGTGGGCACGCAGCGCCGGATGCTCGCGAGTGCCTCGCACGAGCTGCGCACGCCACTCGCGCGACTCCGCGTCGCGGTGGAGCTCATGGCGGCGAACGCTTCGGCCGCGCTACGCGAGGAGGCGGCGGCCGACATCGCCGAGCTCGACGAACTCATCGACGACCTGCTGCTCACTGCACGTCTCGACGCCGCCCCGGAACGACAGACGAGGGAGCCCATCGACGTTCTGGCGTTGCTGGCCGAAGAGGCCTCCCGCGTCGACGCCGAGATCGAGGGCGAACCGGTCTTCGTCCAGGGCGACGCGCGACTCCTGCGCCGACTGATCCGAAACCTCGTGGAGAACGCCCGTCGCCACGGTGGAGGCTCGAAGATCGAGACCTCGGTCCACACCCTAGGCGACACGATTCATCTGGAGATCTCGGACCGCGGCCCGGGCGTCCCTGAGGACGAGCGAGAGCGGGTCTTCGAAGCCTTCTACCACCGACCGAACCACTCGGAGGGCCGAGATGGGGGCGTAGGCCTCGGCCTGGCCCTGGTCCGCGAGATCGCTCGACACCACGGGGGCGAGGCGCGGTGCCTTGCCCGACCCGGCGGCGGCACGACGGTCCGGGTCGAGCTGCCAACGAGATCCAGCGGGGCAATCACGGCATGAGCCAATGCCCCGCGGGGTCGCAGTGCCCCTACGAATGAACCGTGTGGGAGACGTGCGGTGAGGGGCGCGTCGTGGGCGGCCAGGCGCGGTAGTCGAGATCCACCGCGCTGACGGCGTCCCAGAACTCCTTCTCGTACTCCTGGACGAAACGCGCGGCGCGAGCCAGGTTCTCGGCGGGGACGCCCTGATCGAGCCCATCCTGGACGATCTGCGTGAGCTCCCTCGTGTCGAGCCGCAGGCCCGCGTAGCGGTCGAGCACTCGCGTGTCGGTCGGGCCAAGGCCGTAATACTCGTGGAGCCCCTCGCTCACGCGCCCACAGGCGCGTCCCCACACGGGGAGGTTCACGAGCGAAGCGAGGGCCACCTCGGCGGCGGAACCCTGCTCCGCGAGCCAGGCGAAGTAGGCCGCGTAGGCGAAGCCTTCCGGCCGTGACTCGTAATGGCGCAGGTCGGCCTCCGACATGCCGAGCGCCCTGGCAAAGTCCAAGACCTCTCGCGCCGCAGCGCGCTCGCCTTCGAGCGCCGTGCGGAAGAACGGACCGCTCGGCGTGTCACCGAACCGCGCGACCAACCGTTCGCCGGACCGCACCAGGCTCTGCATGACGTAGAACTGGTGACCAGGGATCGCACGGAGACCCTCGATCGTCGCGCGACCGGAGGTGACGGAATCGAAAAATGGGTGCTGGGCGATCCCGGCTTCGATCGGCTCGATGTCTCGTTGCACCTTCGAAATCAGTGTTGCTGCATCCGCCATGGCTTTAACCTCTCTTCCTTCGTTGCCTTCACTCGGTGAGACGACGCGGACGAGAAGCCATTCAAGGATTCAGCGTGGGGCGAGGTGGAAAATCCAGACCGAGCCGTCATCCTCCTCCGACGCGTCGAAACCGTACTTCTGCGCGAGCGTCCCGAGGACCTTTGTCCGCAACGGTCCCGGCTCGACCTTGGCGATGGTGCGCTCGTAGATCTGTCCGCCCGTCCGCACCCGGGCCCGAGGATCCGCGAGCGCTACCGGCGGCCAGCGGCGGCTGGCGCCGCTCCCGGAGGGAACGTAGAGTTCGCCATCGACCTCGGCACCCCAGACGCTCAGCGACCAGGGCTCGTCGGGGCGGATCTCGAGCTCGATGACGTCTTCGATCCCCGTCCAGTCAGGATTCGTGTCGGCATTTACTTGACCCACGAATGCCCCACCGGGGATTGGCCCGAGCGGCCCGTCGAAGAACTTCCCGCCGAAGGTGTCGAGCAACAGGATGACGACGACCACCGCAGCCAGCGCGAGGCCGGCCCAACGCAGAATCTTCATCCGACCATCCCTGCGTGATCGCGGCCGGGTTGTAAACCCCGGCCCAGGCGCAAGCTCAGAAATCAACCTCGAGTGCGCCTCCCACCACGAGCGCGGTGCCCACGGCGGGCTGGACGATGCCTGCAGGTCGGGTTGCACGGTCATCCAGGTCGTGAAGGCGCCCACGCCCCAGCCGCGGCCTCTTCACTCGAGCGCCTCACGAATCCGCTTCACGAGCGCGCTCCGTCCGGCCCGCCTGGTCACGTCGAATCGCTCGAAGTCCAAACCGGCGAGGCGAACGTCCGCGAAGAGCCCGGCCGGGTCCTCGTGAAAATGGAGGAAGGCGCGCGACTTCCGATAGAAGACTCCGCGCTTCTTTTCTTGGAGGCCTTCGAGGCCCCGAAGCCGGCCGAGAAGCGGCTCGAGGTCGTCGAGCCGAGACTCGGTGATGTGCCGCACCCCAACGACCTCACTCGTGTTCGACGAGCTGCCTCTTCAGAACCTTCCCCGTCGGATTGCGGGGCAACGACTCGAGGAACACGATGTCCTTGGGAACCTTGTACCGGGCGAGGTTCGTCTTCACATAATCCTTGAGCGCTGTCTCATCGGCCGCAGCGCTGCCCTTGAGTACGACGAAGCCCCGCAGGCGCTGTCCGAATTCGGGGTCGGGTACTCCAATGACCGCCGCCTCGACCACGTCGGCATGGTTGGAAAGCAAGTCTTCGACTTCCCGTGGGAAGACGTTTTCCCCACCCGAGATGATCATGTCGTCATCCCGTCCGTCGATGAACAGAAGACCGTTCTCATCGAAGTGACCAACATCGCCGCTCGACATGAAGCCGTCGATGATCTCCTTGTTCCCACCACCGGTGTACCCATCGAACTGATTGTCGTTGCCAACGAAGATCCGCCCGGTGGCGCCTACCGGAACTTCCTTCCCGTTCTCGTCGAAGAGCCGCACGACCACTCCGCGGGGCGGGCGGCCGGCAGTGCCGGGAGCCGAGCGCAGCTCGTCGGGCATCGCAATCGACGCGTGCGCAACTTCGGTCGAACCGTAGAGATTGTAGACGTTGTCGCCAAAGGTGTTCATCCAACGAACTGCCAGCTCTCCGGGCAACGCCGAGCCACTTGCTGCGACCAGACGCAGCGACGATGTGTCGTACTTCGAGATGACCTCGTCACCAAGCTCGAGAATCCGCTGCATCATCACAGGCACGACGACCAGGCCCTCTGGCTTCAACTCGGCAATCGTCTTCAACGTATCCTCGGGATCGAATCGACGCCGCAGACAGATCGTCGCCCCAATGGTCGCACCAAGGAGAAGGTGCAGACCACCCCACGAGTGGAATGTCGGCGCGACATCGAACGTCGTCATGCCCACGGTGAGCGGGATGCGTCCGAACAGCCCGATCAGACTGTCCAGTCCTTGGCTCTTGGCTTCGCGCTGCGCGCCCTTGGGCGTCCCGGTCGTTCCCGACGTGAGCACCGTCATGCGTCCCGGCCTCGAAGGAGCGGGGACGTCGGAGTCGTCGTGGCTCGCGATGAGCTGCTCGAGCGTCGTCTCGTCGCTCTCGGACTTGCAGAACGTGAGGTAGCGCGTGAGATTGGGGGTCCCTTCCTCGACCATGGGCCGGAATTCTTCGTCGTAGAGGATGACCTTGGTGCCTTCGCGCTCACACACCTCGCGGAGCTGAGGTGCGGCGAATCCGGTGTTGAGCAGCAGGGTGTTGGCTCCGAGCTTGTCGAGCGCCATCTGCGACTGCACGAACCCGCGGTGGTTTCTCGCGAACAGCCCGACCCCGTCGCCGGCCTTGACCCCAGCCTCGGCGAGCGCACGCGCAATCGAGTTGGTCGACCGGTCGAGATCTCCGGCCGTGACCGGGCCGTCATCGTCGATCAAGGCGATCTTGTTCGGATCTCGGAGCGCCTGCGCGTGGAAGCCAGCCGCCCCGGTGGTTCCGTACTTCTTCGTGCCGGCCGCGAGACTGCGCAGGAAGCCCACGCTGAAAAAGCCCGCGCCTCCCAATACCTGAACGACTTCGGCCGCCCTCGAAAGGGGGCCGCCCTGCCCAGTGCCTCGTAGACTCATGGTGGTGGTCTAGTCAGGTCCGCCTCTCGTGTCGAGGGTCGAGGCAGGCCGGACGGACACACCGGCCGACCCCTACCAGCGATCCCAGTGGAGGACCTCGTCGACCGGCTTGCGCTTGACGAGCCCGAACGGCCGGTCCGGCCACCCCATCGCGATCATCACCCCGAGCTCGAGCTCGTCCGGCAGGCCGAGAACCTCACGCACCACCGGCTCCACCATCATGTGGAACGTCGTGAACGTCGTACCTAGACCCAGAGCACGAGCCGCAACGATGAGGTTCTGCGATGCTGGGTAGAGCGCGGCGGGCACCAACTCCTTGAGCGGATTCTGGGGCGGGTAGACCACGTGCCCACACACGAAGATGTAGACCGGCACCGCCTCGAAGCCATCCATCAGATGCTTCACCCCGGCGTACATGCGCCGACCCGACGCGCTGGAGTCATCGGCTGCCATTCCTTCGATGATGGGGTGCATCACTTCGCGCAACGCCTCGCCGATGCGCGACTTTGCTTCGGTGTCGCGCAGAACGACGAACTCCCAGCCCTGACTGTTCCCAGGGTTCGACGCCCTGGTGGCCGCATGGACGACTTTGCGAATCGATTCCTCCGCAACCGGATCGGGCTTCAGATGCCGCATGGCCCGACACGTCTCCATCGCCTCGAATACGTCCATGCTCGTCTCATAGCCCATCTAGGAATGGACCTGCTAGAAGAGCCCCATGCGCCGCTTTCACGTAGGGCTTGCGCTTGGATGGGTCGTCGCGTGCGCGCTCGGGTGCACTGCGACCTCGAACGAGAGCAAGCGGACCGAGACATGGCCCCAGCCGCCGGCCCAGTCCGGGCTCGCCCAGGTCCGACCCGGAATGTCACAGCAGGCAGTGATGGAGCTCCTCGGGCCGCCAAGCCAAATCACGAACACGAGTCGGCTCGCTGGGCCGCAGGAGACTCCCGGCGGCGGCGCGAGAACGTACTATCTGTACGACGGGATCGGCGAGGTCGTCTTCTCCTCGGCGGCGGGCGGCGCAACCGCCGCTCTCGGCGTCTACCCCGAGTCCAGCGCTGGCCGGACCGCCCCCTGAGGGCACAACCGGACGCGTCTACTGAAAGCCGATGTCGCGATCGGCCTGGTCGGCGTCGAAGTTCTCGAACTGAATCAGGTTCATCCGCGTGTATGCTTCTCGCACGCGTGGCGTCAACAAACCGAGCTTCTTCAAGTTCGGCACGATCCTCTGGAACAACATGGTTCGGAAGAGCTGACCGACGGGCGAATTCAGCACGATCTCCGAAACCTCGTCGGCATTCCAGCCCATGGCATTCGCGATCTCCTTACCCACGAGGCGATCCCGCATGAGCTCGGAGGCGTAGATGATGAAGTCCTCGCGATCCTTCAGCTCGTTCGCCGGCATGTCGTCGTAGTAGTTGCGCAGCGACAGCACGCCGAAGGCGACGTGGCGGGACTCGTCTCGCATGACGTACCGCAAGAGCTCCTTCAGCAGGGGTTCCTGGCAGAGCTGGAAGAGGTTGCCGAAGGCCGCCATGGCCAGTCCCTCGATCATCACCTGCATGCCCAGGTACTTGAAGTCCCACCGGCTGTCCTGAATCGTCGCGTCGAGCAACTCCTTCAAGCTCTCGTTGATCGGCCACTCCCACTCGAGCTTGCTTCGGAGGTAGCGACTGAACACTTCTACGTGGCGCGCTTCGTCCATCGTCTGCGAACCAGCGTAGTACTTGGCCTCGATCCAGGGCACACCACCGACGAGTTGCGACGCGACGATCAGTGCGCCTTGCTCGCCGTGGAGGAACTGCGAGAGCTGGAGCGACATCTGCGCGTGCCGCAGACGCCGGTGCTCCTTCGCATTGAGCTTCTTGAACGGACCGTAGTCGTTGAGCGGGTTCACCGCCGGCGGGATGATCTCGCTCTCCGGGTCGACATCGGTATCCCATGCGAGCTGCGTGGTGCTGTTCCACTGCTCACGCTTCGCCTTCTCGTAGAGGTCGCCAAGCCCCTCCTTCACGCTAGCGTAGTTCCAGGCGTAGTTGGTGTCGAACGACGTGAGGATGGTTTCGAGCTCCGTATCGAGCCCCTCGAGAGTATTGATGACGGCACTGGCCATGGGAGGTCCTCCTGCCCGGAAACCTATTGACCCGGCTCACCCTGGGCAACCCCGGTGGAGCGCCTGGCGAAAGCCGCTATCGAATCGATCAACGGGGCGGACGTGAAGATGTCGTTGTGCCCCACGCCCTCGACCCGGTGAAACTCCTTCGGCTCCGGGGCTGCCTCGTAGAGGGTCCGGCCCAACTCGTAGTCCACGATCTCGTCGCGGTCGCCGTGAGCCGCAAAGAAGGGGGCGGACAGGCCTCCGATACGGGAACGCGAGTCGAAGACGCCCGAGGCAAGAACCGCGATCGGGCCGTAGTGGCGCCGCGCGACATCGGCGATCGTCGTGAAGGTGGAGACCACGGCAACGCCCGCGCACGGACGCGCCGTCGCGAGCTCGATCGTCACGGCACCCCCAAGCGATTCGCCAAGACATACGATCGTCGACGACGACACGCCGGCCTGAATGAGCGAGTCGAATGCGGCGCGGGAGTCGAGATACGTGCCAGCTTCGCTCGGGCTCCCTTCGCTCCTGCCGTAGCCACGGTAGTCATAGGCCAGCACGTTCACGCCACGACCAGCGAGTGCCGCTTGAACTTCGTAACGCCCTCCGATGTTCCCGCCATTGCCGTGGGCCCAGAGCAGCGTCGGCGCGCCCCGTTGTCGTGCGGCGAGATACCACGCGTGAATCCGAACGCCGTCTTTCGCAGTGATCCAACGTTCTTCGACGCCAGCAGGCGTCGCCGGCATCCATCGGTCCGGGAAGAACACGAGGCGGTCCACGAGCGGCAGACTGAACCCGACCGAAAGTACGGCGGGGGCCAGCATCCAGGCAAGGAAATTCATCGTGCCGCTCCTTGGCCGCCCAGGGTCAGGCTCTCTAGGGACACGTGTCCAATGAGACATCCTAGCGCCTTGCTTCGATGTCTGGAAATGCCCGCTTCTTCGTTGCTGCCTGCATCCTAGGGCACGATGGCTCCCCGCGCTCGGGTTGCGGCTTTGGTTCACCGAGTACGAGGTCAACGGCAACCATCGGGAGGCCCAACGCATCGCCCCCTTCACCCAGCCACGCGCCCGACAACTGCGCCAGATCAAGGCGTAACGATATTGAAGCCGGCGTCGGAGGCCTCCAACAACCCGAATAGCCCGAGCAGCGCTTGCGCGTTCCCATCGATCGCGAGATCTCCCGACGCGATGAGCTGATCCAGAGGCCTCTGTCCGAGGATGAGCGCATCCAGAGCGGTGCGCTTGAGACGCATCGTCGCGTCGGGGGACTCGACCTGCCTGTTCGGCGTGTTTGAGAGGACGCCGTTCTCGAGCCGCAACACGTACTGCTCCTGCGTGTCGGTAAAGTCGAAATTGATCAGGAGAGTCTGGCCGGCCGCCTTCGGACCGTTCAACCGAACCGCCATGCTGTCGAAGATCATTTCGACCGACATGGACGGAAGAATGCCGCCCGCGTTCTCCGTGATGTCTGGCGCGGACGAACGATCGACGCCGTTGCGGAGCTCGAGCGCCGCAGTGAGATAGAAGCTACGCCACGGTCCAGACTCCGCCTGGTAACCCATCTGCTCGAGCGCGTCGGCCTGAAGTCCCTTCGCTTCAACGTTCTCCGGGTCCGCGAAGACCACATGGTTCACTACTTGAGCGACCCACCGATAGTCGCCCTTGTCGAAGTCAGCCCTCGCTTTCTCCAGAGCCGCCGCGGCACCGCCCATGAACTCGACGTATTTCTTTGATGCCTCGACGGGGGGCAACTCGTGCAGATGAGCCGGGTTTCCGTCGAACCAGCCCAGATAGCGCTGATATACGGCTTTCGCGTTGTGATTGACGGTGCCGTAATAGTCCCGCGCGTGCATTTCCGTACGCAAGCTCTCGGGGAGGGCCAGCTGTTCGGCGATCTCCACCATGGTTTCGCCACGATTCGCCATGCGCATGCTCTGGTCGTGGATGTAGCGATACACATCGCGCTGCTTACTGAGAAAATGACGTACCGTGTCCCGTCCCCACCGCGGCCAATGATGACTCGCGAAGACGGAGTCCGCGCCGTCGGCAAAGAGCTCGATCGACTCATCGATGTACTTGCTCCAGGAGAGCGCATCGCGAACCTGCGCGCCGCGAGGTGTGTAGAGGTTGTGCAGCGTCGCGGTGCAGTTCTCCGCCATGCAGAGCGACCGGTGCTTCGGGAAGTAAAAGTTCATCTCCGCCGGTGCCTCGGTGTTCGGCGTCATCTGAAAGACGATCTCCACACCATCGTACACACGCTCCGTGCCGGTCTCCGTGATCGATTCCGTCGGAGCAATCAAACCGACGGAGCCGAGCACCGGCCCCTTACCCAACCCGGAGTCGACGTAGCCGTCCGGCTGCGCTGGCAGCAGGCTTCCGTACATGTACGTGGCGCGCCGTCCCATCACGACGCCGGCGATCACGTTCTCGCTGACCGCCGCTTCGAGAAATCCCAGCGGCGCCACGACACCCGTCCTGCCGGCCGCGACGTCTTCGTCGCTCACGACACCTCGCACGCCGCCGAAGTGATCGATGTGGCTGTGCGTATAGATCACGGTATGGATCGGACGCTTTCCCAGCTTTTCGTCGACCAAGTCCAGGGCGGCACGCGCCGTCTCGGCACACGTGAGCGGATCGATCACGATCCAACCCGTGTTGCCGCGAATGAAGGTCACGTTGGCGATGTCGAAGCCCCGAACCTGATAGATGCCGTCCGCTACTTCGAACAGACCGTGGCGCGCGTTGAGCTTCGCCTGCCGCCAAAGACTCGGGTTGACCGTCGCCGGAGCCCCGCCCTCTAGAAACGAGAACGTCTCGAGGTCCCACAGAAGCTTCCCCGCACCATTCTGGATTTTTGGATCACCCCGGGTCGCGAGGAAGCCGCGATCGGCGAACTCGAAGTCCGCCGGGTCGTCGAGAGGCAAGGCCTGGGCTACGGCGTCGTTCGCCCGGCGGGTCGCCTCGGTGGCGGGCTTCGAACCATGGTCGTGTCCAGCGCTCATCCGTATCTCCGTTTCTTGGCGTGTGACCAATCTTTCCCGTCGATCGAGGTGGATCGCAACTGCGCACAGCGGTATGAGTGGACCTGTCGCTGGCCTGGCCTGGTTTGGCCGTCCCCGCGGCTCCCTAAATGCTGAAGATCTTCGTCAAGATCGCGGCGTTTGCCGCGTTCGTCTTCGTGTTGTCAAGCACGGTGGACCTTTCATGGATGGCAAACGTCCAGGAGGCACAGAAGTACTTCGAGCAACTCGGTCCGTGGGCACCCCTGCCCTTCCTGGCGATCTTCGTGGTCGGTGCGCTGATTCACCTGCCCGAAATCCTCACCGTCGCCTTGGGAGGAATCGTCTTCGGAGCCGAGCTCGGCTTGCTGTACGGCTGGATCGGAGCCCTCCTCTCGGGCTCGACGTGCTTCCTGATCGGTCGGTACGTCTTCCGGGACGCGTTGCGTCTCGCGCTGATCGAACGCTTCGGCGCGCTGCAACGACTCGATGCACAGTTCGAGAAGCATGGCGTCCGCACCGTGATGCTGTTGCGCCTCGTGCTGTTCCTCGCTCCGCCGATGAACTGGGCTGTCTCCGCAACTCGGGTCCGGTTCGTCGACTACGTCATCGGATCGGCGGTCGGCGTCATTCCCGGGCTTCTCATGACCGTGGCCTTTTCCCAGTCCCTTGCACACATCACATCCGTCGAGCAATTGCTGACTCCGGCCGTTCTGATACCGGGCTCGCTCGTGTTGGCCTTCCTCGTCGCCTCGCTCTGGATCGCGCGGCGGTACTTCTCGGAGCCCGAAGAGAAGAATCCGGCGGCTGAGAGCGCCGACGACGCGCCGCCTGCTGGCGCCGAGACCAAGGCCATCGACAGTGCCTCCAATCGAATGAAAGCCTAGGGAACCCTCCATGGAAAGACTCAGCGGGCTCGATGCCTCGTTCTTCTACGTCGAGACGCCGAGCTGCCACATGCATGTGGTCGGAGCACTCGTCCTCGACCCGTCGACCGCGCCCAACGGTTATACGTTCGACCGCGTGATGGAGGGTTTCGAAGCGCGCCTCCACCTGATCCCGACGTTTCGAAAACGTGTCCACATGGTGCCGCTCGGGCTCGACCACCCGGTCTGGGAGGATGATCCCGACTTCCAGCTTCGCGAGCACTTCCACCACCTCGCGTGCCCAGCCCCCGGCACCCGGCGGGAGCTGGCCGCACTTGTCTCGGACATCGCGAGCCACCCGCTCGACCGCCGCAAGCCGCTCTGGGAGGTGTGGGTGATCGAGGGGCTCGAGGGCGGCCGCGTGGCGGTCGTGACCAAGGTTCACCATTCGATCATGGATGGCGTCGCGGGCGCGTCGGTGATGGCACACCTGCTCGACCTCGCGCCCGACCAACCCGACCCGCAGAAGCACGACTGGCATCCCGAGTCGCCCACGTGGGACGTCGGGCTCTTCGTGCGCGGCCTGTGGTCGTCGTCCAGCCGCATCGGCGTCGGCGACGCCCCCGAGGTGGCATCGGACCTCGCGAGCTCGGTGTGGACTGCCATGCGCCATGCCCTGCAGCCGAAGAACGACAGTCCGGAACCCATCGGCATGTTCGAGGCCCCGTGGGTCAGCTTCAGCGGGGCGATCTCGCCACACCGCACGATCGCGTTCGCCGAAGCCGGGATCGACGAGCTAAAGAGCGTCAAACGAGCTTTCGGTACGACTCTGAACGATGTGGTGCTCGCCGCCTGCACCCAGAGCCTCCGGACCTACCTCGCCAGCCACGGCGGAATTCCCGACCGACCCCTCGTCGCCGCCATTCCGGTCGCCGTGCGCGGCAAGGACGACGCCGAGAAGACCGACAACCAGATCTCGACGATGTTCGTGCGGCTACCGGTCCCGATTGAAGACCCCATCGAGCAACTCCTCACGATCCGGGCCGAGACAAAGCAAGCCAAGACCCTCCACGCGGAGATGGGCCCAGACCTCCTGCGTACGATGGTCCAGTACGCACCGCCGCGGTTCGTCGAGCGTGGGATGCGCGTCTACTCCGACCTAAAGCTCGCCGACCGGCATCCACCCGCCCTGAACCTCGTCGTTTCGAATGTCCCGGGCCCATCGTTCCCTCTCTATGCGACGGGAGCGACCGTCGAATCGATGTATCCGATGGGACCGATCATCGATGGTGGCGCACTGAACCTGACGGTGATTACGTATCGTGACCGAGTCGACTTCGGCGCCCTTGGTTGCACGGAGCTCGTACCCGACATCGATCAGATCGCGAACGGTTTCGAGACCGCCGTGCAGACTCTGGTTGAACGCACCAACGCCGAGAAACCGACCGAAGCAGCCGAGTGACGACGCAAGCAAACTGGGATATGACCCCGTACTTCCCGTCGTTCGAGGGCGCGGAGTACACGAGCTTCCGCGACGAGCTCGCGCGCGACGTGTCGGATCTACAAGCCGACATCGCCACCGTTGGCCCGATCGGCCCCGGAAGCCAAAACGGGTGGCAGCTGCTGCTCGCGCGACTCGAGAGCGTGTTCGCTCGCCACCGCCACCTCGGCTCGTACCTCGGATGCCTCGGGGCAGCCGACGCACGCGATGCGGCCGTGAAGCGCGCGACGGC
>JAJCZO010000391.1 GCA_029262355.1 Deltaproteobacteria bacterium
ACCCGTGTCGGCGACATTCGTCGATCGGCTACGCTACGCCGATCGAGTTCGAGCTTAAGGCGCAGGTCGCTGCGTTGGCGGCATAGCAAAACGGTCCATCAAACCGGGGGAATTCCAGATGGCCTAGAGGCCGACCCCAAGACGGGCCAGCGCGAGGTGAAATGCCGGTACGCTCCCGAGATCTTCGAGGCGTTCGAGCGCCGTCGCCGGGCCTCGATCGAGACCGGGCAGCGCGACTACGTGTTCACCGACTCCATGGGCCGCCCTATCTCCCAAGAGTGGCTCCACAAGAGGGTCTGGAAGCCGACTCTCCGGCTCATCGGAGCCGCCGAGCGGGGCTCGTACGCGGCCCGCGACACCTTCATCACGACGGCCATCGACTCCGGGGAGCGGCCCTCGTGGGTGGCGGGGGCCTGCGGCACGAGCGAGCACATGATCTGGGAGCACTACAAGGGGTCGGTCGCCCGGCAGGAGGACGGCTGCCTGGTCGGCGCGGTCCTCTCTCGGGCTGTGACAGGAAAACTGTCACAGCCGACTGTCACAGCCCGAAAAAGTCGTCGCAAACTCAAGAAGTTATAAGTGGAGGCGGGGGGAATCGAACCCCCGTCCGAAAGCACTCACCCAGAAGCTACTACACGCTTAGCTCACGTTTTAATCTCGCCGCCTCGGCCCCCGTGAGCGGGGTCCTAACGGCCAGCATGGAAAAGTTTAAGAGACGCGCCTCCTAGCTGCAGCGTGAATCCGATCCCAATTAAATGACACTCACGTCAGCCGCTTGGGAGGCGACCGGGTGAGCGCCAAGCAGAACTAAGCTGCCTGGAGCTGGTAAAAATTGTCTGCAGTTAGATTGCAGCCCGGGATGATTAACGAGGCCAACCCGGATCCTCGGCGTGCAACTCCCGACCTTGTAAACCTCCGTCGAAACCTGGTCGCCCCCATTAGCGACACACCATCAGTATAAGCACGCTCGACCGTGGGAGGAAGGGGGCCAATTGTGCCCGGGCCCGCTGGGTTTCCCCGAGCGTGGAGAATCCGCAGGCCAACGGCACCAGGCACAACCTCCCCTGCAATCCCGATCCACATCGACGCGCTTTGGATACACGCGGCCATCGCGCCTCGCCGCCCCGCATCAGAATGCGCAGACCTCGACCTCGCAGCTCATCGGGTCGCAGATCTCCAGGGCTGGCTCGCAAGTACGCTCGAAGGGGCACGTCGCGGGGCCCTGGCAGGTCGCCGGCTGGTCGCACCTCGCCGGGGCCGGGCAGCTCGACGCGACGCTGCACGTGCACCAGAAGTTCGTACACGAGCAGCTCATGCCACTCAGAACGTCCCAGGGCCGCATGAGGATCTCCTCCACGCCGCAGATGGCGGCGTTCGTGATCGTCTCGAGACCACAGAGTGCCTCACTCGTGACCTCGATCGTGCCACAGAGCACCTCGCTGGTGATGTCCGTCAGACCGCAGAGCGCCTCGCTCGTCACCGGCTCGACGACGGTGTTCCAGCCGCATTCGAAGCCATCGGCGATCTCCTCCATCTGGCACTCTGCCCAGGCCCACTCGATCGGCGAGATGTCGAGATAGTTCTCGAGCGGCGCCGGGAGCACCAAGACCGGTGACCACGACAGTGCGGCGTTCAGCTGGATGCGCGGCGTGACACGCCCCTGGCGCGGGTCCGTGATCGGGACCCCGGTGTCTTTCAGCGCCTGCAGCAGCTGGTACTGGCTGAGGTCGCGGCGCGCGCCCGCCATGACCGCGAACGCGCCTGCCACGTGCGGAGTCGCCATGGACGTGCCCGACTTCGTGAAGCCGGCCGCCGTGATGTCGGTGCCGGGTGCGAGGAGGTCGATCGACGAGCCGCCGTTCGAGAAGCCGGCGACCGCGTCGGCTTCGTCCACCGCACCGACCGCGACCGCCCACGGGGAGCACGCGGGGACGGATACGCGGTTGGCTTGCGAGTCGTTGCCCGTCGCGACGATCGGCATGATGCCGACCGCCTGGGCCTCGGCGAACGGAGAGTCCACCGGCGAGAGACAACGCCCACGCGAGCCGAGGCCGTCCGTTCCCAGGCTCAGGTTCATCGCGACCGTGTTGAAAAGAAACTTCGTGTCGATCAGGAAGTCGATCGCGGCCACGATGCCGATCACGTTCGTGATCGCATCACCTGCCACCCGCTCGAAGACGTCGAGCGAGAGGATGTTCGTCGCGGGCGCCATGCCGAGGACGATGCCGGCGACGTTCGTGCCGTGACCGTCGTCGTCCATCGCCCCGTCCGGCAGAGCGAACTCAGCGGCGAACCCAACGCGACAGCCCGCGGGCTGTCCCGGCGAGGTGCACCCGCCGAACGCCGGATCCGTGAAGTCCACGCCCGTGTCGAGGACCGCAACAGACGTTCCGCGCCCCCTCGCACCCATGACCGCGGCGGCCGGCTGCCCGACCTGCGGCAGGCTCTCATTGAGAAACGGCACAAACTCGAGGTTCTCATGCACGGCGACGACGCCCTCGATGCCCTCGAGCCGATCGATCTGCTGATCGCGCTCGATGTGTACCGCGACGACCGGCACGTTCTTGAAGGTCTGCTCGACCTTGACGCCGAGCTTCACCGCAGAAGCGGCGAACGTCATCTGCAGGCGCGCGTACGCGTTCGACTTGTAGCGACGAATGGCGCGATCGTCCTGCTCGAGCTTCTTGCGCGAGCGAAGCCAATCGGCCCTCTTCCGGACCTTCGCGGCATCCAACTCGACGAGCATGCTTCGCGCACCGGTGTAGTCGTTCCGGGGCGCCTTGTCCGGCACCCCAGCGCCGCCAGGGTTTCTCTCGGGCGTGCGCTCGAACCGCGGCTTCGGGTCCTTCACGAGCTCGGAAGGATCGAACCTCTCCAAGGGCCCGGCGTCCGCAGAGACGACAGAGACGAGAACGGTGGCGGCGGCCACCAAACGGTGGATGACGTGGCGGGCGAACATGGCTTCCTCCAAGATGTCGGGGCGAACGGAGATAGACCGCTCGCGATTCAGTCAGCCACTGCCTGCGCAATCGGGGTGCCAGGCAGGGGGGACCGTCGTCGTTCGTCTTTTCTCGCCGCCGCCAACATTGGTTACCGCCGGCCGCTACGCCGGGTTGGCGGGGAAGCAGTCCAGACGAAGCGGCGAGCCGCCCTGCCCCTCGCGCGCGACGGGCTCGAGGATCGCCTCGGCGATGACTTCGCCGCCGATCGCGCTCGGGTGAGACCAATCTCCCAGAGCAGATCGCGGCTGAGGCCGCCCTCGACCTCGAAATCACCGCAACAGCCTGTTGCCAATGGGCACCTCGGGGTTACTCCGGCCTTCACTCGGCTCGCCGCCGCCCGCCGGCAACCGCCTGTTTTCCTTTGCTTTTCTGGCCCGAAGCGAGTGGTGCCACGCTTGCAAAACCCGCTCCCACAAGGCCGGGCCTGGTGGCACGGCAGGGAGACCTCGAAATGACACATCACAGCCATCGTCGCCGCGCGCACAGCGTACTTCCGAGCGCCCTCATCGCCGTCGCGGGTCTGATCGCCGCGACCACCGCCCGGGCCGGCGACGTCGCGCGCCCGTTTACGACGC
Source organism: Deltaproteobacteria bacterium (assembly GCA_029262355.1). Taxonomy (GTDB): domain Bacteria; phylum Desulfobacterota; class Binatia; order UBA12015; family UBA12015; genus VGTG01. Next base: position 3,578 of record JAJCZO010000391.1, read on the forward strand.
AGCGGGAGGACGCCGTCTCGGCCCACGCCGAGGCCAGCACCACCTGCCACACGCGCCGGGTCGTGACCCGCGGCACGTTGGTCTACGAGCTGTCGCTGACGGACGAGATTCTGTCCGACATGGAGAGCAGCGCGGTCGGGGGCATTGCACCCGAGATCCGGCTCGAGACCGAAGCCGTGCTCAGCGCATCCCTCGACGCTCGAGCGCAATACCGGGCCCGCATCCGCATCGTCCACAGCGCCGTCGGTGGGCAGAGAACGAAGCTCGTGAGTCTGCGCGACCGACGAGGCCGCCCGGTCGGGACGTACACCACACCCTACGCTGTGGCGCTGAGCGAAGACGAGGTCCAGAGGATGAAGCCCGGCGACACGCTCCAGGTATGGGTCCGCGCCACCGCGACCGCAAAGGCCAAGGGCTGCAACGGCGCGGCCGCGGATGCCTCGTTCGAAATCTCCGCGGCTCCGGCACTCGCGATGAGTCCCTGCATCGCCTCGGCCGCGCAACACCTGACCGATGGCGGTACCGTCACGGGCCCGAGCGGCTCGAAGGTCACGGCAGTCCCCGGTGTCGTCTCATCACCGGTGGAGGTCATCCTGTCGCACGTCGATGCGCCACCCGAGGCGATGTTTCCTGGGGCGACACCGGTGGGCCACTACTACCAGGTGGTCGCCGATTCGAACGTCGCGGGCTTGCCCGCAGAGTCGTTCAAGATGACGCTTCCCATTGCGGGTGGAGTATCGCACGCGAATCTAGCGATCGCCTTCCTCCAAGCCGCCGAGCGAGGCCTCGCCCGCGACGCGACCGAAGGCATCTGGGTGCCGAGCCTCGCGACCCTTTCTGCCGACGGCGAGGGGCTCGAGGTCTCGCTCCGCGGACTCTCGTCCACGCCGCAGACTCTCGTCGTGATCACCCATCCGGATCTCGAGCTGTTCCCTCCGACGACACAGCAGCCGTCGGCCGCATCCGGCCCGTCGGACGCCGGCCTCCTTGCGACCGCGGCGGCCACGACCGGAGCGACGTTCAGGGCCCATTGTCTGAACTACGGCCTGCTGCCGAACCAGACCTGCACCAGCGCGATCGAAGAGCACGTCGCCGACATGCTCGAGATCCTGTACTTCCCCCACTTCAACGAGTTCTTCGGGTATGAAGACCCCGCCCTGCCCTTCCGCACGGTGGCAGGGCAAACGACGTTCGTGAACGTCTTCGTCGTCCATAGCTTCTTCTGCCAGACCGAGATTCCCGCGTACGCGGGAATCTACCACCCCACGCCCCAGGCAATGTGGCTTTGCATGGAGAACGATCCGCAGCCCGCAGACCTGCGCCTCGACGTTCTCGCGCACGAGTACTTCCACTCTCTCCAATTCGCCTACCCCCAGGTGTACAACCAGCCCCCCGCCGCGGGGTGGGTCCTCGAAGGTGGTGCGACCGCGGGCGAGCGGTCGTCGACCAAGATGAGACGTGACCTGACGAAGACTCTGCGCATCGTCGAGACTCCGCTCCAGTCGGAAGACGGCCTCGATGAGTACGATGCACAAGACTTTTGGGTTTACCTCGGCCACCAGAACCAGAAGGACGGGAAGCTCGGCGACATCAGCTATTTGATCCCGATCTATCAGCAGGGCGCACGTACCGAAGACGTGCTCTCCGCTCTTGGCGATACGGAGTTCAAGGACGGCTACTGGCGCTACGTCAAGAACCACGTGACGCTCGAAGAGGACATCGACTTCGAAGGGGAACTCGATCCAATGTGTGAGTTCCAGAACCTAGGCGCGGGCTACCCTCTGCCGATCTCCCCGGCGGACCCGCAGTGGACGACGGACCAACTCAATCCCGCGGGCATGCCACCTCTCATCGGAATCGTCGTCGAGGTGACGATCTCCGACAACGTCGGCGGGACCGAGCTCGTCGTGAGCACCCTCGACCCGGATACGAATCCCGACCTGCACCCCGACCTTCGCTTCAAGATCTACAAGGAGGGTGAGGGCTGCACGGGTCCCGAGCGTGTCGTGGGAGACCCGCAGACCGAGTCGCTCAGCATCGAAGACGGCGAGGCCGGCACCTGGTACGTCGTGCTGGCCAACCCGCACACCGCCGACACGATGGAGTTCATGGTCTTTCTCTCGGAGATCAACGCATGTGCGAACGGACAGTGCCCGCAGCCAGACCTCTGTGAACTAAACCCCGACCTCTGCGACCTATTTCCCCCGCCCTAGGGCCCGAAGGGTGATCTCCGGGCGCTCTCTCGGGTCGCGAGCGTGGGAGAGTTCTCAATGATCTCACGCCCCGACGAGCCGGTGCGCCCCTCCGCGCGCCCATGCTGGAGGAAGGCGAGGATCGCGTTCGCAATGATCTCGCTTCCAAGCGGGCTCGGGTGACACCAGTCCCAGTAGTAGCGGCCGTCGTTGGCGCGCGCGTCTCTGCGCAGGATCGGCAACAAGTCGAGCATGGGGATGTCCAGACGTTCGGCGAGCTCGGCGAGTCGTTGCTGCGGGTAGTCGTGTAGAAACTCTGCATCGATCTGCTCGCGGACGGGGAACGCCACGATCACGAACTTCGCTCCGTGCGCGTCCACCTGTCGTTTCATCTCCTCGATGATCGGGCTCATGCGCTCCCACGCTCCGGCCGCGAACGCACTGCCCCAATCGAACAGGAGGTCTTGGATTCGGAGATTGAACGCTTCGGGCTCGGTCACGTAGTCGCCTGGGCGCCCCGGGAAGTCCGCTTCGAGCTGCGCGCGCCACGCGCGGTTCATCTCCGGTGAGATCGTCGAGACATCGCGGCGGATGCGGTTCGGCTCGAGGCCCGCGACGCTCGCGAGCAGGAGCTCCGCCAAACGACTGTGCGCGAGGACGCCGCTGGGCTCGAGGATCTCGACACCGGACGACGATTCGGCGTCATTGAGATACCAGTTGAGTACGACCACGTCGGGCTCCGTCGCGAATCCGGTCTCCATCAAGATCGCGAGCTCGTTCGCGAGACCGATCGCGCCCACCCCCGCGTTGACCGTCTCCAGCGGCTCGTCCGTCTTCTCCGACAGCTGCTCGACGAGACGCACGATCGTCTGCTCTTCGGGCAAGTAGTCCTGCACCGTAATCGAGTCGCCGATGAACAGCACACGCGGCCTCTCCTTCTGACCGAGTTCGCGATTGCGTTGCCCGAGGGAGTTCGTCTCGATGTCGACCGTTAGACCGCCGAGCCGGTGGTTCTCGATGACCGCATGCGTGTTTGCACGCATGCGCATTCCGGTCGGCGTGTGGAAGTACAAGACGCCTCCGGCGCGCTCGTCATCGACCGAGCCCTGCAACTCGAACCGGATGGGGGCCGCGTTCTCCGCCGCGAGTCGCTCTGCGAACCCGGACCCACTCGACAGCCGCGCACGCTCAGGCGCCGGGAGGAACATGCGCGTTGCGACCTCACCGAGTGCGAGCGCCACGACCACGCCGAGGGCCACGGCAACGATCCTGTATACTTGTCGCCGCATCGCCAGCCGGGCCACGATCTCAGCTGCCCTTCTTCGTCGCAACTGCGAACGACTCGAGACGAGCGCACCGACGGAATATACCAGCATTTTTCGAGGAACGAAGATCCCTGGGAAAACCTCAGCCGCGCCGACCGTTTGCTGCCAACCCGATCCGCCCCCACCGTACGCCCGGCCTTCGCGAAGCGCGCTCGCAGCCTCCTTCGCTGAGCCAGGGGCCTAAACACCGCGAGCGAAGGTCCGATAACCACAACGAGGGATGTGGTGGGGGGATGGATGCTCCGCATCGGAGGTGGAGGCAGAACGCGCCCGGATCGAACGATCCGGGCGCGTTTTTGCGTTCTGGCCTCGAGCGCGGCTCCGACGACGAATCAGCCGCCGCGGCTCCGGCTCTTCATCGCGCGATCGATCTCTCGCTTGCTCTCTGCTTTGCGAATGTCATCGCGCTTGTCGTGGTGCTCTTTGCCCCGCGCGAGGCCGAGCTCTATCTTGACCCGCCCACCTTTGAAGTAGATCCGCGTCGGCACCAGGGTAAAGCCGCGCTCGCGCACCTTTCCGGAGATGCGGTCGATCTCGCCTCGGCGCATCAAGAGCTTCCGGGGGCGATCGGGGTCGGGCGCCTCCTTGCCCGCGTGACCGTACGGCGAGATGTGGACGCCAACCAGGAAGAGCTCACCTCGGCGCGAGACTCGGGCGTACGAATCGCGGAGGTTCACTTTTCCCTCACGCAGAGACTTCACCTCGGCGCCCAGCAACGATACGCCCGCCTCGAACTTCTCGTCGATGAAGTAATCGTGGCGCGCCTTTCGATTGACGCTGATGTTCTTTTCGCCCTCGCCGTCAGCCATGGCCGATCCAGAGCTAGCAGACCCCCCTAGCTCCGGACAGCCGTGGAACGCCAGCGGTTTTGCGACACGCGTGCAAAGGCTAGTAGTAAGAGGACATGAGCCTTCTCGTCACAGCTACTCTGGCCTGCGCACTCACCGCCGTACTCGGCGGAATCCTGCTGGTGCGCAAGCGCGACGAGTCCGCGTCTGCAGCCTCCGCCCAAAGCTCGGCGTTCCCGGAGGGAGGTGCGACACCGACCACCCCTCTGGGCCGACTGAAGGCCGTCATTCAGGCGGGCGACTGGGCGACCGCCCTGCCCGCGCTTCTCGCACTCGGGGGCATCCTCGGCGTCATGCTGTTCGGGGCCCTCGCCCTGATCTTCGCTCTCGACCAATCCCGGGGCGGGTGGCCGATGCTGATCCTCGCCATCCTGACGATCGGCTGGGCGGCACGCGAGTTCGTGCGAGCGTAGAACGCCCATGGCCTGGCAACCTCCCGCTCGTGCACCCTGGGTCGGCAAACTGAACGCGCTGGGCGAGAATCTCGGGGACGACGGTCGTTCCCTCGTTTCCCTCGACGAAGCAGACCTCCTTCGAACCGCAGTGGAAGCCACCGGGCTCGACGACTTCGGCGACAGCTGGTTTCGAGAACCGCTCGGCGTGCTGCTCCGAGCGTTCGAAGAGGAAGCCAAGCTGACGCTGCTCGGACGCCTCCTCGCGCGATCCGACGTGCAGCGCATTCTCGAGAACCGCCTCCGGATCGAAGACTACGTGGCCAAGCACCCCGAGATCCACGACGAGAAGCTCGAAGCACCGATCGTCGTGACCGGACTCGGCCGAGCGGGAACGACCTTCTTGCACGAGCTTCTCGCCCAGGACCCCGACAACCGCGTGCCGATGCTGTGGGAGATGATGGGCTCCGTGCCGCCGCCCGAGCCCGCGACCTACGAGACAGATGACCGCATCCGGATCTTCGACCGCGAGATCTCACTGATGGACGAGATCGTGCCCGCGTTCCCAAGCATGCAGGAGGTCGCCGGCGATCTTCCGAACGAGTGCATCTTTCTCCTCGCCCATCAGCTCACGAGCGACAAGTTCATAGGCGAGTTCGACGTCCCGAGCTACATGGGCTGGACGAGCTTCAATGATCTCGGCCCCGCGTACGCGTACCACGCGAAGCTCCTGCGACTCTTGCAGTCGCGACTCCGCCGGGAGCGGTGGGCCCTGAAAGCACCGAGCCACCTGCACCTCCTCCCCACATTGTTCGCCACCTACCCCGACGCGAGGGTCGTGATCCCGCATCGCGACCCCGTGCGGGTACTGGGCTCGCTCACGAACCTGATGGCGTCCCTGCGTTGGATGCGCAGCGACCACGTCGACTACGAGGGGATCGTCGCCGCGATGAGCTTCGGCTTTGGGTATCAGATGGAGAACCTGTCCAAGTTGCGAGACGAAGGAACGATTCCGCACGAGCAGATCCTAGACGTCCGGTACGCGGACCTCGTCCGCGACCCCGCTTCGACGATCCGGAAGATCTACGGCCACTTCGAGATCCCGTTCACGAGCGCATTCGAGACGCGGCTCGACCAGCGGCTCGCCGCTCGACCGCGAGACAAGCGCGCCGCACACGAGTACCGCTTCGAAGACACGGGCCTCAACCTCGCCGAAGAGCGCGCCCGGCACAAAGAGTATCAGGCACGCTACGACGTGCCGTCGGAGCTGTAGGCTCTACGAACCGAGCCCGGTCGCCTCCGCGCTGAGCGCCCACAGGCGTTCCTGCACGTCCTCGTCGGCCGCCAGCTTCGGCGCCCGCGTCGGCTTACAATCGGCCAGATACGCTCCGCCCGCCTTCTCGTACTGCGGCGCGGTGGCCGCGTAGACGCTGGTCGCGGCACCGCCAGCGACCTTCTTCATCCACGGCCACATGAAGAGACCGAGCAAAATGAACGGCGCCGACTGCGAGCGCGCCAACTCGGTGCGCACGATACCCGGGTGGAGTGCGTTCGAAGTGATTCCCTCCGAGCCATGGCGACGCTGAAGCGCGCGCGTAAACATCAGGTTCATCAGCTTCGAGCTGCCGTACGCCTTCCATCCACTCCACTTCTTACGCTCCCAGTTGAGGTCGTCGAGGTCCCGGGTGAGCCCTGACATCTGCATCGCTTCCGACGCGACGTTGACGACGCGGGCCTGGCTCGCTGCACGCAGAGGATCCAACAGGAGGTTCGTCAACAAGAAGTGGCCGAGGTGATTCGTCCCGAAGTGAGTCTCGAATCCATCGGACGTTTCCTGGCGCGATGGGAGCATCACGCCCGCGTTGTTCACCAAGAGATGGAGCGGGCGGCCCTCCCTCGCAAACTCGGTCGCGAACTGACGAACCGATGCCAGAGACGCGAGATCCAGCTCCCGCGGCTCGAGCTGCTCGGCCGCGAGAGCGCCTTCGGACTCCCGCACCACGGTCTTCCGCGCCTTGCGGGCCTTCTCGAGATCTCGACATGCCATCACGACGTGCGCTCCGCGCAAGGCGAGGACCCGCGAGGTCTCGAGGCCAATCCCCGCATTGGCGCCCGTCACGATGGCCGTCTTTCCGCTCAGATCCACTCCGGCCGAGGCCTCCTCCGCGGTCGACTTCCGATTCAGCTTTGCCATGACGTTGCCTACCATGAGCACAGAGCCCCAGCCGAGTAGGCGCGTCCGCGAACTCATGCTAATCGTTCGCGCCATGGAGAAGAAAAGAACGATGCTCAAGAACACACATGTTGTCACCGTGGTTGGGGCCATCTGTGCCCTGTCGCTCGTTGCGTGCACGGCCAAGCGAGAGGTCAGCGACACCGGCACCGTCCAGGCCGCGACCGTCGAAGAGAAGCTGGTCGAAGGGCACGCCAAGGTCACGAAAGTCGACAGGAAGAACCGCAAGGTGACGGTGAAACGAGTCGACGGCCACAGCGTCACGCTGGATCTCGGCCCCGAGGTGAAGAACCTCGACCAGATCGATCCGGGCGACGACGTCAAGGTCGCCTACTACGAGTCCGTCGCGTTCGACGTGAAAGTACCGGGTAAGGCCACGCCAGGCGTCACGGTCGTCGGTGGAGCCGACGCCGCCGAGAAGGGGAACAAGCCCGCCGCGATGGGCGCCAGGATGGTCACCGTGACCTCGACGATCGAGGCCATCAGCAAAGATCCGCCGTCAGTCACTTTGAAGGGCCCCGAGGGCGGCACGCGCAAGATCCGCGTCAAGAACCCGGCGTACCTCGAGAACGTCGAAGTGGGTGACCTCGTCGAGATGATGTACACGCAGGCGGTCGCCGTGAGCGTCGAGGAGACGACCAAGTAGGCTTCGTCCACCAATGGCGAGAGTGCGCGGGGCGGGCCGTCCTGCTCTGCGCACTGCTTGCCCATTGTTCGGAAGCCGGCGCGGGGCTCGTGCCCGACATCGCACTCGAACGCCCCCGCCTCCTCGAGCGCACCGTCGAACAGATCGGCAAGTGGCGATTCTCGTTCGACCGCGGCTTGTACCTTCACTCGCCCGACCGATTCTGGCTCTTCAAGCTCGGCGGGCGCTTACAGACAGACGCCGGCGTCATTGCACCCGACGGCGGGACCGACCGTCGCTTCGGTCTCGACGGCACCGACGCCCGCGCCGA
>JAJCZO010000392.1 GCA_029262355.1 Deltaproteobacteria bacterium
CACGAACTACGGAGCAGATGCGATCGCCGAGGCCGTGCGCCTCGTCGCCGACTCGAAGGCGGCCCGGCCGATCATGATCGACACGTCGCATGACAACTCGGGCAAAGACCACACGCGCCAGGCGGAGGTCTGTCGCGAGGTTCTGCGGACCTTCGAAGACGGGCAGGGCGCCGTCTGCGGGCTCTTGATCGAGAGCAATCTCGCCGCGGGAAAGCAGAGCTGGAAGCCCGACGTTCCCTTGCAGCATGGCGTCTCCATCACCGATGCCTGCATTGGGTGGGATGAGACCGAGACGCTTCTCGATGAGATCGCCGACTCGGTCCGCCGCGCCCGCTAATCGAACCTTGTGGCGAGCGCTCGGCGGTACGCCGCCGCGGCGGGCTCACCTTCGGCGGGTGCCCAGGAACCGACTTCGTCTTCGGTGAGAGCTTCGTAGGGACCAGCCTTCGCTTCAAAGAAGACGGTGCCGGGCTCCAGGGCGACTAGGGAGTGGAAGGTTCCGTGCGCGATGTCCACTCCGATCGTGTCGCCTCCGGCCTTGAGGGTCGCCGTTTCGGTGATCGTTCCGTCTCGGTCGAAGAAGATCGCACCCAACTTCCCCCGTACGCACAGGATCGACTCATCCTTGGTGGCGTTCGCGTGGCAGTGCGGTCGAATGTACGAGTCGGGCTCGATTGCATTCAGCAGTCGGTTGCATGGCGAGGCCTCATCGGCGTGGAAGTTCCGGTTCCGTCGGCGGCGCGGATCCTCCCGTGCCGCACGGCTGACCTCGTCGAGTAGGGCTCGATTGATCCATACGGGAGTGCTCATCGCCGGCATGGTGCCGATGATTCGGCGGGGCGTCAAAGGAGTTGCGTCTCCGCGAAATGGTTGGCATGCCCTTGGGCGATGAAGACTCCGCCCAGAACCGTCGTCTCGCTCGTCTGCGTGCTCGCTCTGATCAGTGGCTGCAGCGGTCTTCGCGTCTTTTTCCCCAGTCACGAGCACGACACCGAGCCCCCCACGATCCCGGAGATGAGCCGACCCGCCGTGCTCGTGCTGTCGAAGACGAACGGCTTCCGGCACGATGAGGCGATCTCTGCGGGGCAGACCGCGCTCGACGCGATTGCGAAGAAGAGGGGTTGGTCGATTTTCGCGACCGAGAACGGGGCGACGATCAACGACGGCGATCTGGCGAGGTTCGACGTCGTCGTATTCCACAATACGAGCGGGCCCATTCTGAGCGAGGATCAGGAGACGGCGCTCCGAACGTGGATCGAAGCGGGTGGCGGCTTCGTCGGGATCCACGGCGCGGGTGGCGATCCGAGTTACGAGTGGAGCTGGTACGTCGAAGACCTTCTCGCGGCCCAGTTCACTGGCCACCCAATGGGCCCTCAGTTTCAAGAGGCGACAGTCGTAGTAGAGGATCGGGAGCATCCCGCGTCGAAGCATCTTCCCCAGACGTGGTCCCGTACCGACGAGTGGTACTCGTTCGAAGAAAGTCCGCGCAGCAAGGGGGTGCGTGTACTCGCAACCCTCGACGAGAGCACCTACTCGCCGGAGATGAACATGTTCTACTTCTTCAGCAGCGATCTCCGCATGGGAGACGATCATCCGATTCTGTGGAGTCAGTGCATCGGCGAGGGCCGCGCGTTCTACTCCGCGATGGGGCACCAGGCGAGCGCGTACGAAGAGGAGCTCTACGTCGGCGTCCTGGAGGGTGCGATCGCGTGGGCTGCTGGATTGGAAGGCGGCTGCTAGCCGACGAGCCGAGTGTAGCGGTACTCGTGTCATGGAAGACAGGGAGTGATGTCGAGGGTTTTCGTCGCCGGGTCGATCAATGTGGACCTGGTCTGTCGATCCGAGAGGCACCCGAGGCCGGGGGAGACGGTTCAGGGGCGGGCGTTTGCGACGCATCCGGGTGGTAAGGGGGCCAACCAGGCTGTCGCCGCGGCTCGGCTCGGTGCCGAGACGTGGATGGTGGGGCGGGTCGGAGACGACGGGTTTGGACAAGAGCAGCGTGACTTCCTCGCGGGCCAGGACATCCATGTCGAGCACGTGGTCCACACGCCCGGTGTCGCTACCGGTGTCGCCCTCATCGTCGTGGCGGATGATGGTGAGAACTCGATCGTCGTCGTCTCTGGCGCGAACGGCCGCGTCGGGAGCGCGGACGTCGCAGTCGACTTCGCAGCGGGTGATGTCGTCGTGTGCCAGTTCGAGATTCCCCTGCCGACCGTCGCGGCGACCCTCGCCCGGGCGCGCGCGGCCGGTGCGGTGACGGTGCTGAACGCCGCGCCGCCGCTTGCGTGGGGTGCGGACGACCGAGGGCTGGCCGACGTCTTGATCGTGAACGAGAGTGAGCTCGCGTTTTTCGCCGAGACGCCGGGGCTCGACCCGTCGGACCACCCCGCGATCTTCGCCGCGCTGCGGAAGATCCGTGCGGCGGCGCCCCAGACGGTCGTTGCGACCTTGGGTGCGGATGGATTCCTCGCTCTATTGGACCACCGCGAGGTCGCCCAGGAGGGACATCCCGCATCGGTCGTGGATACGACGGCTGCGGGCGATACCTTCGTCGGTGGAGTGGCCGCGCGGTTGGCGCTCGGTGAACCGGTGGAGGCCGCGCTCCGTTATGCAAACCTTGCCGCGTCGATCTGCGTCGAGCGCGCCGGTGCCGGGCCTTCGATCCCAACCGCGAGTGACGTCGAAGTGCGTCGCCGTCGCTCCTGACCCGCTCAGAGCCCACATCGCGTCGGCCGGCGTGTTGCCGGTGACGAACGCAACGCGGCTCACGGGTTAGAAGCGGTGGCTGAACTCGACACCGAAGGAGCGCGGGGCTTCGTAGTAGCGTTGTATCGTGCCGAGGGTGCTGGCCGTCGGAAGGACTTGTTGGAAGTACTCTTCGTCCGTGAGGTTCCGTGCCCAGAACGCGACTTGGCTGCGATCGTCGTTGAAGTCGTACGAGAGCCGGCCGTGCAGTAAGTTGTAGCCGGGCTGTACGGCTTGGGTGAGTTCCGGGAACTGGTAGTTCACCCCGCTGCGGTAGAACCAATCGAGCCGCGGCGTGAGCCACCCGTGAAGCCAGTCCGGGCCAAAGTCCGGCACGTCGATGGAGTACACCAGGCTGAGTCGAGACTGGAACTTCGGAATGTCGTTGAAGGGCTCTCCGGCGCGATTGATGTCGGAGTTGTCGAGGGCGCTGACGCTCGAAAACTCGTCGTACGTCGCGTTGACGAAGCCGATCGAGCCGATGACCTGTGCCCCGTCGAAGGGCAGGGCGGTCAACTCGAACTCACCCCCCTTCGTCGTGGCCTTCGCCGCGTTGCGGACGACGATCTCGGCCAGGAAGCCTGCGCCAGGCACGATGGTCGATACCTGGATGTCGGAGTAGTCGCCGTAGAATAGGGAGACGTTGAAGGTGAGCTTCTGGTCCCACGAGATCGTTTTGAATCCGATCTCGTACGAATCGAGGAACTCCGGATCGTAGGGTTGTAGTTGGTCGGGGATACCGCTGCGTGTATTTCCGTTGAAGCCCCCGCCTTTGAAGCCCTGGCTGTAGCTAAAGTAGCCCAGGAGGTGATCGAAGGGAGTCGCGTCGATCCAGTCGTCGGGTGCGCGAACGGACAGGTTCGCCATCGGAGTCCATGCGGTGAAGATCCTGTTCTCGTCTGCATCGACCATGATGTCGCCGTTCAGGATGTTCGTCTGATTCTTCGCGAACCCCTTCTTCTCCTCGGTGTAGCGGACGCCGGCGGTGACGCTCAGCCAGTCGAGGACGTCGTAGGTCCCCTGCGTGAACAAGGCCCACGACCAGTTGTCGACGTCGATCCGGGCGCGGGACGTACCGCCGAGACTCGGCGGGGCGTTGACCAGCGATCGAATCGTCTGAGTCGCGTTGGCGGTCTCCCAGTATACGAAGTAGCCCCCGATGTAGTTGAGATCACCGTCGAGGGCTTCGCCCTGAAACTGGATCTCCTGCGTGATTTGCTGCTGATGCCCGGCCTCGCCGTTGAACGGGGAGTCGCCCGCCATGTCGTCGAGTTGCAGCACGAGGAACTGGGTCCCGTCGCCGTCTTCGCGGATCTGTGGGACTTGCTCACGCCAGGCGGTGATCGACTTCAGCGCGATGTTCTCGAGCGGCCCTGCGTCGCCGAGATCCCATGTTGCGACGTTCCATAGGCCGTAGCTCTCGATGTCGGCGATTGCGCTGGTGTCGGCTTGGAAGCGAAACGGTTCGCTCTCGCGGCAGGCGGGAAGGAAGCCCGGTTCGTCGAGCAGGCCACCGAGGGGTGGTGGGTCCGTGACGACGACGCATTGGCCGCCCTTGCTCGTTGTGTGGTCTCGGAACCAGCTGCCCTTGAGAAGGAACTCAATGTCCTCGGTCGGTTCGAATCGCGCGGCCCCGAGGAACGCAAGCGAGTTCGTCGTATTCCCGTTCCGGTTCTGGAAGGTGTTGAGCGTGTAGCCTTGGCTGTTCTCCGAGGAGAACGAGAAGCGCGTGAAGAGCTTGTCCTCGAGCCAGCCGGCAGTGACGGGGATGTTCAGCATCGCGCGGGTCTGCACCGTGCCGAAGCTGCCGGCGCGAACGAAGGCCCAGCCTTCGAGTTCGTCCTTCGGTTGAACGGTGGTGATGTTGATCGCCCCGCCCACGGTATTCTTGCCGAACAGAGTCCCCTGCGGGCCACGCAGCACCTCGACCTGCGCGATGTCGGACACGTTCAGAACCGAGCCTGCCGCGCGGGCGAGGAAGACGCCGTCGACGTAGATGCCGACACCGGGGTCGAAGGTGATGACCGAGTTTACCTGGCCGACGCCGCGAATGAAGGTTGACGACGTGAGGCCCGCGCGGCCTGAGTAGAAGGTCAGGTTCGGGACGAGCTCTTGGATCTGGTTTAGACGGGTGACGCCGGTCTCGCGCATTGCATCTTCGGTCACCGCGGTGATGGAGATGGGTGTGTCTTCGAGAAACTCCTCACGCCGCCGTGCGGTAACGACGATCTCTTCGACGCGTCCGCTGCGCTTCGGGTCGGTCTCGGCGGCTGCGGTTTCTTGAGCCGTCCCGGTCCTCGCCCGAATGAGAAGGAGGTCGAGCAGGAGGATTGCCAGGCCCAGCGATCTCACGAGCATGGTGCCCCATAGACCGGACGTGCCCTTCGGAGCAAGAACGCAGTGGGAAACCTTCTATCGGGGCGCCATGCAGGGGGCGTTCTGGCAGACGTTCACGACCGCGCCGCCGGTACGTAGGAACTCCGACTTTTGGACGCGCGCCTGTTCATCCGCGCGTGGATGCTCATGGGGATCTTCGCCCTCCCGCGGCGGAAGATTCTCCAGGGGCGGTACGGGCGAGCCGCTGTCCCAGATCACCAGTGCGGAGCCGGCGTAGGGATCCGTTGGGATCGGGTCGAGGCCCCAGAACGGGGTCACGTCGAGGAGGCGTCCGTCCGTGACGGCCGGGCGGTGGATCTTTGCGCCGATGGTTCGGGCTTCGATCGCGGCGGTGGCTTGCGCGACTTGATGATCGCCGAGGGCCACGTGCATCAGAACCTCGTGGGCGGGAGTGCCAGGCAGGGGGTCGTCGGTCAGGTGATGAGCGTATCCATTGGCCTCGCCCCGGTCCCACAACATCTGGGCGATGACGAGGAGCAGGCTCCTTTCGAGTTCGTCGAGATAGGCGGGTCCGAAGATCGCGTTGTACGTGTCGAAGTCGACGCTGCGCTGAAGCAAGATCGAGTAGTTCATCCCGGTCACGCCGAGCACGGCACGCGTCCAATCGGTGGCGACGGCAGTGGCTGCACCGCCCATGATGCCGCCTTGGCTGTTGCCGTCGTAGAACAGCTCGCTCGGGTCGATGACGGAGGCACCATCGCTTCCCTGAAATGCTTCGTCTGATCCGAGCCCTTCGGGGTGGATCATGAGCCGTCCGAGAAAGAGCGTATTCAGGATGCCCTGCTGACATCGATCGGCCAGCGTGGGGAAGCCCGAGAGGTTGCCGAGAATTCCCACCGCATTCCCGATGTCCTCCTCAGACATTCCAATCCACTTCGTCGCGCAGAAGACGAAGCCGTGCTCGTTCGCCATGGAGCGGACGTTGCCGGCACTCACCTCGCGTTCGCTACCGAGGAGACCATGCCCGTACACGCTGGGGCGGGATCGGACCGTGGCGCCGTCGGGTCCGGCAAAGGCCGCGTGGGGGACGATGCAGCGGAAGGCCGCGGTGTACGTTCCCGTGTTTTTGGGAAGGTCGTCGTCGCCGTACGCCAGGCGAGCACCCGAGACACCCTCGGCTTCCATGTACAGCGGCACCTTGAACGTGCCGCTGATCCGACGTGCGACCCGGTCGTCGAGATCGAGTTCGATCTCGGTCACAGTGAAGCTAGGTGCCGCGTCCCCGAGTCGCGAGAATGCGTCGTCGCGCATGTGGAGCAGCCGTTCGGAGAGGTTCCGTTCGCTCGCGACCGTGAAGTCCCATGCGAGGGTAAGGTCCTCGCGGGGCACGCCGGCCGCGTCGAGGTGGTCGAAGATCTCTTCCATGTCTGCTCGGCGTGCCTCGATGGCGGGGATCGTCGACTCGAGGCGGTCGCGATACGCACGGAACTCGTCTGAGGCTGGGAGTGTGTTTCCGGTCTCGTCCACGAGACCTCGCATGGCGACGATGTGGCGCTGTCCCTCAGCGAGGTTCACCGCGGGGCGAACGAACAGCACCCGGTTCGCATCGCTCTGTACGTTGGCATCGAGCTCCGCCCAGTGGGCAACACGCTCGCCTGTCTCCACGTTCAACACTACGATTGGGGCGGTCGGGTCGAGAGAGCGGGCGATGTCGAAAATTGGGGCGGCCCCGGATCTCGCGAGGTCGACGTCGGCGACATACGTCATGATCTGCGAGCCCGGCGAGAACCCGTCGTTTCGGTTCCATTCTGTCGGGTCGACGGCGATCCCGTCGCGGTTGGCAGGCATCCCGCTCGTGGGTAGGCGGATCCGCATTCGCGTGTCGGTCTGATCGTCGCCGACGGTGAAGAAGTCGCTCGGAAAGGGCAGGAGGCAGTGGCGCCGATCGAGCGCGTCGCACTCGCTCGCGTCGGGGACCGTGAGGTCGATGGAGCCCTGGAAGCCGCCGTCGGTGTTGCCGCCGTTCCCGCCGGCGCTTCCACTGCTGGTTGCGTCGCCGCATGCGGAGATCAGGGTGAGAGCGAGAACCGGGGCGATCGGAAAACGGTGATGCGTGCGCATGGGCGCGAGCCTAGCACTCGCCGCGTCCCGTGGGCGACCCGGTTCGGCACGTTGTTCAACGGCTCCGGTATGCCGTGCCAGAAATCCCAGGCAATGCGACTTCCGCGACGAATGCGGCTCAGGCGACGCGTCCGGTGCACCTTGCTGGTGGTGTCGTTCGCAATGGCGGCGCCGCTGCCCGCGGCGGGTATGGTTCATCGCGCTCTCGGCCCGACAGCACGTCACTTTTGGTTCGAACGCGGACTTGCGTTCGAGGTCGGAGACCGTTCTCTCTAGTTGATCTCCCAACAAGACGAATCGGAGGAACGACATGGGACTTCTCGACGGTAAGGTAGCGGTCATCACGGGGGCTGGCGGCGGGCTGGGGCGTACGCACGCCCTTCTCCTGGCGAGCGAAGGCGCAAAGGTGGTCGTGAACGACCTCGGCGGCGCGCGGGATGGCCAGGGCAGCGGGTCGAGCATGGCCGATACCGTGGTGGAGGAGATCAAGGCTGCCGGCGGCGAGGCCGCAGCGAACTACGACAACGTGGCCACGACCGAAGGTGGACAGGGAATCCTGAAGAGCGCGCTCGACGCGTTTGGGCAGGTCGACATCCTCATCAACAACGCCGGCATTCTGCGTGACAAGACGCTCGTCAAGCTCGAGGACGCCGACTGGGACGCGGTGATCGCGGTTCATTTGCGCGGTACGTACTGCGTCACCCGACCGATCTTCCAGCACATGAAGGAGAGCGGCGGCCCGGGTGTCATCGTCAACACCGCCTCGACGTCGGGCTTGATCGGCAACTTCGGTCAGTGCAACTACGGCGCGGCCAAGGCGGGAATCGCGGGCTTCACGAGATGCCTCCACCTCGAGGGCGCGAAGTACGCAATACGTGCGTGGGGCCTGGCGCCGGTCGCGTTCACTCGACTGACGGAAGACCTGATGGGCGGCGAGGCGGCCGAGCAGGCCAAGGCGTCGCTTGATCCGGCCAAGGTCTCACAGGCCGTGCTGTACATGGTCAGCGAGCTGTCGGGCACGAAGAGCGGCAAGTTCCTTTTCGTGAGCGGCGGCCGCGTTGCGGAACTCAAAGTCGTCGGCCCCGTTGGCATGAAGAAGGATGGGTTCACCGCGCAGGACATCGCGGATCACGAAGGCGCCGTCTTCCTGCCCGACGAGCAGGGATTCGACATGTACGGCTGAACGCCGGAGATCTCTGAAGTGCAGTCACGGCGGAATCCGATCGCGAAGCTCGCGACCTTTCCCGCCTACGCCCGTGGCGAGCAGTTCGACGAGACATGGTTCTCCGCGAATCCGTGGGGCGATGAGATGGGCGAGCCGATCACCGTCGCCTGGACGCCGCGGTACGGGTCCGTATCTGGCGTATCGCCGCGTTAGGTTTGTGCGCTGGGGACTACCCTCGCTGATGCCTACGGTAGTCGCCGAACCGCGACCCCAGTTCCCAGGCTACTCCACCAGCCGCGAGCGTCGCGGCGATCACCAAAATCATCTGTAACAACATCCCAGCCTCCTTTTCTGTTGGGACGGGAGGCGCAACTGCCGTGCCATCATCGTCGCGCGAAAAGAGTGGGGTTGCGAGTCCTTTCTGCAGAAAATGTCGCCGTTTGTAGACACTTGGTCATCCTGGGGCGTCTCCGAGCCGGACGCGGATGCCGTGTTGTCCCGCGCCGTGGACGAGAAGTGGCCACTTGCAAGGTTCGGGCGCCCAGGGCACCAAGGTAGGTAGGGCCGTGTGATGGCTCCGAACCCATGGAGGACGGACTCGTGAATCGGGAGCTTTGCTTGGCGGTTTCGGCCGCTCTACTGATCGGCAGCACCGCGCCGGTACATGCCGCAGTCGACGCGGTCTGGCAGCAGAACGAGTTGACCTTGGGTTACCAGGGCTTCACGACGAGCTACTCGTGTGAAGGGCTGAAGGACAAGATGGAGTCGCTGCTGATCTACTTCGGGGCCAGGAAGGACGGTCTGAAGGTCTCGGCCTATGGCTGCGCGGGTGGGCCCTATCGGGCGGTTCCGGCCGTGAACTTGAAGCTGAAGTTCGAGACGTTGATGCCGGCCGAGGCCGGCGCCGACGACACGGTCGCCGCCAAGTGGGTCGAACGAGATCTTTTCCCGCGCAAGAAGATCCAGCAGGAGGCTCCGCAGCACATCACGCGTGGCGATTGCGAAGTGATCGAGCGATTCGTGGCGAAGGTTCTACCTTTGTTCTCGCACGAAACGCTCCAGAACCTCACGAGGTGTGTGCCCAACCGTCTGGACGGCACGATTCCGAACCTGCGCGAGAAGGTCCTGGTGCCGCAAGACGAGCCGGCTCCGCCCGCGTAGAGCCACCCGTTCGTCGTCGATCGTCAGCGCGCAGCCGCTACGTGCTGATCGGGTTTGAGGTGTGGTTCAGCAGGTGGATGCCCAAAGCGCGTCGCCGGCTTCGTTCGTGCCCAAGGCCTGCACCGCGGTCGTGAGTCCGGTGCGGATCGAGAAGGTTGGCCACGAGGATCGCGAAAGAACTACTCGCCGGTGAAGCGCGGTTTGCGCTTCTCTTTGAACGCGCGGGGGCCTTCTCGTGCGTCTTTGGATGTCATGACGACGGCAGAGACCTCGTCCTCGATCGCGAGTGCATCCACCAGCGGGAGGCCACTCGAGCGAATGACGCCCTCTTTGATCTTCGCGATCGCGAGCGGGCCGTTCTCGGCGAGCTTGCCGGCGAGCTCGCGCGCCTTCGGGATCAGCTCGTCCTTGGGCACGACGTAATTCAATAGCCCGAGATCGAGAGCTTCCTTCGCTGAGAAGTCGTCGCCGATCATGAGGATCTCGAGCGCCTTCGCGTAGCTGATCTGCCTGGGGAGGCGGGTCAAGGAGCCACCCCCAGGAAGAAGCCCGCGCTTTGCCTCGGGCGTGCCGAAGACGGCGTGCTCGGCCGCGACGCGGAGGTCGCATGCGTTGGTCATCTCGGTGCCCCCGCCGAGTGCGTAGCCATTCACAGCCGCGATGATCGGCTTGTAGATGTAGAAGCCGCGCAGGATCGCGTCGGTGAACATCGTGAGGTTACCCATCAACCGATCGTCCCATTCGGTCTCGGCCTGACGCGCGCCCGTGATGAGCGGCATCGTGAGCTTCAGGTCGCCGCCCGCGCAGAAGGTCTCGTCGCCCTGGCCGGTGAGAATCGCGACGCGGAGGTCTTTCGTGTCGCGGAACTCGTACCAAGCCTCGGCCATCCGAACGAGCATCTCCGGACTCAGCGCGTTCTTCGCCTCGGGCCGGTTCATCGTGAGCGTCATGATGCCGTCGCTCTCGTCGACGAGTAGGTGCGGTTGCCGTTCGGACATGCGTTCTCCCCCTATCGGTGTCGGTGTCCTTACCGGAGAGTCCCCGCCCGGGGCCAGGGCACTGAGTTTCCTCGTCGTGGATCGTCGTTCGTGAGTGGGCTAGGAATGAGGGGATGACAAAGGCGAACGGATCACTTCTCAGCGGTGTTCGCGTTCTGGATCTCGCAGCGGAGCCTGCCGCCATGACCGGCCGAATCCTCGCGGATCTGGGAGCGGAGGTCGTGCGGGTCGAGGCCCCCGAGGGGGACCCACTCCGGTCTACCCCGCCATTCGTCGGCGATCGCCGGGACCCCGAGGCGTCGATTCGCTTCGCCGTGTGGAATGCCGGCAAGAAGAGCGTGGTCGCGGACGCGGCGGCTCTCGGCGGGTTGCTGCGTGGCGCGGACGTCGTACTCGAGACCCCGGGCTGGCCCGGAACCCCGACGGTCGATCCCTCCGACGCGCCGGGCGCCGTATGGCTTCGGGTCACCGCGTTTGGCGCGCAGGGCCCGCGCTCCGCGTGGCGGGGCTCCGATCTCGGCGTGATGGCGGCGTCCGGGAACATGTTCTCGACGGGCTACCCGGACCGCGCGCCGGTGCGCAGCACCCAGCCATCGGGCTACGCTCACGTCGGCCCCGAGGCGGCCTTCGCGGTGCTCTCTGGACTCGCGTCGGCACGTCCCCAGGTGATCGACCTCTCGATGCAGGAGGTCGTGACCGTCGCGAACATGTCGGGTGTCGCCCAGGCGTTCCGTGGGGGCTCGCCCGGCCGCCGGCTCGGCGCGCAAATGGGGCGCACGAGGGAGATCTGGCTCACGAAGGACGGCTTTGTGAGCTACGGGCTCCGCGGCGGACGCGCGCGAATCCCGAGTCTCGAGACACTCGCCGGGATACTCGCCGCCGAGGGGCTCGCGACCCCGGCGTGGACCGACCGCGACTGGGAGAGCTTCGATCAGTTCAAAGCGACCGATGAAGAGCTCGCGGCGCTGGCGGAGCCACTCGAGAAGCTCTTCGGTTCGAAGACGATGATCGAACTCTACGAGACGGCCTGCGAGACCAACCTCATGCTCGCGCCGGTCAACTCGCCGCATGAAATTCTGTCGTCTGAGCAGACGAAGTCGCGTGGGATGTACCGTGACCTCGGTGGGCTGAAGAGCTTCCCCGTGCGCTTCGCCGAGGTTCAGAGCGCCGACGGGGTGGTGTCGAATATCGAGGTCGAGGCCCCGCCCCCGGCGCCGGGCGCGAGCGGGACGATCTCGTGGCCCGTGCGGGAGCCCGTCCCTTGCGAGGGTGAAGGTGGCGTATGGGCTGGCGTGAAGGTCGTCGAGTTCGGCGCCGGCGCCGCCGGACCGATCGCTGCGCGCTACTTCGCCGAGAACGGCGCGACGGTCATCAAGGTCGAGTCGAAGACGCGACCGGAGTTTCTGCGCACGATGTGGGCGTCTCAGAGCCCGCACGGGCTCGAAGGCTCGCCCCTGTTCGACGCGCTGAACGCCGGCAAGCGAAGCATCACTCTCAACTTGAAGAGCGCGGGGGGCGTCGATGTCGCGCGACGCTTGGTGCACTGGGCCGACGCGGTACTCGAGAACTTTGCGCCGCGTGCCATGCGGGGATTCGGGCTCGACTACGAAACCATGGCAAAAGAGAAACCGGACCTGGTGATGGTGTCGACATGTCTGAACGGGCAGACGGGGCCGCATCGAAACTACCCGGGCTTCGGAGGGCAGGGGTCGGCCTTGTCCGGCTACAACGCCGTGACGGGATGGCCCGACCGCGAGCCGATGGGCCCCTACGGAACGATCACGGATTCTCTCGCGCCACGGTTCGCCGCTACGGCGCTCGCGGCAGGGCTCCTTTATCGCCGTCGGACCTCGCGCGGGGTGCACTTCGACATCGCGCAGGTTGAAGCGGCGCAGTACACGCTGGGGCCGTGGATCCTCGAGTACGCGAACAACGGTCATGTTGGTTCGCGGGCTGGGAATCGGTCGGACCGGGCGGCGCCCCACGGCGCGTTCCCCTGCGCCGGGGAGGATCGCTGGGTCGCGATCGCGGTGTGGACCGATCACGAGTGGGCGCGGCTCGCGCGACACATCGGGGTGGACGATCCGCAACTGGCAGATGCCGTGGGGCGGTTGCGAAGAGTGGATCAGGTCGAGGCATACGTAGCCGCGTGGACCAAAGAGAAGACCCGCGAGGAGGTCGCGGATCTTCTGCAGGCCGACGGGATCGAGGCCGTGCCGGTCCAGGACTTTGCAGACGTCACTCGAGACCCGCAGCTCGCCGTTCGGCGACATTTCGAGCTGCTCGAGCATCCGTGTCTGGGAGAGTCGCCTTACGAGCGCAACGGGTTTCGATTCAGCGATGCGGTCGGGGGGTACGGCAGGCCGTCTCCCCTACTGGGCCAGCACACGGACGAGGTTCTGCACGGCATGCTCGGTCTGTCGGAGGCCGAGATTGCAGGTCTCCGCGAGTCGGGCGGAGTGGAGTGACACGAGACAAATGGTAGGATCGGCCGCATGCCGATCGATCTCGAAGCCTTGTTCCGGCCCGGTGTGGCCGTCATTACAACCGAATGTCAGCGGGGAGTGATCGGTCCGAACGGGCCGTTGCCCGCGCTGGTCGAGGCGGTGCGCGCGAGTGGCATCGTGGGCAACGGCGCCCGGGTCCTCGGCGCCGCGCGAACGGCGGGGGCTCCCGTGCTGCACGGCACGGTGCACCGGCGCGCGGATGGAGGCGGCGTGTCGATGAACTGTCGACTCTTCACCGCGACGGCCAAGTCGGGTGCGCCGCCGCTTCTCGCGGATAGTGAGGAGGCGAAGATCATCGAGGAGTTCGGGCCTGATGAACTCGACTACCAAGTGCCGAGATATCACGGCGTCTCGTTGTTTCACGACACGGAGCTCGACGCGATTCTCCGTAGCCTCGGGGTGCGCACGGTCGTGCTACTCGGTGTGAGTCTCAACATCGCCATTCTCGGAACGACCATCGAGGCGGTGAATCGCGGCTACCAGGTCGTGATTCCACGCGACGGCGTTCTCGGCACCCCTGCGGAGTACGGCGAGGCCGTCCTACACAACAGTATGCGCCTTCTGGCGACGGTCACGGACTGCGATGCGGTGGCCGAGGCGCTGGCTTCGGGGGCTGCTTCGGCGTGAAGCGATACGATATCGGACACTTCAGGTAGGGCCCTCAGAGGGGCCCTGGCGGCCAGGCATCCAGACGGCGTCCAATTACCCGTTGACAAACATCATCATTGTGATGTTTCTTGAAGGCCTGCAAAAACGGGGGCTTCCCCCGTCTACCGAGGGAGGTCCCGCCCATGAGCCTGCTTTCGCCGTGTACCTTCGCCAGCCGCCCCCTGACTCTCGCACGCGTCGTGATGGCGTGCGCGGTGCTGTGCTTGGCCGTTCCCAGTGCGGCC
>JAJCZO010000393.1 GCA_029262355.1 Deltaproteobacteria bacterium
CCCACCCCATCACCGCGTGTCCGAGGACCGCGCCCACCGCCCCGAACGGAATCGCCAGCATGATCACGAAGGGCTGCAAATAGGAGCGCAGCGGGATCGCAAGAAGCGCATAGATGATCAGCAGCGCGAACAAGAACGCCCGCGCGAGTCCCCCCAGGGCCTTCGCGCGCTCTCGCTGTTCTCCCTCCAAACCGTAGTAGAGCCCGCGGTAGCGCTTCTGCATGTCGGGCAGCACGTTTTTTCGGATGTCAGCCATGACATCCTCCGGCGACGTCAAGCTCCGATCGACATCGGCCGTCACTTTCACGATCGGCCTTCCGTCGATGCGCTCGATCATGGCATAGCCGCGACCCGGCTCAGCCTCGGCGATCGCTGCGAACGGAATCTCCGTGCCATCCGGCGCCCGGACCCACATGCTCTCGAGATTCCCCAGGGAACGACGCTCCTCGGCCGGATACCGCACCATCACCCGAACGTCGTCACGACCGCGCTGGATTCGCTGAACCTCAGCCCCGTAGAAGGCAGTGCGAACCTGACCGCCGAGATCACCGAGCGTGAGGCCGAGTGGCTCCGCCTCGGGAAGCAACCCGAGGCGGATCTCTTCCTTCCCCGCACGGAAAGAATCCGAGACATCGAGCACTCCGGCGTAGCCCGAGAGAGCCTCCCGAAGCTCCGCCGAAGCATCGAGCAGGTCCTGAGGATTGTCCGAGGACAGAACCAATCCAATCGGGCTTCCGGCGTGCATCGAGTACGCCTCGAACTTGAGCTCGACCGCGTCTGGCACGACACCCACCGCTTCCCGCCACCGGGCCCCGACCTCGCCCGCCGTGAGGTCGCGTTCCCTCCAGCCGACCAGCTCGAGCCGCAGCTGTGCCAGGTGAGTTCCGCCGCCGCCGGCCAATCCAGACGAGGGACCGCCTCGCGGCGCCTGGCGCCCGATCGACGAGAGCGTGTGCACGATGAGCTTCCCCGAGTCTCCGCGCTCGCGCTGGTACTCCTCTTCGACCGCGAGCGCCGCTTCCTCCAGCTGGAGGACTGCTCTCTCGGTGCGCGCCAGCGGGGTTCCGGGAGGCATCGTCAGTGTGGCGTAAATCCGATCACCCTCGACGCCCGGGAAGAACTGGAATCCGATCCGCCCACTCTGAAACAAGGCCAGTGTGACGAGCAACACACCCACCGCGACCGACATCGCGAGGTAGCGCCACTCGAGGACACGTTCGAGTGCCGGCTGGTAGCGATGCTCCACGAAGTGATCGAGGCCACCAGAAACGCGGTCCTGCATTCGGGCCCACCGCCCCGATGACGGGCCTCCGTCGCGGTGCCGGTGTGCCAGATGCGAGGGCAGTACGAAAAGAGCCTCGACCAAGGAGAGGACGAGGCACAGGATCACCGTGCCGCCGAGCACGCCAAAGAACTGGCCCATGCGGCCCGGCACCACGACGAGCGGAGCGAATGCAACGATCGTCGTGAGAACGCCGAACACGACCGGAACGAGAACGTCGATGGTGCCGAGCACGGCCGCGTCGCGGGGCGGGTGGCCCTCCTGCTCGAAAGCGAACACCCGCTCCCCTACGACGATCGCGTCGTCGACGACGATCCCGAGAACGAGAATGAAGCCCATGACCGCGATCGTGCTGATCGAGAAGTCGAACGCCGGGAAGAGCATCAAAGCCCCGAGCAGAGCGATCGGGATCCCGGCGGCCACCCAGAGAGCCAATCGAAAGCGAAGGACGAGAGCCAGAACGGCCAGAACGAACATCAGGCCGCCGGCCGCGTTCCCAACGAGTGCGTTGATCCGACCACGAAGACTCGCCGCTTCGTCGTTCCAGGTCGTCAAAGCGATACCCTCGGGGATTCGCTGCCGCGCACGCTCTATGTAGGCATGAACTGCGGGCGCGATCGCGAGGATGCTCTCTTCGCCGACCCGGTTCACTTGCACGACGGCAGCGGGCTCACCGTCGAAGTACGCACGGATATCGTCGTCGCGGAAACCGTCGACCACATTGGCGATCTCACCGAGGCTCACCGTCGTTCCGTCCGGGCGCGTCACGACGACGATCGAGGAGAACTCGTCCCGACCGTACGCCTGGCCCTCCGAGCGCAGAAGAATCTCGCCGCCCTCGGTCTTGAGCGAGCCGCCAGGCAGATCGAGAGAGGACGAACGAATGGCCTCGACCACTTGATCGAAGGTGATGCCGTACTGGCGAAGCGTCTGCTCCGAGACCTCAATCGAGATCTCGTAGGGTCGGGTGTACGCTACGTCGACCTGCGAAATCTGCGGCAGAAGCAAGAGCTCATCGTGCATCTTCTGGGCCAGGACCTTCAGGGTCTTCTCATCCGCCGCACCCGAAATCGCAATCTTGATCACGTCCTGGGTGAGGACGAGGTAGGACACGACCGGCTTCTCCGTCTCGGCCGGGAAGGTCGAGATTCCACCGACCTTGCTCTCGATCTCGCCAACCACCGTGTTCCGGTCGCTACCCTCGATGAGTTCGACCATGACGGTGCAACTGCCTTCGCTCGCGGTCGCGGAGTAGCGATCGATGCCGGGCGTGCCGGCGATTGCCTCTTCAATCCGAACGCAGACCGACGCTTCAACCTCAGCCGGCGTCGCGCCGAGATACGGCACGGTGATGCGCACTACCTCGGAGTCGATGCTCGGGAACTCTTCCTGGCGGATCGTCCGCATCGTGACGAGCCCGCCCAAGATGAGAAGAGCCGTCAGCAGATTTGCCGCGATCGGATTGTCGACAAACCAAGCAACGATCGACTTCACGCGCGCGGATCCTTCGGTGCCTCCACGTCCTCTACGGGACGGACCTGCATGCCATCGACCGGAGCCTGGATCATCGACACACAAACCCGTTCGCCTGACGCGAGCCCCTTCGAGATCAGAAGATCCTCGCCTTCCACGCGAAGTACATCGACGTCCCGAAAACGCACTCGGTCGCTCTCGTCGATCACGAGGACCCGGCCCGCACCGCTCAGGGCTTGGCGGGGGATCACCGCAACCCCCTCGGCCTCCCGGCCTCGGATCTGTGCTTGAACGAACAACCCCACCGGCAACGGTGCCTGATCGCCGCCCTCGTTCTGGACGCGCGCGACGATGTGCACGAGACGACTCTTCGCGTCGATCTCGCCCTCGGTGCGAACGATCCGTCCATTCCAGGTATGGTCCTTCCCCGCAAACTTTGCGCGCAGAGTGACTCTCGGCAGGTCGTTCTCCGCCGGAGCCGCAGCGTGCCAGTACGGCAGGTCGAGATACGCCAACTGCGCATCGGCGATCGGCAATCGCACCTCGACGAAGTCCGTCGCGTACGCCTTTGCAAACGGCTGCCCGCGCGTCACGAACTGACCGACGTCGACCTGCTCACTGCGAATGCGCCCCGTGTACGGCGCTCGAATCTCCGTTCGGTCGAGGTCACGCTCGGCCTGATCGAGTGCAGCACGTGCCTCATCGACGCCAGCTACCGCGACTCGGGAAACGCGCTCGGCATCGTTCAGCTCGGAGTCGCTCGCAACACTACGCTTCGCGAGATCCTGCTGCCGCGCCAATGTTCGCTCGGCGTGCTGGTTCTCTCCCTCAGCCCGGGCAAGCTGCGCGCGGGAACGACTCACCGCCGCCTCGTAGTCCGCTCGATCGATCCGCAGAAGCAGATCGCCCTCTTTGAAGTAGCCGCCAGAGACCAGTGCCGGCGAGGTCCAGACGACCGGGCCCGATACCTCGGGAATGAGCTCGCTCTCGGTATGCGGGGACACCGTGCCCTGCGACCGGACGTCGAGACGCACCGTCCGCAGCTCGACCGGCACCGTTCGAACGGCGCGCAGGAGGCGCTCGACAGGACGACTCGCGACGGGACTGCTCGTGCTCAGCAGCACGCCCGCGACGGCACCCGCCACACCCAGGACGACCAGCGGCAGTACGACCTTCTTATTCAAGCTCTCACCACCTGCGATTACCGGGAAATCGTGCCGGAGTGCTCAGCCGGCACCACCCTACAGTGGTACCGCGTGTGCTGTGGTGCAGCAAGATCGATAGACGGCGGGGCCCCCGAGGGGCCTGCTCGGCCCCAGCCGGGCGCAGCCCGACCTCGCGACGCGGACTCGCCGACTCGGCGCCTACGAGGACGTGATTCGGTGTGCATCACGATACCCGCTACACTGACCTCGTGGGTGGGGTCGGTAGCCTTCTTTTGCTTGCGCTCGCCGCGTGGTTCCTATGGCAACGCAGACCCAGCCAGACGGGCGGCGTGGAGGACGTCCTTGCCGACGCCGAGCAAGCCGGGATCATCAGCGCCGACCAGCGTCGCGCAATTCTGAACCGCACGGCGGAGAGCGAACCAACCATTCACCTCTCCGGTGTCACGTGGCTCGCGGTGCTCGCTGGACTCTTCGTGCTCGCTGGAACCTCCCTCCTGATCGCAACGAATTGGGAGGACATCGGCGCGACCGTACGCATCGCTGCCTTTCTCGTTCTGCTGCTCGGCGTCGGAGAAGCCGCAATTCGCGCGCGGACGGTAGGGCTAGCGATCTCTCTCGAACTCGTATGGTTGATTCTGCCACTGCTGGGCATTGGCCTGTATGCCCAGACCTTCCAGCTTTCCGGAGAAACGATCACTCCGTTCCTGGTGTGGCTGGTCCTCGGCATGCCACTCGCCTGGCGGAGCACGCATGCAATCGTGCCCCTGCTCCACACGGCATCACTGATCGTCGTCTCGCTGACGGGCAGCTTCTTCGTCGGCGGTCCACTCTACCTGCTCACAACCTTCGACATCAGCGCCTGGGCGGTCTCGCTGGGAACGGTCGCTGTCGTCGTCGTTCAAAGCCTGAAGCTGCTCCCGATCGGGCAGCGACATCACTGCTTCGGCGTCGTTGCCGGCTGGGTCTTCGGCGTCTTGCTCCTCGCACCTCCCTTCCACCTCGAACACGGCGCCTGGGTCGCCATCGCCGCCGTTGCTCTCGCGACGCTCTGGCTGGTTGCGCTCTTCGAGGTCGACGCCGGACCGAGCGAGATCCTCGGCGCCGCTACCGTGTGGATCGGGATTCTCTACACCATCACGTTCGCCTGGCATTCCGACGGCTCGATCGAGGGCACGACGACGGCCGCGTCGATCGCCGGCACGCTGCTGGTGGCCGCCGCTGCCGCCGGTGGCATCCTGCACGTGCCTGCCTCGCCCTTTGGAAACCACGCCCTCCTCGCGAGGATCGTCCTCGCCGCGCCGCTCGCACTCTCGTTCGCCCTACTGCTCGGAGGATCCGCCGTACATGCCAGCGCGGCCCTCGCGAACGTGCTCCTCGTGGGCATCGCGGGAGCGATCATGTGGCACGGCTCGGCGGAGCGCGAGCCCGGCGAGATCAACTTCGGGATCTTCGTACTTCTCGTCGTGCTAGTGACGCGGTTCTTCGACGTCTTTGGAAGCTTCGTACAAAGCGGCGTCGGATTCATCGTCGCTGGCGTTCTCTTGGCGGCCCTCGCCTACACTCTCGAGCGCACCCGACGTAGACTGATCGGGCCTCGGGAAACGGAGACAGGCCGATGAAGACGCTTCGCTGGGTTCTCGCCGCGCAGGTGCTATTTTTCGCTGCATGGGGCGGGTACCTGCTCACCACCCACCGTATCGCCGCGACCGTCTGGCTCGACACGGAGCCCGTCGACCCACGCGACCTGCTCAGCGGACACTACGTGGCGCTCGCGTATCGGCTGACGTCGAGCGCGGGCCTGCTCTGCGGCTCAATCCGCGCTCCGGGCGAACTCGGCCCCGTCTACCTGAGGCTCGAGGTGAGCCCCGAGCCCGTGCTGACCAACCGAGGGCCCGTCCTCGTCTCGCGGGCGACGAAGTGTCAGGCGACTACACCGACGACCGGCGGTATCTGGATCGTCGGCGATCGCTCCGCTCGCCCCGGCGCCGCCCGCGTCACGTTCGGCATCGAGCGATTCTACGTCTCCGAGAACAATCCGCTGCGGTGGGCCGGCAGCGGCGACGTCGTCGCGAAGATCGCGATCAATGACGACCACGAGCCGAGGATCATCGACCTCGTGCCGAGGGTTCCGCTCGAAGACGCGCGAGCCTTCGAGTCGATGCTCTCCGAGCCAACTGTCGCTCGGTAGGCCGACCACGCCCCGCGACAGGGAGGCGAACGCTGCTGCACTCGCCTCCCTCATCAACTACGGGTCGGTCGTGATCCGAGCCGCTATGGCAATGTCACCAACCCCGAGCGTCTCGCCCACCGCTTCGCCGAAGTCCTGGCCCAAGAAGAACAGCGGGACGACCATCGACTTGTTGGTCTGCGTCGTCCAGGTCGCACAACTGAGGTTCGTGCCACTCAGGGACGTTACGAAGGGCGAGGACGGACACGTGCCCGTGACGAAGTTGCCGCCAGGACACGACTGCGCGTCAGTGATCGTAGACGTCGCCGTCCCCGTCACCAGGGCCGTGTTGATCGCGTTCTCCGCCGCCCATGCCGCGTCGGCCGGGCCAGGGCAAGATCCGGGTCCCTGGATCAACTTCACGCTCACCGGAATGGTGGCCGCCCCGACGCCCGAGTCTGTGACGCCCGACGGCGTGGTGAACCACAGATCGTCCCACTCGGGTGCGGGCGGTGCCGCCGCCCCGTTGCTGTCGACGACCGCGGTGGAGTCGGCGTTCATCCCGCCGTCGCAATCAACCCAGCCCGGGCCGTTCGACTCGACCCGCACGCAGATCCAGTTGTCACTGGCGATGCTCGGCTGCTGAACAGCGACCACCTGGGCCGCAGCAAGCTCGACCTCCGCGACCCCGCTCGCGTCCGGCACGCCGCCGACGAGCTCGAAGTTCGCACTCGCACCGAAGTTCCCGCGGGTCAGGCTGCAGATCGTTCCGAGCAACCCACCGGTCGGCAAGCCGCGCCCCTTGAGAAACGAGCCCGGATCGCCGTCGGCCGGGCAGTTCGCACTCGACCCGGCCGCCACGTTGAAGAACCAGCTGCCGAGCGGTTCGCCGCATTCGCAATCGCCGCACACTTCACCGACCGCACAATCGCCATCGACCTCGCACGCCTCGCCAGCGAGAGGATCGATGATCCCATCACCACAACTCGGGAAGCTGCAATCGAGCCGACAGCTTGCATCCGGTGCGTCCGAATTCAGGGCGCCGTCGTCACACTCCTCACCGGTATCGGCGATATCGTCCCCGCAACCGCCTAGGGTACAATCGAGGCGGCAGTTCGCGTCCGGCGCACTCGAGTTGCCCGCGCCGTCGTCGCACTCCTCCCCAGCGTCCGTCGTTCCATCGCCACAGAGCAAGTTGCACGAGCTGGGTTCGCCCGCACATCCGTAACCGGACTCGACGGCGCAGCTTCCATCGCAACCATCGCCCGGAACCGTGCCGCCATCGTCGCAGCCTTCGGATCCACGAACCAAACCGTCGCCGCAAACCGTCGCGCAGCTGCTGGGCTCGCCGCCACATACGTACCCCGACTCGAGCGCGCATGAACCGTCGCAGCCATCACCGGGTGCGGTCCCGCCGTCGTCACAGACCTCGGTGCCGACGATCAGTCCGTCTCCGCAAACCGTGTTGCACACGCTCGGTGCGCCACCACACCCGTAACCGGACTCGACCACGCAGGTATCGGTGCAGCCATCGCCGTTGGTCGGGTTCCCATCATCGCACGCCTCGCCGGCGTCGAGAATGCCATTGCCACAATCCCCCTGACAGACGCTGGGCTCCCCCACGCACGCATGGCCGGGCTCCACTGCACAGCTGGCGTTGCAGCCGTCGCCCGGGGCCACGCCCCCGTCGTCACACGTCTCGGCTCCGCGCACGAGACCATCGCCGCAGACCCCCGTGCAGGCGCTCGGAACCCCAACGCACGCGAAGCCGGTCTCCGTTTGGCAAGACCCGTCACAGCCATCACCCGGGGCGGCGTTGGCGTCGTCACACGTCTCCGAGCCGAAAAGTAGACCGTCGCCGCAGATACCGTCGCATGCAGACGGCTCACCGCCGCACCCGTGGCCCAGCTCGACGAGGCAGAACGCATTGCAACCATCTCCCGGCGTCGTGGCGCCGTCGTCGCAAGCCTCGGTGCCCCGGACCAACCCGTCACCGCAAATGCCGCTACACGAGCTCGGCTCCGAGGCGCACGTGAATCCCGCCTCGACACCACAGCTGGCATCACAACCGTCACCCGGCGTGATTCCCCCATCGTCACAGGCTTCCGTACCCAGGATCACGCCATCTCCGCAGATCCCGTCGCACGAGGACGGCTCGCCGGCGCAGGCGAACCCGGTCTCGACGTCGCAACTCGCATCACACCCATCGCCCGACGCCGTCCCGCCGTCGTCACAGACTTCGGTGCCGAGGATCGCTCCGTCCCCACAGAGGCCGTCGCAAGACGACGGCTCGCCGGCGCAGGCATAGCCGGCTTCGACCGCGCAGCTCGCGCTGCAGCCATCGCCGTCGACCGTGGCGCCATCATCACAGGCTTCGCCCACGTCGACGATCCCATCACCGCAGGCTTCGATCGTGCAATCCGCGCGGCAGCCATCGCCCGAGGTTGCGTTGCCGTCGTCACACGCCTCACCCACATCCGCGAGGCCGTCACCGCAAACCGCGTCGCAGCTCGCGTTGAGCGCACCATCATCGAACTGGTCGCAATCGAGGGCGAGGTCGTCGGCCTCGTTGAGGAATCGGCAGAGCTCGCAACTGAGGCTTGCGTTGATGCATCCGTGAAGAGCGCTCGCGTCCGTGGTGGCGCACCCTGGAATCGCTTGGTCGAGTGCGACGGCGTCGCCCTCGCATTTGGAGATCATCTTGCGAATCTTGTCGACCTTGAACTTGCCCGGTGAAACTTCACTCAGCAGGTCGCACGCCTTCGCGATCTTACCTTTGGGATCCGGCTGACCCGCGCCCGTTCCCAAGCACTGGTCCTGCAAGCTCTGCGCATCCGTGATCGCTCCACCAGCGATCCCCAGCTTCTTGCAGAGCACGAACTCCTTCAGTCGCGTGTCGCTGCACTTGTTGATCATCTTGAGGGTTTTGAACTGGCAGTTCTGCGCGTCCTTACCGGGAAGCAGCGCCGCGTCGAGGTCCCCGCCGAAGAGGCTCGCGATCGTCGCCAACTCTTTGGCGACCGCACGCTCGGCTCCCGACTGCCCGTCGAGGGGACCGAAGCTCGGCGGCACGCCGCAACGGTTCAGATCATCGACGAACGCTTTCACGACCGCCTTGTCGACCTTCCCCCGCCGATCGAGTTCCAAGCAGTCCTGCGCTGTCGTCGTGCCCAACTTGCCAGTCTGTGCATCACGCAAGCAGGAGGCATTCTCCTTGGCCTGTGCGGACGACGCCTTCCAGAAATCCTTGTTCAAGGCGTTGATGCACTTCTCTTCGTCGGTCGCGGCCCATGCGGTCGAGGCAAACGCGAAACCGAGAGTGGCCGAGGCGAGAAGGACGAGGGCGGAAGAGAGAAACCGAGCGCGCATGAGGGCCTCCAGATCGGGGAGAAGAAACGGTCGGCTGACCGATATCCCCAACGACCCCTGCCGGACAACCCCCACCGGTCACCCGCGCGTGCAGCGTCTCACACTAGGAGAACAGTGAATCCTCCATCATTTTCGTAGCGTCAAAACTGAACTCCTTCTCGGGCGCCACCTCGAAAATGACCCGATTGGGGGAATCCAGCATCTTCACGAACGCCTGCTGCGCGCTCTCGATCCCCGGGATGACCGCGGCAGCCAGAGCCGGGTAGAACCACGCCTTGGTCTGCGGGTCTTCACGGATCGCACAGCGGCCCTTTACGGTGAGCCCCTTGGCCGGGCCGAGTGTCGTGCCGACACTCGAGATCGCGACCGACACCCGGTCGTCCCGACGGATCGCCGGAACCCGCGCGCGCTGGCTCGTGGCCGTCAGCCAAAACCTGCCGTCGCGCCAGACGTAGCTCATGATCATGCCAATCGGCCACGAGTCGCGAGTGCGCCACATGAACGTGCACTCGTTCTGCTCTGTGAGCATCTGCTCCTGAACCTCGGGATCGATGGGGTAGACGTCGACCTTCTCGTAGTTCGTTACGGGCATTCTTCCTTCCTCTGATACATGGGACCGAGACGCAATGGCCGAGACCAACAGCGACCTACTCCGAGACCGAGACCACTAGGGAACCATTGCGGTCCCCGGCGAGCATCGCCGCCGGCGTCTCGATGGGCCGCTCGGGCATCGCCGCCGAGCCTCCTCGAACGAAGACGCAGGCCCCTGGGGAGCCGAACCCGAAAGCCCGAAACGGGAGCCGCCAAGAACGCCGCCGCGCTCAGTGAACGGCGCCCGGGTCGGGACGGCGCTCGCCGTACCAGACCGCGAGCTCGGGAGAGTCGGCGGAGCGCAGCAGGCTGGGGCGGATGCCGAGGCGCACGAGGGTGCCAAAGATCTCGCGAGCCGAGTAGGCCCGAACCTTTCGGCCCGACGTGATGACCTCGTCGCGCAGCGTGGCGAACTTCCCGAGCTTGCCGAGCTCGCGGCTGAACGCAGCCTCCTCCGCACCAAAGAGACTCTCGTCGAACCCCCCGGCCTGGTCGAACGCGGCTCTCGTGCAAAACAGAAAGCTGCCTGACGCCAGACCGGCGCGAGCGTACACGTGGTTCGAGATCCACTCGATCGCGTGTCCCCACCGTGGCACTTCACCGTCGAACTTGATCCGAGAGCCCCCTGCGACCGCCCCGCGTCGCAGCGCCACGAGGGCCGATCGCACGAGACGAGACGAAACGACCGAATCCGCGTCCACGAAGATCAGAAAGTCACCGCGCGCGGCAACGGCTCCCGCGTTTCGCGTCTTCGAGATCTGCCGGTTCTGCACCTGGACGAGCCGAGCGCCCTTCTCGCGGGCGATCTCCGGGGTGCGATCACCGGACGCGTCATCCACGACGATGATCTCACAGGTGTCGGCGAGGACGCGGATCGAATCCTCCAACGCAGCGAGCGTTCGCGGCAGCAGAGCCTCTTCATCGTGCGCGGGAACGATGAAGGAGAGAGTGATCGGGTCTAGCGGGGTCTCGGCTGCGGGCATCATCTCCGGGATAGAGACGGCACCGCGCCGCCGCTATTCGATCACGGCCTCTGCCCAGGCTCTCTCTGTGCGCGAATGCCCCTTGGGCGCCGCAACCGGGACGGACTCAGCCCCAGCGATCGGCTGTGCAGGGCCCCTCGCAAACGTCGATTACGGTGCCCTCCGTGGAGAGAAACTCGCTCTTTTGGAAGCGCACGTCTTCATCGTACCGCGGATCTTCGTGAGAATCGTGGCTCCCGCGCGGCGGCCGATTGACCAGCGGCGGCGCGTCCACCCCCGAGTCCCACAAGATCACGGCCGAACCCGGCCACGGATACTCGATCGGGTCCAATCCAAACCCGTAATCGATCGCCCCTCTCTGCGCGGCCAAGATCGGCAAATGCACTGCGGCCCCGAAGCTCCGAGCTTCAATGAACGCGGTCACGTCCGCCACCTGGAAGTCTCCGAAGCCGACGTGCAGCAGCACCTGGTGCTCTGGAGTGCCAGGCAGCGGGTCGCGTCCGAGGTGATTCGCGTAGCCGTTCGCCTCACCACGATCCCAGAGCATCTGGATCAGGGCGAGCACGATCTGCCTCTCCAGCGGGTCTTCATAGGCACCATCGAGGACTGGCCGGAACTGGTCGAAGCTTCGGCTGCGGTCGAGGAGCGCCCCAAAGTTCATCCCCGGGACGCCGAGAACACCGCGGGTCCATTGCGTCGAAACCGCCGTCGCCGCACCGCCGAGAATGCCTCCCTGGCTGTTGCCATCGTAGAACACCTCGCCCATGTCGAGCAGCGGACTACCGCCGATTTGGAACGCCTCGTGCGACGAGAAACCCTCGGGGTGACGAAGCAGGCGGGCAAGGAACTGAAAGTTCAAGAACCCCTGCTGAATGCGATCGGGGACGTTCTGGAATTGGCCGACCTCTGCGAGTCCCCCTCCGATCGTGATCGCATCGCCGAACGTCATCCCGACCCAATCCGTCCCGCAGTACACCATGTTGTGCTCGCTCGTCATGAGCACGATGTCCCATGCCTCGACGACTTCGTACCGCGAGCCCAACAGTCCGTGACCGTACACGACGGGCCGCGCCCGCCGGCCGTCGACGGCGGCGGGCGGCACGATGCAGGCGAAGTTCGCCGTGAACAAAGGCTGCTCAGGGTTCACCACGGGCAACCCGTCAGCGCCGACGTTGAACCGGCTCCCCTCCTCACCGTCACCTTCGAGATAGTTCGGAACCTCGAAGGAGCCGTAGACGTAGTGGGACGTGCGATCGCGCACGCCGCCCCGCGCCTCCTGTACCGAGTCCACGACGAACGACGGGGCCGATTCGCCCAGCCGCTCGAAGGCATCGTCGCGCATCGTGAGGACGCGCTCGGAAAGACTGCGCGTACTCGCGACGGTGAAGTCCCATGCAAGCCAGAGATCTTCGCGAACGAGCCCGGCATCGACGAGCGTCTCGAGGACGCCCTCCATCCGCGCGCGTTGGGCCTCCACGGCACCGTTCGTCGTGAGCAAGGCATCGCGGTACGCCGCGAACACGGGCGAGACCGGAAGAGCCGCCCCGCTCGCATCCGTGAGTCCGCGCACGGCTACGATGTACGTGTGGCCATCGGCGAAGTTCCGCGCCGGGCGAAGGATCAATACCGGGTCGCCGTTAACTGCGCGGTCGTTCAACTCCGCCCAGTGGGGGTGACGGGCACCGGTCTCGGTATCGATGAGGAGCGTTGCCGAGTCGTCCGTTAAGGAGTGCTCGAGATCGGTGATCGACGGGGCACCGCTTTCGAGCAGGTCGACACCAGGCGCATGGACCAAGATCGGCGAGCCAGGGCTAAAACCGTCGCTACGGTTCCATTCTGCGAAGTCCGGGCGATCACCCCCCGCGTTGAAAGGGCCGTACTCGCCGAGAAGCGCGACGCGCCTTCCGCTGTCCGTCCCCGTATCCGGAACGGTGTAATCGTTGCTCGGAAACGGCAACCAACAATGCCGCTCCTGGAGAAGTCCGCAGCCCTCGGTGGCGGCGACATCGATCAGACCGCCGTCCTCATCGACGGTCGGATCCTCGAGTTCGCTGACGACCTCACCACCCGACGCGCCATCGCCACACGCGGAGACGATGAGTGCGAGGACGCAGCAGAGGAGCCCACGCGTCAGCCTATCGTAACCCGAAGCCACTCCGGCTCCCTACCACCGAAGGAAGTGGTGAGACACCGCTGGTTTCCGAGCGTCCGCCGGGGGCGGGGGGATCGCCCCCAAGACTCGCCACGGACGGCCCCACCCGTGTAACCTCCGAGCGATGACACCCACCTCAATGGGTAGAAACAGAGAGCCCTGGAGACCCGCATGCTCACATCGGCGCCGACCCGCTTCGACGCATGGACCATCGTGCTCGGATTGTTCGCTCTCGGGAACTTCGTGACCGGGATCTGGATGCTCGCCGATCCGCCCCACTGGTATGAGAATCTGCCGGCTGGCGTTCCAGACTTCGGCCCGATGAACGAGCATTTCATCCGCGACGTCGGCGCCGTCTTCTTCCTCACCGGGGTGGGACTCGTCGGAGCGGCCGTGAAGCCCTCGTGGCGGGTACCGACTTGCCTCATGGTCACCGGCTTCTACGTCCTGCACGCCACGGTGCATGTCATCGACACGACGCGCGGGCTCGTAGGCCCCGAGCATTGGTTGATCGATTTCCCTGGAATCTACTTACCGGCTCTGATCATGATCTTCGTGACGTGGCGGATCTCGAGAAGCGAAGTCTGACCCCGCTGCGCATCGCGGGCGCCGTCGCGGCAGGACTCTTTCTTGCAGGACTGCCACTTGCCCGATTCGTCTTCGTCGCCGGACACGCTGCGCACACCGATCACACACCGCGACACGGCGGACAGCTCGGCATGAGCGGCGATCACCACCTGGAGGTCCGGCGAGCCGAGGGGCGGATCGAGGTCTTTCCGAGCGACGCGTATCGACGTCCCGTCGCGGCGGCCGAAGCCTGGGCCGCCTTCGATGAAGCCGCACCAGTGCGACTCCGCTCGGCGGGCGACCGACTGATCGGCGAGGACGTCGTTGACGCGCGCGAGATCGAGGCGATCGTCGTTCTCGAGGACGGCACGCGGCTACAGATCCGCTTCGACTTCGGTGACGGCAGGTAGGGGCGCCGCGCAAACCAGAACCGTCCCTCCCTCGCAGACTGCCTCCCGGAGATCGCGTTCGGCCGAGCGGACCTTCGAGCTTCGCCACGACGCCGCCGTGGTACGGTGTGCGCCTGAAGTTCACCCTGAAGGATCACCAAGTGAACGTGACGCCGGACCGAACGGCAGTCGCGGCAAAAGCCCCGCCGGGCCCCCCGATGCGGATAGACGGCTACACCTTGGGCGTCGCTCACAGGAGCGCGAATGCGCCCCACGGCGGCGAAATGCACCCCGATGGAGATGAAGTCCTCTACCTCATCTCGGGTCGCGTGGGAGTGACGCTGGAGGAGGAATCCGGCGAAACCCGGATCGAACTGGAGCCCGGAGACGCCTGCATCGTTCCGCGGGGCGTGTGGCACCGTGTGGACCTCCTCGAGTCGTGCCAACTCGTGCACCTCACGCCCGGGCCGGGCGGCGAGCACCGACGGCTCTAGGCTGCGCCCTACCGGCCGGACGTCGACGGAGCCAACGAGCAGGAAAGACGTTGCCGGCCGAAATCCGGACCCGTAGCGTCGTAAGGATGCGCTTCCAAATTCTCGGCCACGCGTGCCTCTGGGTCGAAGCGGCCGGCGCAACGTTTCTCATCGACCCGTGGCTCTCCGGCTCATGCTACTGGCGCGCCTGGTGGCACTTCCCCCCCGCGGCGCCCCCGCCCAACCTGACACCGGACTACATCTACGTCTCCCACCACCACTTCGATCACCTCCACTACCCAAGCCTCCGAAGGCTGGCGAAGGAGTGCAGCAAGACCACGACCGTTCTGATTCCCGAGTTCGCCGTCGACGTACTGCGCCACGAAATCGCGTCCGTAGGGTTCGAGAAGGTCATCGAGTTGCCCCACGGAAAGGTCTTCGATCGCATTCTCGGCGTTCGTCTGGCCTCGTACCAATTCGGCTTCGACGACAGCGGGCTCGTGATCGAGGGCGACGGGCACGTGCTCGCCGACCTGAATGATTGCAAGATCAACGGCGCGGCCGCGAAGCGCATCCGAGCCGACTTCGGCTCGCCGACGTTTCTGTTCAAGAGCCATTCCTTCGCCTCGGCATTTCCAAATTGCTACGACTTCAACGACCCGGGGGATGGGCTCTCGCTCACGGCGAAGGACTACTGCGCGACGTTCCTCCATTCGGCCGACGAGCTCGATGCGAAGAACGCGATCCCGTTCGCGAGCATGGTCGGATTTCTTCACCCCGACACGGTGCAATGTAATCAGTACTTGGTAACGCCGCGGGTTGCCGCCGAGTTCGTACGCAAGGCAGGGCGCGACGCTCAGGCGCTCGAACCCGGCGAGGGCTGGGACTCCGAGTCCGGTTTCTTCCACCTCGAGGCCTCGGCCTACGACGATCTCGAGGCGGGCCTCGAACGACTCGGAGAGGAAGTCTCGCCGAAGGTGGCAGAAGCAATCGCCCACGAGCGGGGTGTTCACGCCGACCCCGCCCCGTTCGAGCGCCACCTGGGCGCGTTCGTCGCGAGCCTTCCTCCCGGCGCGGGCCGGCTTCTCCCCCGTCCGGTCGTGTTCGAGGTGCGCTCGGACTCGGCCTGCCCGTACTGGGTGGTCGACGGTCGAACACGCCGGGTCTACCGAAGTGCGGAACTCCCACCGCGGTGGGCCAACATCATCCGGGTCTCGGAAGCGGTCCTCGCCGACTCGATCGACAAGAACATCCTCAACTTCATCCACATCTCGATGCGGCCCCGCATCGAGATCGCGCCCGGAGGCATCTCTACCGATCTTGCCTTCTGGGGAATGCTGCTGTCGTGGGAGATGGGCTACTTCAACTGGTCGCAAATCCTTCGTCCTCGCACCGCGAGAGTGCTCTGGCGGCGACGAGTCGAGATTCTGCAAACGGCCATCCAGGCCCTACGCGCCCTCGCCACCGGAAAGGGCGTGACCGCCGGCATGGTCGACAACATGCTGGTTCGCGAGGGTGATCGAGACTAGCCGTCGCCGGGCCCCAGACCCCGACGAGCACTTCCCCTATAGACCACGGGCGACGTTCTGCCCGGAGCGATCTTTGTGGCGCCGATCGCGAGATTTTCGGGTAGGATCCTGGGGCCCGGCGTCCACCGAGCCCCGGAACCATGCCCGCCACCTTCTGGATCGACACGAACCGCCGCCGCCTTTGGAACGAGGAGGGGGAGATTGCACTCGCTCCGAAGCCCCTCAGCGTGCTGTGCGCGTTGGTCGAACGCCCTGGTGAGATCCTGACGCGACGGGATCTCGAAGCAAAGATCTGGTCCGACGTTCGCGTGACCGACGGGGTGCTGCGCTACTCGATCCGACAGGTACGCCAGGCGCTGGGCGACGACGCCGCCACCCCCGGCTTCATCGCCACAGTTCCGCGTCGCGGATGGCAACTCATCGCGCGCGTAAAGAGCACGGAGACACAAGGAACGAAACATCTCGAACCGAGCGGGAGACCGCACCCGGAAGCCACCCATCTCACCCTGGGTCTCATCACCGGGCGAGACGACGAGATGGCTCGGCTGGGAGCGACCCTCGAGCGGGCACGCAACGGTGAGCCCAAGCTGGTATTCCTCACTGGAGAGGCCGGAATCGGTAAGACGACCGTCCTGAACGAGTTCCTTCGACGATCGGCCCTCCTCCCGGATCTGACGGTG
Source organism: Deltaproteobacteria bacterium (assembly GCA_029262355.1). Taxonomy (GTDB): domain Bacteria; phylum Desulfobacterota; class Binatia; order UBA12015; family UBA12015; genus VGTG01. Next base: position 16,822 of record JAJCZO010000393.1, read on the forward strand.
GCAACCGGGGAGTGCATCCAGCATTACGGAAGCGAAGAGCCCTATGCACCGGCGATTGAAGCACTCGAACGACTCGTGCCCGTACTCGGCGACGAAGTCGCCATCGACATCCTGCGGCGCCACGCTCCAGCGTGGCTGGCGCAGCTCCCGGGTCTCACCGGGCCAGAAGAGCACGCACGCCTCGCCCCGTCGGCCATCGGCACGACCGCCATGCGCATGCTTCGCCAGTTCGCACACCTCGCCGAGGCGATTGCGAAGGACCGCACGCTCGTCCTCGCCTTCGATGACGTTCACTGGAGCGACACCGCGTCACTCGAGCTCCTCGACTTCCTCGTCCGACGGCCGCGCCCCTTGCGTCTCCTCGTGTTGGCTACCCTACGTCCCGCGGAGGTCGCGAGCCGCCCCGGTCCACTTGCCGCGATCAAGCGAGACCTCGAGATCCACGGGCTCAGCGAAGAGATTCTTCTCGATGGAATCTCGAGCACCGCGGTCGACGAGTATCTCGCCAAACGCCTGGGCTCCGGCACCCCGGCGATCGGCGCGGATCGCGCCGGTGCGTTCGTTCATCGATGGACCGAGGGCAACCCTCTGTTCATGGTGAGCATCGTCGACCAGCTCATCGCGCGGGGGGCACTCCGCAAGGGACCGCGCGGTTGGATCCTCGAGAAGCAACCGCTGGCGCTCGAAGCCCCGACGACGGTTCGACGATTGATCGAAGAAGAGCTCGACCGAGTGAACGCCGACCATCGCGACATCCTCGAGGCCGCCAGCGTCGCCGGCATGGAGTTCTCCGCGGCGAGCGTCGCCGCAGCGACGAGTGCCTCCACCGAAACGGTCGAGGCCTACTGCGAGCAGCTCTGCCGAAGCGGGCGCTTTCTGCGATCGGCCGGTGAAGAGATGTGGCCGGACGGCACCATTGCGTCGCGCTATCGGTTCGGCCACGCGCTGTACCGCGAGATCCTCTCCGAAGGACTTCCCGCCGCCCGGCGAGCACGCATGCACCGCGCGATTGGACTACGGCGTGAGCGAGCCTGCGCGGATCAGCCCGCGTCGATTGCCGGAGAGCTCGCGCATCACTTCGATCATGGCGGCGACACCGAGCGTGCACTTCGCTACTTCGCGCTCGCCGGCGACGGAGCCGCCCGGCGCTACGCAAACCGCGAGGCGGTGCACTATCTACGGCGGGCGATCCGACTATTGGCGGAGCAGACCGCTTCGCAGGAGCGCGACGCGACCGAGCTCGTGCTGCGCCTCGCAGCCAGTGCGCCACTCGCCGCGACCCAGGGCTATGCCTCGCCCGACCTCGCCGAGAACCTCGCCCGCGTCCAGGAATTGACGGACGTCACCCAAACGTCCGAGGGGTTCCTACCCGTTCTGCTCGCGGTGTGGTCTCTTCACATCGTGCGAGCCGATCTCCCCGCGGCGCACAAGCTCGGCGATCGCCTGCTGGAGATCGCGAACGAAGCCGCGCTGCCGGTTTCTCACCTTCAGGCCCATCGCGTCGTCGGACACACTCACTTTTATTCCGGCGATCTCGCCCGAGCGCGCGTACACCTCGACGCCGCGCTCGACGGGTACGACGTCGCTGCGCACGCGCCGCTCGATTACTCCTTCGGCGACGACCCGGTCGTCCTGGCGTTATCGTACTCCGCGTGGCTGCTGTGGTTTCAGGGACAATCCGACGCCGCCGTCCACTGTGCGGAGCGCGCCATGCAGAAGGGGCGCGAGCTCCAGCACCCACCGAGCCATGCGTTCGCCCTGAGCTACACCGCGGTTCTGCATCAGCTGCGCGGCGATCCAAAGGCGGCCATCGCGACGACGGACGAGCTTCTCGCGCTCGCGGAGGAAGAGGCGCTGCCCTTGTGGCTCAGTCTCGGACGAATCGTGCGCGGCTGGGCCTGGGGCGCCGAGGGCAAGGGGGAGGACGGCGTGGCGGAGCTTCGAGCGGGGCTCGACGGATGGGAGGCCACCGGCTCCGACCTCGGCCGACCCCACTTTCTCGGCCTCCTGGCCGAAGCGCTCGGCCGCGTCGGAGGCCTCGACGAAGGCCTCGAGCTCCTCGAGACCGCCGGCCAAGTGATCCACCGCACGGGCCAACATGTATTCGAGCCCGAGCGCTTACGACTCGAGGGCGAGCTTCTCGCGGCTGCCGGGCGCGACGGTGCCGACGAGCGATACCAACGGGCCATCGAGATCGCCGTCCGACAAGGGGCCCACGGGGTCGAAAGGCGCGCCTCGGCCAGCCTTTCTCGCCTGCACGAAGGGAACGGACTCTCTCGCCTCGTTCCGTCGAGGTGAGCGCACACGCCCAAGAAATGGTCGCCTCGCCTAGCCGGTGAACGCGAGAGCGAGGTTCGGCGCGATCGAGAATTAGATGGGCTCGGTGTCCGGACGTGACGAGGTCTTTTGCTGCGGACGACGTGGCGCTTGCGTGCGGACGCCGACGTGCTCTGTGCACCGAGCTTCGCAAGAAGGTCCACTGGGCTCGGAAGCAGAAGCCCTTCTAGCCAGGCTCGATCAGCACGTGTATCCGCGCGATCGCAAGTGCGCGGTCCGGCTCTTCGCTGCGGAAAACCAGCAACGTGTACGTCCCAGGCTCGACACCGACGGGCACGCCAAGACGACGAACCGTCTGGTCGCCCGCGGCGATCGCCAACGGCAGCAGTCCGCGGAACGCCTCTCGGTGTGACTCGCCAGAGCCGTCCCGCCGCCAAACAGCTTCGAGTGCCGTCCGCTCGATCGGTGTGGGGTGACGATAGGTCGAGCCCGCCCGCGCGGCGAACGTAAGCGGGATCTCCGCCACCGGGCCGCTGACACGGATCTCCTCGGCAGGCGCCCTCGGTCCTGCGGTCGCAAGCGCACCAAAGGAGTCATCGACATCCTCAGGCGACGCCAAACGGAACACGAGGTGGTGTCCCGCCCGAGCCACGTTGTCGAAGCTACCGGTCGAGCCAGCCTCGAAGCGAGCGAGCGTCGCCGCCTGAACGTCGTCGTCCAACTGCTCGCCGTGAAGCACCACCGACGAGAAACCGATCGCCGCGAGAGCACGTGCGGCTCTCGGGTCCGGCAGACGAGCGGCGATCTCGGCGGTCGCCGCCTGGACCGGGGAGGGAAAGGAGTTGTAGCACGCCGCGGTCGAGCCCCCGTGATAGGACGCCCACTGAAGATAGTGGGCTTGACTGAGGAGTTCGCCCGGCCGCATCGGCACATCCAACACCGGCGCGTCGACGCGTTCGACGAAGTCACGATAGATCCCGTCGAGGCCCCCCTCGTACGCTTCAAACTGTGGCACGTGACCGTACACCAAGGGCTGCACCGAGGGGTGAAGTGTCTCGCCCAATGCGAGCATCGAGAGAATCGCAACGGCGGCTGTCCCCGTGCGGGCACCCAGGCGCTCGAGGACGGCCAACATTCCGTAGCCCGCCAACACGGCGAGACTCGAAACGATGCCGATCTTCACGAGCACCAGCGACCGAGCGGAATCCAATCCTGGCACGATGCCGATCATGATGAAGAGCGGCGAAGGAAAACGGATGGCCGTGAACGGAATGCGCAATCCGTATACCGACGACCAAAAGCAGAGAAAGCCGGCTACCGCGACCGCCACCCGCGGGTCGCCGGCGACGGTGTTGCGTGCGCCCCGAGCGCGATCCGCGAGCCCCACGACGGCAAGGACAAGCAGTACTGCGCCAGGAAAGTAGGGACCACGTGGGAGATAATCGCCGGCGAGAGCGAACATCGGCGCGACCCCCTGCAAAACCCCCCAGCCGTCCTTGAGCGAGAGATACGGCGCGAAGACCCACCAAGCGACCCCCACCGGCAGGACGAGCGCAGCCGCGATCCGCGGTACGGCGTGGGGAAGCCGCGCCGGAAACTTGGCGACCAAGAAGAGCGTGTAGACGGTGAGGACGATCACGACCACCAAGAGCGGATACAGGCTCTCGAGGACCGACAGCGAAACCGCCAACGCAAGCCCGACGACGGGTCGCCAGCCTCCTCCCTCGAACAGTCGGTGAACGCACAGAAGCCCCAGCGGCAACCAAAGCTCGCCGTGCACGAAGGAATGCACGGGGTCCGTCACGCGATAGTGATGAACCCCATACAGAAGTCCTGCGAGGAAAGCGGCTCCCGGGTTCCGGGTGACGTGGTAGACGAATGCGAACATCGCCATTGCGGGAATCCACAACCGCAACAGCAACATCGAATTGAAGGAGAGTACGGGGTCTCCCGTGAGTATCCACGCGGGGGCCGCCATCAACCCCTCGCCGAACATGTGCTCACCCAGCGCGTAGGCCTTGGGAAGCGGAAAGCACTGTCCTTCGTCGCGAAGAACGCTGGGCCGCTCGACGAGGCGCCGCGCGTTCCCCACAACCGTCGCCAGGACCATCTGCTGATCCGTCCGATCGAGGTTCCGGGGGCCACTCGTCAGTCCCGCCAGAAGATGAGCCGGCGCTGGCACGATCAGCCACAGGGCGAGGAGCGAGGCGAGGAGATACAGCACCGACGCCGTCCCGAGCGCACACGCCCACGCGCGGGCGGTCTGAGTGGGCGCAAGCGGCGGCATCAATCCTCGATGTAGCCAAGCGCCCGCAGCTTACGCGCTCGAGCCGGGTCGACCGCGGAAGGCGATACCTTGTTCGCTCCGCCGGCTCGCCCCTGGGACATTGCCGCCATCGCTTCGAGACGATACCGCTCGGCCTCGAGCTGAAGGGCGGACAAAGGATGGTTTGGAGCGCCGAAGGGGATTCGAACCTTCTCTGCCGGATCGGTGACGAGGTCGAAGCAATACGAATGCTCGGGCCGCGTGCTCGAAAAACACTTTCCGACCGCCGAACGGGCGATGAACTGCCATGTCTGTTCGTTGCTTGGCTGACGGGGCATCTGGCCAAAAGCGATCGCGCCCGACAGCGCCTCCGCCTCCGGTCGAAGCAAGCCAGCAAGACTCCTCCCATCCGCAGGAACGAACGCGGGAAGGCCGAGGAGGTCCAACACCGTGGGCGAGATGTCGGTGACCGAGACCACGTTCTTCACGACTCGGCCGGCGGCGACATGCCTCGGCCAATGGAAGATCAGTGGAACGTGCATGACCTCGTCGAACAGCTTCCCATGATCGACACCCCCATGTTCGAAGAACTCCTCGCCGTGATCCGCGAAGACGACCAAGAGAAGACCGCGGGCTCCCGCGAGAGCTTCGAGCCGGGGCACGAAATCTCGAAGCAAGTCGTCTAGCCCGCGCGTCTCTTGCTCATAACTTCGCAAGCTGCTCGGCCCGATCTCCGGCCACATACCCTGGTACTCCTCCGCCGGATGGTAAGGGCCGTGCACCTCGTATGTGTGCACGAACACATAGAATGGCCCTTCATCCGCTCGCACCTCGAGCCACTCGAGAGTCCGAGCGAAGGTCTCCCGAGCCTCGCCGCGATCCAGCGCTACGAACTTGCTTTCTTCGTATCGATCGTACCCGCGCGAAAAGAGCCTTCCGTCGAGGAGTCCGTTCTCCGTGAAGGCAACCGTGCGCCACCCCGCAGAACGCAGTCGCTCACTGAGCATCGGCGCCCGACTCTCCGCGGGAAACTCGGAACGAACGCCTCCGAAGACGCCGTGTCGATGCGGCAGCAGAGAACTGAAGATGCTCATGTGTGAGCCGTGCGTCTTGGGGAATGTCGTGAACGCGCGCGCGAAGGCCGTTCCCCGAGAGGCAAGCTCCTCGAGGTACGGTGTCGTCCGGTGCTCGCGACCGTAGAGGCTCATGCTTCGAGCGCGCAACGTGTCGAGCGACACGAGCACGATCCATGGCGCGTCCGCCGGTGCCGCGCGTGGAGCATAGATCGTAGGATCACCCCAGACCGGCAGGGAGATGCCCTCCCCTGATTCGGAGGAACTCTCTGTGCGAAACACGAACGAAACCGTCTCGTCGCTCCACGCATCGAGAGCCACAGACTCCTCGCGCCAGATGCGATCCGCCGGATTCTCCGCTGGGTCGAGAGTGGTCTCGAACAAGGGCGAGGCGCTTCCCTCCACGTCCACCTCGATCGAGAAGCGAACGCCCGCCTCCTCCAGATCCCATGCTGGAGTCTCCACTCCTACGGAAAACCGCAGGACCGCACCGTCGGCAATGAGCACGGGATCCGTGGTCACCGTCCGTTTGGCAATGCTGGGGGCCGAATGAAGCGTCGCAACGCCGCCCTTTCCCTCACCCTTCTTTCGCTTGCCGAGCCCGGGCGGGAGGTCGAACTCCATCGGTGCGTTGGGGCGCACTTCGAACCACAACCGCTCGGAGGCCGGCGCCCCGGGACCGGGGCGAACCTCGAGGATTCCGGCCGTCTCCCAGCCCTGCGGAATCCGCGCCGTGCAACGACGGACGCCCGCTGCGTTCGGCTTCCCACACGAGTACGGAACGCTCCGAGACTCGCTGCCCGCGAAGGCCGGACGGAACACGTCGGAGATCGAAACCGGGGCCTGCCGGCGCACGCCATCACCGTGCGTTCGGAAGCCCAGATCGACCAGTCGCGACACCGGACGAAGCGCCTCGGATGCCCCCGAGATCGGCTCGTGTGCGCAACCCGATGCCAGGATCGCTCCGGCAATGAGCGCCATCGCGCTGGATCCACGACGCATTTCGACCCAAGAGATCATCGTCAGGGGATATAGCGGAACGGAACGGTGTCAGGAACGATACGAAACCCTGCCGCATCTGCTCCTCGCCGTCGATCTCCTGGATGAACTCACCCTTTCCTTCCAAGATGGATCACGATTTGGTCGGCCTCCGTGCGGGGTTCCCAGACAGGGCAGTCCGTCGGCGTCGTCTCGACCATGATCAAGCGGCCGGGAGCGCCCGGTGTACGATGCTTCCCGACGTACGCAACGAACGACGGGCCATCGAAGCCGAAATCGGGGATCAGGATCGCCGCGCTCTTGCCGCCGGCCTCGTTCCCCAAGTGTATCGGCGTGACGCTGAGACCGAAAGATCCGTTGTCGCTCATCGTGGGATCTCCGTCCGGCGACGCCCCTTGCTCCACTGCGGCGGTCGGGCTACCTCGAACCTCATGGAAAAACTTCTCGTTTATCACAACCCTGGTTGAGGGAAGTCTCGCGGCGCGCTGGATATCCTGCGCGAGCGCGACGTCGCGTGCGACGTCATCGAGTACATGCAGAACCCTCTCGACAAGGCGACCCTCGAGCGCTTTCTCGATCTCTTGCCCGATCCTCCCGCCGAACTGGTGCGGAAGGACAAGAACTTCAAGGCGCTCCAGCTAAACGAGGCAGACTACCAAACTCGTGAGCAGGTGATCGCCCTTCTCCTCGAACACCCCAAGCTCATGCAGCGGCCGGTGATCCTTCGAGGCGACAAAGCCGTGATCGCCCGCCCTTCCGACAAGGTGCTGGAGCTTCTCGACTAAGAGCTTCGAACTGGGCACCCGAGACCGAAAACGGCCGGACGAGTCGCGCAAGCCCGGACAGATTACGCCGGAGGGCTACGCGGCTCTACAGACGCAATCCGAGGGGTTGTGGAAGGAGAGCCGCGTCGTCGCCGACGCGGTCGCGGTCGCGGCCGCCGAGGGCGATCGGTCGGAGAACGCCGAGTACACGTACAGCAAGATGAAGCTCGGCCGGATTCACGGCAAGCTTCGCTTCCTCGGAAACCGATTGAAGGCACTGACCGTCGTGCCCCAGCCGCCACCCGACGATGGCCACGTTCACTTCGGGTGCTGGGTGACGCTCGAGGACGAAGAGACGGGGCAGAAGTACCTCTACCGCATCGTCGGCCCGGACGAGACCAACGTCGAGTTGGGGTACATCAGCGCGGAGTCGCCCGTCGCGCTCGCACTTCTCGCAAGAGAACTCGACGACGAGGTGGTCATCCGTCGCCCCAAAGGCGACCTGAACGCAACGATCGTCGAGATCGCGGTGACAGCCCCCTCCTAGGAGCCCTCGCGACTCCCGAGTGTTGCGATCTCCTCCTCGACGTCGCGCAATCGGTCCTTGCCAAAGAAGAGCTCCGAGCCGACGAAGAAGCTCGGTGCCCCAAAGACCCCGCGGCGGACGGCGTCTTCGGTGTTTGCGATGAGCTGCGCCTTCACGTCAGGATCTTGGATGCCACGCGCGACGACGTCGGCATCGATGCCCGATTCTTCGAAGGCCGCGCGGATCACTTCCGGATCGTCCATCTTCTTCGGCTCAGCCCACATGTGCCGGAAGACCTCATCGACGTAGCGATCGAAGAATCCCTCGCGCTGAGCAACGATCGCCCCACGCATGATCTGGAGGGTGTTCACCGGAAAGTGGGGATTCGCTTGGAACGCTCGGATGTCGTTCCGCGCCATGAAACGCCGCATCTCGAGATCCTCGTACTGCGGTTTGTTCTTGATGCCGCGGAGTGAAACCGCGGGCGATACATTCCCGGTCGCCTTGAAGACCCCCCCGAGCAACACCGGGACGGACTCGAAGCGCACCCCGGTGCGCTCCGCGATACCCGGGATCACAAGATGGCTCAGGTAGGCATTTGGGCTTCCGAAATCGAATAGGAACTGCGCTTCGACCGACATGGCTCCCCTTTACCGCTGGCCCCCCATCGAGACACGTGCAGAGCGTTTCGACGAACGCCCGGCCCTTCCCGCCCACTGAGGCCAAGTCACGCGAGAACGAGCGTTCTTGACATATTGACATAAGTCCTGCCAATAAACGCCAATGACGTTCGATAACCGAATCACCCAGCTGCTCGGCGTAGAAATCCCCATCGTGCAAGCCCCCATGGGATTCATCGCGCGCGCGCCTCTCGCTTCTGCCGTATCGAAGACCGGAGCGCTCGGGATCATCGAGACCTCTTCCGGTCAGCTCGATGCGATCCGCGACGAGATCAAGAAGATGCGCGAACTCACCGACCGACCATTCGGCGTGAACGTGGCGCAAGCCTTCGTCCGCGATCCCAGCATCGTCGACTTCGTGATCGAGCAAGGTGTCCGGTTCGTGTCGACCTCCGCCGGCGACCCACGGAAGTACACCTCCACCCTCAAGGCGGCCGGGCTCACGGTCTTCCATGTCGTTCCGACTCTACGGGCGGCCTTGAAGGCTGTGGACGCGGGTGTCGACGGCCTCATCGTCGAGGGCGGCGAAGGGGGCGGCTTCAAGAACCACAAGGAAGTCTCCACGATGGTTCTGCTCCCCCTCGTTCGGTCGAGGGTCGATGTACCGATCATCGCAGCGGGCGGCATCTGCGACGGCGCCACGATGGCCGCGGCGTTCGCCCTGGGCGCCGAAGGTGTCCAGATGGGCACGCGCATGGTGTCGGCCGCCGAGTCCCCGGTGCACGAGAACTGGAAGGCCGCGATCACCAACGCAGCGGAAACCGACACCGTGCTGCTCAAGCCGCCGGGGGCCCCGGCCCTCCGGTGCATCCGTACGGCGAAAACCGAGGCGCTCGAGCACGACCCCGACTCCGCGATGATGGAGATGATGGGCCACGTCGATGACGTGTACTTCAAGGGCCAGGTCGAGAAGGGGATCGCGTTGACGGGTCAGGTCGCCGGGCGAATCGACTCCGTTCGTCCGGTCGCCGACATCATCGAAGACATGGTCCGCGGGTTCTCCGAAACCGTCGACCGGCTCTCGTCGAGCTACCCCTCCTAACACCCCCCTCAGCTCTTACAGACCAACTTCGCCTTCAGAACACTGCAGGACGTGATCTGACCGGCCCACTCTGCGTTCCCCGCCTCGATGTCGAGCCGCAGCGGACCCGCTACGGGGTCCCCGAAGTTCCGGTCTTTGATCTTCACCGTGAAGAGGTACTCGCCCGCTACCTGCTTCGATGGCTTGAACACTACCTTCACCGCGCGATCGTCCGACCGACAGCGAATCTTGCCGTTGTTCTTCACCACGCAGTCGTCGGCCTCGATCACACCGACCTCGTCCAACGTCAGACCATCGGTCACGGTGACGGTGAGGCCCCCCGAAACGTCGAGCACGTCGGTCGGGCCGTACACTCCCGTCGCAAGCGTACCCTTGAGCGAAAGCTTGCCTCGGTCCTGACGACGCGGCCATGCCGTTGCCCGGGAGACCGTGACGGTGTCGTGTGGACCGAAGAACACGAGGGCCTTCGCCACGGCGTCCGGCCCCATGACCGCACCCATGAAGCGGCCCGGGATGTCGTCGGCCGGCGGGTGAATCCCGCCGTAGATGCGCGACAAGCTGCACTCGTCCGCGGCATCGTAGTACTGAGCCCACTGAAGCGCCACATCCGTGCTCGGCCCGTTCTCGAAGACGAGAAACTCATCCTGCGGCGCCTGAAACTCGCCGAGACCGCCCGGGAAGTAGGAGTCGCCGGTCAGCTGCGTCAGCACCTCCGCCGCGGCGCGACTGTATGTGCTGTGACCCGAGACGTAGCCGGCGAACGGAGGCGTGACGAAGCTCGGGCGCTGGTAGGGCCACCAGTCCTCGACGAGAATCCACCCCACGCCGGCGGTGTCGGCCATCGGGTCGGCAATGTAGTCGGGCCCGCGCCACGCCCGGGCCGCGATCTTGCCTACGCCGGCATTCCCGGGGCCGGCAAGATGCTCATGGCGCTCCCCCGGCGCGACGCTCGCCAGTGTGACCACCTCGACGCGGCCAGGGTCCAAAGCGATTCCGTCGACGTGATAGGAGGGCTGAAGCGGGTCGGTGCGCTGACCGAGGTCGGCAAGAAAGCGCAGCACGGACACAGGCCGCACGTAGTCGTACCAACCCTTCGTTCCCCAAGCGGAGATCGCGACGTCGTGCATCGCGCCTCCCAGGGTCAGGTACACCTTCACGTCCCACTCGAGCGCGTCCAGTACAGGGCCGACCCCGCCGATCCGCGATTGATGTTCCGGATGGTCGGCGACGTAGTTTGCGAGCACGAACCAATGCCCGGGCGGCGTCTCCGAGTCTGGCCCATCGGCCCAGAATTCCGCGAGAATCCGATAGTAGTCGCCCGCCAGAACGATTTCCGGATCGTACGGCAGTCCGGTCTTCGGGTTCAGCGCGTACCCGGTACCATCGTTGGTGCCGAGCGTGTTGTTCCCTCGCACATTCGGGCTGATGTCGAGCAGCACACCATCGGCCGGATCGAGGAGCCCACTCCACTCCAAAACCTGCTCGAACGTGGTGTGGTACTCGTCGTGGGTCGCGCCACCGAACTGCGGCGGTGGACCGGGATCGTGGTAGACCCAGTAGTCGAACCCGCCTCGATTGTAGACAGTGAGATCGTCCGTCGAGAGAGCGAACGGCACGACGATGCCCCACTCGGGGCCCAAGAACTCGGGGTACCCACCCGGAATCGGATTGCCAGCCTGGTCGACGAAGAAGTCCAGCGCGATGGGCTGCCAGCGGTTCGGGTCGACGATGTCGGGATTGCCCGGGAGCGCGGGAAGGACCGGTGGGTTCACGGGCAGGTAGTATTGATTGACGTAGTCGTTGAGCTCGTTCGCACCGTCCGTTGAGCCGAACGCGAGTACGGCGGCGGCCACCCTATTTCCGAGCGCGGCCGGCGTGTCTCCGACTTCGCTCGTGAAGTTCTTGTCATAGCCGAGCGCACTCATCTTGGCGTCGAGCGCCGGGAGGGTGACCGGGGCGCCCACAGAGCCGGCGAATCGGGCCGACAGCACTCTGTAGGACGCGAAGCTGATCGCCTCTGCGCGCGCGGCACCGACGTCGCCGGCCGAGGCGCGCTCGTGGTTCAGGTACGTTCGCGCGTAGTCATCGTAGGCCGCCCAGGCATCCCACATGGCAACCGAGGTATGGAACAAGTTCCGAGCGTGGACCGTCGGGCGCGCCAGGTCGTGGCGGATCGCATCGAGAAGCACCTCGTTCCACTGCCGCGCAATGGACTGCGCACCAGCAACGGCCGGCACGGCCAGCAGCAGAGCAACGAGGAGAGCAAGAGAGCGACGTAAGAGATTCAACCAGGACTCCAGAGCAAGGGGCGTAGCCGCGGGGCACACCAGGTTCCGACCCACGGATTCTAGGGGTCCGCGGGACATCCAGACAAGGAAATATTTCGTGAATCTGGGAGGTTACAGTCCGTCACGCGCCCAAAGCCAGACGCCCCGTCACCCAGACGGGGTCGTCTTCGAGCGGCTCGGCCCGCCTTCGCGCCGGGATCACGATCTCTTCGACGCGATCGGCTCTGCGCCGCGGCAGTCCCGCTCGCGCGGCCGGTCTCTTCAATGGCCTGCACCAGCGCATCCTCCGCGAGTTCGTCCTCGTCCATGCCGACGCAGATCGCGGCGTCTTCGACGCGAGCCGACGACGTCTCGATCGCCCCGCCTCGTGCGAGCACCCGGGCGACCACCAGCGCTGCGGTGACCGGCGAACGGATCGAGGGGGGGGGAGGGTTCAAACAGAGGCTCGTTCTCATGGCTGGCGGAGGCTGCGCGCCCTGCTGAGCCGAGCAGCGTACGCATCAAGCAGCGCCCGGCGTAACCCCGACCACGTGATTCCGTACCTCGGCAGGCCAACTTCTCGCGGGCTCGCCCTCAAAGCCTATAGACCGGAAAGAACTGGCAAATTTTCGCGTGGTGCGGTGTCCCTCAGCGCTGCTAGCTTCGTCGGCTGATGTTGTCACCACGGTCCATATCGAGGGAGCCCACACCCGCGCCCAGGGTCGTCGAGAGGCTGGTGGACGACGACCGGATCGGGGATCTGCAGGCACGGGTGATCCGGATCGAGTCCGATCGGCGGTGGCTGAACACGGCTCTGTTGGTCGTGCTGATCGGGGCCGGCATCCTTGCGCCCGGAGTCGGCATCTGGATTTCCGAGCAACGCGCCGCACGCCATCAACAGGAGAACATCGCGATCGAGCAGCGAGTATCGGAACTCGACCAAGACGTCGGCGAGATCCTCACGGCAGTGCTTGCGATGGCCAAGGAACAGGTCCCCGAATCACGGGTGTCGGCCGCGGCTCCGGTGGCACCCGTGGCTCCCGTTGCACCCGTGATCGACCACAGCCGAGGCGCTGCCGCCCCAAGCGGCGAGCGCGGCAGTGGTCCCACGAAGCGGCGCACCGCTGCGCAATGGGCCGACACGTTCGGGGCACGGATCGCGCAAGGGCCCCTCGACGAGCCAGATAGAGTCGTGCTTCTGAATCAGTGGGACAACCTCGACCCCTCCCTCCAGGACCAGACACTCACGGCCCTACTGCGAAGGTTCGGCGTCTACCCCGAGGCGTTCCTCGCTGCGCTCGAGAATCCCGACGCGAGCTGACCCGAGTCCCAACCGCAGCGCGCTAGCCCCGGGCGAGATAGGTGTCGATCTCCCGCCCCAGGTGGTCGGGGTTGAATCCGAACGGCCCAATGCCGGGGTTGTAGACCACCCGCCCGTCTCTGCCGATGAGGTAGATTCGCGTCGGCTTTCCCGCGTACGAGCCACTGACCTCGTCGGTGATGGTATCGACGTAGAGCGGCACGACTCCGTCGAAGAGATTCGCCTGGCAGCTCGCGGCCACCTTGCGGCGCTGCTCGAGGGTGACCGGATCCTTGACATCGAGCCGCGCCGGACTTCCGGACAATCTGTGGAACACGCGCTGCGTGCGCGACCGCCCGAGCCACCACTTGTCCGTAGGGTGCGCTTCTTTCACGTAGACCACGATGAATTCGACGTCCTCGTGGTGTTGCTCGTAAAGTTCGGTGAGACGCCCGGTCCCACTACTGAACGGAGGTCAAGTATAGCTCCCGAAGACGAGAACGACCGGCCTCTGGTCGCGATAATCGGAGAGCCGCACCGCGGTCTCGCCGTTGGGGTCGTGCAGCTCGAAGTCCGGGGCTAGATCACCGACCTTCGGTGCCTCCACGTCGTTCTCGTGCTGCCACTCGAGCTCCCGAACCCGCCACTCCTGCATGTTGGTGGAGAGCGCGATGCCGAGCGCCAACCCATCTTCACCCTCCCATACGATGAAGAGAGCCACGACCGCGGCTGCGAGCAATGCAGCGCCTCGCGCGAGTCGACCACGCCGTCTCGACTCGGCCGGAATCGCGCGCTCACCAATGAGCAGGACCGCGAACGCGCCCAGCCCGGCAAGGAGAGAAACGAGAGTCGGCGCGCCGACGAGAAGCGGGAGGAGGAGAAGAACGCCGAGACCGATACGCAGCAGCGCCGCACCCCGCGACGATTGCGCGCCTTCGACCGAGAGTCCCAAAGAACGCTGCCAGGCAGGCGGGACGATCGATGGCCGCAGTGCAAGAGCACCGGAGATGACCAGGAAGGTCGCCAGTCCAATCTGCAGCGCGATGATCAGCGCATGAATCCCCATCGCGAACGCCAGGGGGAGGAGTTCCCACGTATCGACGACGGTTTCGTAATTGGGTTTCATCGGATCGACGATCGACCGGCGGCTTCTAGAGCACTGCCCGCAGCGAACACGTAACGTGCTGCCGGCCAAAATGCGACGCAAACCAGACTTCTCCGCCCGATGAGCGATGAGCGCCGAAACCGAGCCAGCCGACCATACCCCTGCGTGCTCATTGCGCCGTTTCTCTGCGGTTCCCGCGCGGCGGGCGAGACCTATAGCCGACCTCGATCCGTCGGACGGCATAGACTGGAACGAGAACGATCCGACCAGGCAAGCCAGGTGCCCGCCGCCTCGTCTCGAGCCTGCCGGGACGCCGCCGGCCCGCGCTCCCGCTTGGCTTCCCAAACGAGGAGGCGCACACTCCGGCCATGGCGAGATTCAAGAAGCCCCTTCTCTACCTTCTATCCCTACAGCTCTGCTTCACCGGCTTTCTGCACCTGCTCAACCCCAGCTTCTTCGTCGCCATCATCCCGCCCGAGTTGCCGAATCCCGAGTGGCTGAACGTCATCTCGGGCCTGATCGAGATCGTTCTCGGAGTTTACCTCCTCGAGCCGAAAACGCGCGTGCTCGCGGCCTGGGGCACGATCGCGCTGCTGATCGCCGTGTACCCGGCGAACGTCTACATGATGCTGGCGAACGTCGGCCCCGAAGGGCCCGGCAGCGGAGACCCGGTCGTCAACTGGGTACGCCTGCCCTTCCAATTCTTGTTCGGTGTCTGGGCGTGGTGGTACACACGCCCCGATCCGGAGTAACGCGGGACACGAGTGCCCCGCCGTCGACATGGCGATACTCTAGTCCTCTACGAAAATGTCGACGTCGCCCTCGCCCTCGACGCCCGCAGAATCCTTGCAGCGCACCACGACCTCGTAGTCCTCCACGGTCGAGAAGACATGCATCGGGTTCAGCCCCGTCTTCTTGGGCGCCCCATCGCCGAAATCCCATTCGCAGTCGACCGCGCCCGTGTTGTCCTCGACCATCGCCGTGAATTGTACGGCGAGCGGCGGCGCACCCTCCTCGGGATCGGCTTCGACGTCGATGTAGAGCTCATCGCCGGCCGACACGGCGGCGGCGGGCTGACTGCTCTCCGGCTGCCCAGCCGCCGGCGGGGCGCTGGGTGCCGACGCGGCCGACGGGGCCGCTTCTTCCGACGGCGAGGTGCAGGCGGCGACGAACAGACAGAGCCCCGCGGCGAGCGCTCCGATGACCTTGCTTGATGTACGAATCTTCATCACGGCGCGAATCAATCCCCGAGCGGACCGGCGCTGTCAAGGTCCAAAGCCCCAGAAGGGCCCCCCGATCGTGATAGAAGAGCCTCATGCCAAGCAACGATGCCCCCGAAGATGAGAAGACCGTCCGGTATGAAGAACGCGATGCGATCGCGATCATCACCCTGAACCGCCCGGACAAGCTGAACACTCTCACCGAATCCGTCGTGCAGGGCGTGGCCGACGGCATCGACGAGGCCACCTGCTCGAAGCACGTGCGCGCCATCGTGCTTCGCGGGGAGGGGCGCGTCTTCACGGCGGGCTACGACCTCGTCGCCGAGGGAACCGGGGGCTGGTCGACTCCCTTCGATGCGCCCGGGCCGGAGCCGCGCGTGGGAGCCTGGGATCCCGTGCGGGACTACCAGTTCATGAACAAGAACGTCGAACGCTTCATGAAGATCTGGCACTGCCCGAAGCCCGTGATCGGACAGGTGCACGGGTTCGCGGTGGGCGGCGCGACGGACATGGTGCTCTGCTGCGATCAACTCTTCATGGCCGACGATGCCTACATCGGCTACGCGCCGTCGCGCGTCTTCGGCACGCCGACGACGATGATCTGGGTTTACCGACTTGGCCTCGAGCACGCGAAGCAGTTCCTACTCACCGGCGAGGCCATCGACGCGGAAACCGCCGTCCGGATCGGACTCGTCTCGCGCTCCTATCCGGCCGCCGACTTGCCACTACGGGTGGAAGAGTACGCGCGGCGCTTCCAGCACATTCCGGCGAACCAGCTCGCGTTGAACAAGCTGCTGATCAACCAGGCCTTCGAGAACATGGGACTCCGCACGACTCAACTCCTCGGCACCTTGTTCGACGGAGCCACGCGCCACACGGAAGACGCCTATCGCTGGGCCGAATCGTTCAAGGAAAAGGGCTTCCGAGAAGTCATTCGCGAACGCGACGCTCCCTGGGCGGACTATGGAGAACGGCCGCGCAAGAAATGACCTGCGTCAGACGATCGCGCCGGTTTCGCGTAGCACCGCGACCTCGTCGTCGGAGTAGCCGGCCTCGCGCAAAACCTGGGCGTTGTGCTCGCCGAGCTTTGGCGGATGCGCGTGAAACGAGGTCGGGGTCTCAGAAAACCGAACCGGGCTCCGCAGGTACCGGAGAGTTCCGGCATCCTCGTGCTTCACGTCGAAGACGATCTTGGAGTGAATCGCCTGCGGGTCGGCCATCATCTCGACGATGCCATTGGCGGGAGCCAAGGGTGCCCCGAACTCGTCCGCTCGATCGACGAGTTCCTGCGTCGTCCACTTCGCGAGGCCACGTTCGATCTCCGGAAAAAGCGTCTCCGCGTTCATGAAGCGGTCGATGATCGTCACGCAGCGCGGGTCCGTGATGAGATCCTCACGATCGACTACGCGGCACATCGCGTGAAACTGATGGTCCTCGATCAGCATCATCACGACGTGGCCATCTTTCGTCGCCCACGTGCGGTGAATGTTCGGGGGAGGCCCCGGCTCCGGGCGGTCTGCGTAGGACCGGTCGAGGAAGATGTCCGGAAGGATGTACGCCACCCAGCTGTCGAGCATCGGGACATCGATGCGCTGACCAGCTCCGCCATTCTTCTCCCGCGCAAAGAGCGCCGCGAGGATCGCGTACGTCGCCGTCATGCCGCTCACCTTGTCCGCAGCGATCGAGCGCACCAAGGTCGGCTCGCCATCGCCGCCCTGCGTAGGCATGAATCCCGCGTAGCCCTGAATCACGGAGTCGTAGGCGGGCCGATCTCGGTAGGGACCATCGGGGCCAAACCCACTGATCGCGACGTAGATCAACCGTTGGTTCTCCTTGCGAAGGGCCTCGTATCCGACGCCCAGCCGGTCGGCGACGCCCGGGCGATAGTTCTCCACCACGACATCCGCCTCGCGAGCCAGGCGACGAACGATCTCGACTCCCCCCTCCGTCTTGAGATCGACGGCCAAGCCACGTTTGTTGCGATTGAAGTTGAGGTACCACCCAGTGAATCCGCATTCGTCCGGCATACCGAGACGGCGGGTCGCGTCACCGTTCGGCGCCTCGATCTTGACGACATCCGCGCCGAGATCTCCCAGCACCTGACCGCAGAGCGGGCCCGAGACGACGGCGGACAGATCGAGCACGCGAACCCCGGCGAGCGGTCCGGTCGCTGGTGCAGCCTCGTTGAGCGAAATCTTCATGACTCGATTATCTCTCCGGTATGCATCCGGTTCGCAAGCCCGGCCCACCGCGTCAGCCAAGGGGCGCCGCAGAGAGGCCCTCGATTCGTCGGAGGGCACTTCGTGCAGCGTGGTAGCCGCACATGCCATGCACACCACCGCCGGGGGGAGTCGACGCCGAGCACAGATACACACGCTCGTTCGGTGTCGCGTACGGATCCAACCGAGCAACCGGGCGCGTGAAGAACTGCCGAACGTCGGCCGCCCCGCCGGTGATCGCTCCACCGACGCAGTTGGGGTTGGCGCGGTGCAGATCCGCGGTGTTCGTCGCGTGCCGCGCCAAGATCCGGTCGCGAAACCCCGGCGCGAACCTCTCCATCTGCGCTTCGATCCGCTCAGTCATGTCGACCGTCGAGCCGTGGGGAACATGGCAGTAGGCGTAGCCGGTGTGCTTGCCCTCGGGGGCGCGCGTCGAGTCGAACTGACTCTGCTGCACCACGATCAGGAATGGGCGCTCGCAGACGTCCCCGCGCCACATCGCAGCTTCGCTCGCGGCGGTCTCTGCCGCGGTGCCGCTCACGTGAACGGTCGATGCCTGTAGACAATTCGGATCTTTCCACGGAACCGGACCGTCGAGTGCCCAGTCGATCTTGAAGACCCCCGGTCCGTAGCGAAAGCGACGGAGACGTCGCTTGTAGCTTGCAGGCAACACTGAGTCGGCGATCCGCACCATCTGCATCGGATCGGTATCGAACAAGTAGACGCGCGACGGCGGCAGGTCGGCGGGCGACCGAACCATCGTGTTCGTGCGAACGACGCCGCCGAGCGACTCGAAGTAGCTGGCCAGCGCCCGAGTAATCGCAATCGAACCCCCGCGCGCGACCGGCCACTCTTCCACGTGCCCCGCAACGACGAACATCAGCCCCATCGCAGACGTGAGAAAGTGGTTCAGCGGGAGAATGGAATGAGACGCGCAGCCAGCGAACAGGGCGCGCGCACGCTCGTCGCGGAAGGCCGCGCCGCTCAACCAGGTCGAAGGCCAAACTCCGAGAGCCCCGAGACGGGCGAAATTCAACGGCCCCTCCGGCCAAGCCAGCGGCCCCATCCCGTCACGAAGCAGCGCGTGGGGATCGCGAAGGAACGGGGCCACCAGGCGACGGTACGCGTCCCCATCTCGCCCGAGCCCTTCGCAGGTGCGTTCCATCGATCGCCACAGCATGACCGCCGGCGCGCCGTCGAGCGGGTGCGCAGCGGAGGCGCCGGGCCGAACCCACTCGAGGCCGTGCTCATCGAGCGGAAGCTCGCGAAAGAACGGCGAGAGGATCCCCATCGGATGGGCGCCGGAGCAGACGTCATGCAGGAAACCCGGCAGGGTCGACTCCGCGGTCCGCGTGCTCCCGCCAATGGATGCGGCGCCTTCGAGTACCGCAACCGAAGCACCCGCGCGCGCGAGCTCGACGGCGGCCGCCAGCCCGTTGGGGCCTGAGCCGACGACCACCGCGTCGAACGATCCATCCATTCCCCTGGGGGTACCGTGTTTTCCGCATGATTCCCATTGGGCGAGACGCGCTGAGGCGAAACTACGTTGACCCCGCGTGGGCATTCCCTATGCTCTTTAGTCGCAATCGGCTGGACGCCGGAGGAGGGGAGTGGGGCATGAGACGGGGAGTGCGCGCAGGTCGAGTTGTAGGCTTCATGGCCGTGATCGGCCTGGCTGCGGCGGTGCCCGCGGCCGCCGAGACGAAGTGCGGCTCTGTCGGCGGCGACAGCCAGGATCTCGCCGCGGGGTGGCAGAAGATCGAGGCCACATGTGGCTGCGCCGCTTCGCAGAACGTGCGCTGGAAGCAAGACTTCAAGAGCTTCGCCCTGTGTGCGCGCGCGGTCGCCCTGCAGGCCGTCCTCGACGGAGATATCCGTTCCAAGTGCCGAGCAACTCTCGTCAGCGCAGCAAAGGGCTCCACGTGCTCGCGGCCCCCGGAGTGGGCGACCTGCTGCTTCACGAACCGAAAGGACAAGACGTCGTGCCGGCTGAAGAAGTCGGAAGCGCAATGCGCTCCGAGTGCAAACAAGTTCGCAGAGCTCGGCTCGACCGAAACGTGCTTGGACGCGTGTGACAACGTCTCTGGACCGTCGTGCTGGGAAGACACCGAGTGCGACGACGCGAACGCCTGCACGATCGACTGGTGCGAACGGGCTGACGGGTGCCACCACGTCGCGATCCAAGGCTGCGTCCCCGGCGGCGGCGGCAGCGGCGGCACGTCGTGCACCGGCAATGGCAGCTCGACTCAGGGCCTATCCGCAGGCGAGCAGAACCTGCTGCAGCTCGTCAACAACTACCGTTCGTCGCGGGGACGATCCGCAGTAAAGAACTGCTCGTCACTCAACCGGGGTGCGCAGGACCACGCGAACGACATGCGCAACCGGGGATACTTCGCCCACCTCGGGGCAAACGGCTCAGAGTTCTGGGAGCGCGCCTGCGCCTCGGGCTACACCGCCGGGTGCGGACCACAGACCTGGATGGGCGAGATCATCGCCGCGTCCGACTCGACGGCCTCGGGCATCATGAATCAGTGGCTGAATTCGCCCGGGCACGAGTTCATCATGGAGAACTCCAGCTACTCGGTCGCCGGCATCGGGCACGCCTGCGGCGGGTCGCTCGGGCACTACTGGGTCATGGACTTCGCGGGCGCCAACGAGTCGAGCTGCAACTGACGAACGACGGAGACCGGCAGCGATCCGAAGACCGCCGCCGATCCCAACCCGAAGGCACAACCGCTCACAGATACGCGCCGAGCTTCTCTTCGATCTCTTCCGGCGTCGTAACGGGACCAAACCGGGCCACGACCTGCCCCGTCCCGTCGACCAGAAACTTGGTGAAGTTCCACGCGATGTCCTCTTTGCCTTCTTCGTCGGCCTGAGAAGACTTGAGGAACTTGTAGAGGTCGCAAGCACCGTCCCCGTTCACCTCGATCTTCGAGAACAACGGGAAGTTGACGTCGTACTTGGACGTGGCGAACTCGAGGATCTCGGCGTCGCTGCCGGGCTCCTGGGCGCCAAACTGATTGCAGGGAAAGCCGAAAACGGTGAAGCCTTTGGAACCGTACTTCTCATTTAGAGTACGCAGACCTGCGTACTGGGGCGTAAGGCCTCATTCACTGGCGACATTGACGATCAAGCAGACCTGATCCTTGTAGTCGGACAGGTTCACGGTGCTGCCGCTGATCGAACTCATCTGGAAATCATGCATGGATGCCATATTGCGCTCCTTTCACCGCGCGCCCGCCAAGGGCATCACGGATCGGCTGAATGGCTCAGCGTTACCCCCTCGAGCCAGGGCGCTGCAAGCCATGAGCTTTCCAGTGAGGCAGAGGGCTCCTGCGCGGAGGCCCCGGGGGCGGTTCCACCCGAGGGAGGGATCGCGGGGGCGTTCAGTCTTCTCGGACCCCCTTGGGTGCGCGCTGCTTCATGAAGCCGAAGAGATAGCCGGCCACGCGCCGCATCTGGATCTCCTCCGCTCCCTCGGTGATCCGGTACCGCCGGTGATGACGGTAGATGTGCTCGAAGGGCTTGTGTCGAGAGTACCCGAGGCCCCCGTGGACCTGCATGGCGCGGTCCGCCGCCTCGCAGCACAGGCGGTTCGACCAGTAGTTGCACATCGACACCTTGTCCGAGACCGAGAACGCGCCATCGCGGTCCATCCCCCACGCCGTCTTGTGGATGAGAGCTCGGAGCATCTCACACTGCGTCTGGAGCTCGACGAGCGGGAACTGGATCGCCTGGTTCGTTGCGAGCGGTTTGCCGAACGGCGCACGAACCTTGGCGTACTCAATCGACTCGTTGATGCAGAATTGGGCCGCGCCGAGGCTCGACGCTGCCTGCCGGATTCGATTCTCATTGAAGAAGTGCTGAACGACCTGCAACCCCCGGCCCTCCTCTCCGAAGATCGCGTCGTGCGGCACCATCACGTCCGTCAATGAAACGCGGCCATGGTCGGTCGGCATGTTGAACGTCCAGAGCATCTCTTCGAGCTTGAAACCCGGCGCGTCCGTCGGAACGAGGAACGCCGTGATGCCAAGGCCGTCTCCCGCATTACCGCTGGTGCGAGCGAAGATCAGATCGTACTTTGCCTTGTGAATTCCGGTGTTCCAGGTCTTCTCCCCGTTGATGCGCCACCGATCTCCGTCGCGCACGCCCGTCGTTTCGAGATGCGTGGCGTCCGAGCCGTGATCCGGCTCGGTGATTCCGAAGGCGAAGCCCATTCGCCCCTCGAGAAGAGCATCGATCCATTCGGCCTTCTGCTTCTCGGAACCGTAGTTCAACATGAGGAGAAAGCCGACGTTGTTCCCGACGATCGAATGCTCGTTCTGCAGGTCGTTGTGCAGACCGAGTCCCTTCACCGCAAGATGCTCACGGATCACGGCCATCCCGAGATTCGTACCGTCCTGACCGCCGTACTCCTTGGGGTACGGATACCGGTAATGGCCAGCCCCGTCGGCTCGGCGGCGCGCTTCGGCGAGCAACGCCTCCCACTCCTCGTTGGGAAGACCATCTCGTTCCCAATCGGTACGTGCGTCCTCCCGACGATGGTCGAAAAATCGCATGTTGTCGTCTTGTTCCTCCAGCGGCTTGATCTCGCGCGCAATGAAGTCGTCGAGCGTGTCGAGGTAAGCCGCTAGCTCCGGCGGAAGGTCGAAATCCATGGCCCCGCTCGTAGCACAGCGGGCACGCACGCGGAGAGAGTTGACAGCTTCCATATTATGACACTAATCTTGTCATAAGATGAGAATGCCCGCGCCGACGATACTCGCCCTCCTGGTTGGCCTCACCCTCGCCGGCTGCGGCGACGGAAGTCAGTCAGACACCGTTTCGCCGATCGACCCACGGATCCAGCAGCTCTTCCCCAGCGATCCCAGCTTCGGAGTGGTCGATCGCGCCCAGGTTCGTCGGATGCTCGAAGTGCCGCCCGAGGAGGACGGACCGTTCTACATGGTGAATCTCGTCCGCCATCGCGAGCGGGCCGAATACGCCGACCGACGGGAGACGGACCTCACCGGTGCGGAGGCCGACCGCATCTACGGCTCGCTCATCCTCCCGATCCTTTCCGACATCGGGGCACGCCCGGTGTTCGTGGCCGATGTCGCGGAGAACTTGATCGATCCCGATGGGGCCGGATGGACGCAGGTCGGCGTCGTCCGCTACCCGAGCCGCGCCGCCCTCTTCGGAATGCTCGAGCGCGAAGATTTCCGGGCGGCAGCCGAACACAAGAACGCCGGCGTCGAGAAGTCGCTGGTTCTCGTCGGACACCTCCAGGGCGCCCCCTTCCCCGACGCCCTGCTCGAGGTCGATCTCTCGAGTGTCCCCTTCCCACCCACGACGGAGGATCCGCCGATCGCGATCGTGCACCTTCTCGACTACACTCAGATCGCCCAATATCGCGATGGCCGAGAGACGAGTCTGACAGGCCGCGAGGCGATGGCGTTGTACGAGCAGGGCCGCCTGGAACAGGACGTGCTCGGTCTCGGCGTACGCCCCGGCCTTTGGCTGGTGATCGAGGGCGAACTGGTGGGCGATGGCCGCGCGTGGGAGGAGTTCCGCATCAACAACTTCCCGAGCGAGGCCACGTTCCGCTCCATCACTACCGGCACTTCACTGGGCGAGGCCGGCATCGAACACCGCGAGGCAGCGCTGCGGGAGACCTATTCGCAAAGGACGGCGCCCATTCTGACCGAGGTCGGCTACAGGTGAGAACCACGCTCTTCGTCATCCCCCGGTGACACCGTGCGGCCTGCGCCTGCCGCCTTCTGTCACCGAGCGTCTGGGCAACGCCTCTGCACAACGCTTCCGTTTACCGCACTCGTCTTGCTAGAGAGCCTCCATGGATAGACTGGATGGGCAGGTCGCACTCGTTTCGGGCTCCTCGAGCGGCATCGGCGAGCGAGTCGCACAGGATCTCGCCGCGGCCGGGGCCCACGTCGTCGTCAACTCGTCCAATTCGGTCGAGGCGGGGGAAGCGGTCTCCAAGTCGCTGCCCACCGAATCGATTTATGTCCGAGCGGACATCAGCAAGGAAGACGACGACAAAGCGCTGGTCGCCGCCGCGATCGAGAAGTTCGGACGGCTCGACATCCTGATCAACAACGCCGGATGGACGACGCGCGTGCCACACGACGATCTCGCCGCATTGACGAACGAGATCTTGTTCAAGACGATCGAAATCAACGTCTACGGCACGTGGTGGCTCACCCGCGCGGCGATGCCCCATCTCAAGAAGGCCGAGAGGGGATGCGTCGTCAATGTCTCGTCGGTCGCCGGCCTGCGGGCGATCGGAAGCTCGACCGCCTACGGAATGGCGAAGGCGGCAATGAACAACCTGACGATGGATCTTGCCCGAAACTGCAAGCCCGTGCGCGTGAACGCGATCGCTCCCGGGCTCGTACAGACCCCGTGGACGGAAGACTGGGCCGACCTCCACGCTGGCGTCTCCGCGATCGTCCCGGCCGGGCGCTCCGCCACTCCGGAGGATTGCTCCAAAGCCATCCTCACTTGCGTCGACAATCAGTACATGACCGGCGGCGTGCTCGTCGTCGACGGCGGCACGTCCCTGGTTCTCTGACGGAACGGATCGATGACCGATCCGTGGACAGACCGAGCGGAATCGGATTGAATCCGATTCGATCAGGCGACCTCATGGTCTCGCGTCTCAAAGAACTTCTCGTCTCAGGACTGTGCCTCGCGCTTCTCGGCGGCTGCACGCCCGTCACCCAGGCCTACGAATCCGTGATGGGCGACACGAGCGGCACGATCGATGGACGCTTCTACGTCGCGACGGCCGGCCTCCCCTTGCACGCGGAGCCAAGTTTTTCGAGCGAGCAGATCGGGGAACTCGACCTCCACGAAGCGGTCGACCGTGACGGGCTCTCCTCCGGGTTCGCGCACGTGACGGTGGTAGGCTCCGGCAAAGAGGGCTGGGTCCAGAACGCGAAGCTGACTTGGCGCGGGCCGAAGACGAGCACCGTGACGGAAGAAGTCGATGTCGCCCCGACGCTCGAGCCAACGGTAGCCATCGAGCCGCCGCTCGCTCCCGCAGAGCCCGCCCCAGGGCCCCCAACGATGGAGAAGGCTCCGACCGCCGAGTCCGAGGACGAAAAGAGCGTAGACCCAGCTCTCTTCGACGCGTTCTAGTGCACCGCCGTCGACGTCGGGTGACCCGATTGGCGTCCATCGGCGTTCGTCGCAAGGAACGACGAGGCAGGAAGATCGCCAATCTTCCCAGGAGGCGAGACACCGCGACGGACGTCGGGGGGCAGCAAGGCGTTGACTCCATGTCGACGTCGCCGCATTAGAGCGATGGCAGACATCTCGCGCTGGCGGCTTTCCGTCTCGGCCGAGCGCCGCGCTCTCGTCGTAACCGACATCGTCGCCGGCTCCGCTCCTCGCCCGCAATACTACGCGATGATGGGCCTGTCGGTCCTACTCTCGGGATTCGGTCTCTTGGTGAACAGCCCGGCCGTCGTCATCGGCGCCATGCTCGTCTCGCCGCTCATGACGCCGATCTTCGGAGTTTCGCTCGCGCTGTCCCGCGGCGACCTACGACTCTTGGTCGATGCCATCCTGGCCGAGTTCGGCGGCGTGATTCTGGCAATCGCGCTCGCGTTCATTCTAGGGCTCGCGCCTCTCTCCCTGAGCCCCACGCCCGAGATGCTGGCACGGACGAGTCCGACATTGATGGACCTCCTCGTAGCGGCACTCGCTGGCATCGCTGGCTGCATCGCAATGATCGACGAGCGCATCGGCCCCGCCCTACCCGGCGTTGCGATCGCAACGGCGCTCACACCTCCCCTCGCCACGTCGGGGCTCTGCCTCGCCTTCGGATCGTACGACGGCGCGTGGGGCGCCTTCCTGCTGTTCTTCGCCAACTTTCTGGCGATCCTCGCCGTGTCCACCCTGATGTTCATTCTAGCGGGCTTCGTCACCCGCGAGGAGTTCGGCGGTGCCGCGACCTTCGCCCGACGCTTCGGGGCAGCCCTGATCGGACTCCTCGTCGTCACGGTGCTGCTCACACAGCAGCTATTCACGGTCATCCAGGATCGTTGGATCACGCGGACCGTTACGTCGGTCGTACGCGAGCAATTGCGCGACGAGCCGAACATCAGCGTGCTCGAATCCCGACACGCGCGAAACAGAGGTCGGCTCCAGGTGATGGCCGTACTGCGGACACCGCGCGTCGTCTCGCCTGCGAGAGTCACAAAGATCCAGGAAGCACTCTCCGGTCGACTGGACGAGCCGGTCGACCTGTACTTTCGGTGTGCGTTGACCAAGGACGTCGCCGCGACGGGCGCGGCCAGCCTACTGGGCGAACAGACTCTCGACGGCGACTTCGATCGGGAGAACCTCTCTCCGAACGCACGAATGATCCAGGTGGGCGAGCAGGCGGTCCGAGACATCCTCGTGAACCGCCCCGACGTCATTCTTCGGGACGTCTCCCTCGCCGAGAT
>JAJCZO010000394.1 GCA_029262355.1 Deltaproteobacteria bacterium
TGACGCTACCCAGGGGGAGATGCGGGACACCGTGCCCGGCGCCGTCGGCCAGCCTCATCACGCCTACCCCGATGCGGGCCACTTTCTGCAAGAAGACAAGGGCGCCGACATCGCCCGTCGTCTCATCGAGTGGATGCGGGACTAGGAGCCACGCCGTAACACTCGCCGGTCATTGAACCCCCGTCCCACGCGGGTTTCCGATCGACGTTCGCGGATCTTCCCAGAGGGTCATTCGGGATGGATACAGTCCGGCGGCGGCTTCGGCGGCTTGGTCATCGTCACCCGAGAAGGCCGTCCCGGACTCGAAGGCCCACCCGACGGTGCCAACGGTTCGGCAGGATTGGCCTGCGACCACACAACACGAGGCCGCGTGAGGACCCGGGCCGAGTTTCCGGACAGGACGGGATCGGATGATCAAGCGGTTCGCTTCGCAACGATCACTCGCCGTGAAGATGACGTTCAATGCCTCGAAGCGAGAACACACGCGCTACAAGCTCGAGGGGCCGGGACCGGGCTCCGGTTGATAACCCGCCTCAGTGGAGCGTACTGGGCAGGCAACACTTCTTGAACTTCTTGCCGCTGCCGCATGGGCACGGCTCGTTCCGCCCGGCACGCGGGGCGGTGGCAACGGAGTCGTGGAGCATTGTCTCGGGGCTCCGTCCTCCGAGCTCTTCTCGGGGCAGCGAGTTCCACATGTCCATGATGACGGGAAGCAGTCGCTCCATGGCTGAACTCGATGGCGGTTGCGTCGCACTGGCGAGAATCGCCTGCAGGGCGGACGTCGGTTGCTCGCTTCGCTGGATGATCCGTTCCACCTGATCGGTGGTCAGGTTGCTCCCGAGGATGTCGAGCACTCGCCCGAGTGCGGCGTCGCGATCGCCGGGCTCGGGTTCTCGGGGCGATTCGCCACGCTCTCGTGCCATCGCATCGACATCGACGGACTCCATGGGGCCTTCGGCCCAGATGGTGTCCTCCCACTCGTAGATCAGGAACTCGTCGGCCTCGCACACCCGGCAGAAGGCGTGGATGGCGTCATCCGATTGCTTGAGAACCCACAGCAGTCCGGAGCACGCTTGCCTGCCCGGGCGGCGCCTGCATGGAACGAGGGTTTCGCGGACGTGGCCGCGCGGCAACGGGCCGCCATACTCGATGCACTGGGCGACTCGGATCATGCGCGATCGCAGGCGGGGATCCTCCGGAAAACTGTCGTCATCCTGCAGCCAGTGATGTGGGTTCACCACGGTGATCATCGGTCGCACGCGGCGATACAACCGCTGCATCACGGACGGGTCAAGGGAGCGCGCCGTAGCCGGCCCAGTGCCCTCCAGCTCAGCTGAAAAGGCACCGCAAGGTGGCTACGACAAGAGATCGGAGAGGCGGTCCAAGATTTCCGTCGCCCTGGCTACAAACCTCGTGGCCTTGTCCGACTTGCTCGCAAGCTCATTCAACTTCTTCAGCCAGCCGCGGCGACGCTGAGCAGACCCAGGCCCGGAACCGCGCTCTGCTTCAAGGGCGTCGAGGATTTCAGCTGCCTCATCGCGGACATCGGAAGGTGCTTCTTGCAACGTCTCTCGTAGTTCTGCGACAAGTGCAGTCACCTCGCCCAACGATGCGCCACGATTCTCGGTGATGTTGGCGCCGCTGACCGCCCCCACGGTCTGTGCGTTGATGGTTTGGTTGACTGTCGTAGGGTGTGCGCGCAAGGATGCGTCCGCCTCGCGCATGGCTCGAAACTCGTCAACCATCGTCCGTTGAAGATTGTAGAGCTTCTCCTGCCTGTGATGAGCATCCTTGAGATCCTGTCCTGCGGCAGCACCCATGCCGGGGATCGCGGCAGTGTCGTAGTTGGTCGAGATGCTCCAAAGCTCGCGCCGCACGGCATCAACAGCAGTGTCAGCGTTGGCGATCAACCGACTTCGATTGGCTCTATAGGTGGTATCGAGTTCACTACAGAGGCCGTTCAATAGTCGCCGAGCCACTGGATCTGTGAACCGAAGCCGTGCGCGTAAGCAATGAGCGACGTCCTGCGCGTCAGCGATGATGAGTTCAAGGCGATCGAGGATATCGTCGGGGCGGATCTGCGGAGGCGAGCCGATCGACAGCGAGAGTTCGGCAGCAGCCTCTGCAAGGACACTCTGGATCTCATCCCAAACCTGACCAAGGGGATCAGGCGGCACCGAGCTCGACGTTGGTGGTCTGGAGCCCCCTCTTCGGGGGCGATAGGTTGGCACTGCGCGTGTGGCTGGTGGCTTGACGCGCGCGAGTCTCTCGAAGCGCGTGGACTGACTTGAACCGAGGCGCTTCAGAAGTGCACCGGTGTTTGCGATCCAGGCACGCCGTTCGCTCGGGTCGAGAGTATCCGCACGAGCCGCCAGTTCCAGAAGCGTATCCAGCAGTCGAAGCGGCTCGAGATCCATCGCTCCGAGTTGTGCGCGGTGCGTCACCGTCTGTCGAGGTGGGCAGTGGCAGGCCCGAGATCTCGATCCCGCTCGCGCATACCCCGTCCTGGCCTTCCTTGGTATTTCCCTTGGTCTCGGAGACCTGGATCGCTGGGGTAGTAGCCACCGACCCCTCGAGATCAGCGCAAGGGAAGGGAAGTACATCCCCGAAGGTCTCCCCCTCGGAATGGTCTTGGAGGCCAACCACCCTGTGGGCTCCGGCCCACCTTCGGTTGCCCGAGATATTCTGGCCCCCCGCTGGCCCCCAACGGAATAGTGGGCCCGAAAACCCCCGTCCGACGCGGGTTTCGAGATGCCGGAGGTGGGACTTGAACCCACACCTCGGGCCGAAAAGACTACGTTTTCTCGGGGCCTAGTGTGTCTGAGCGTGTCTGGGTGTGTCGCCGTCTGGCCCCCGGGGGGCCAGAGACGGGTCCTCCGAGGGGCCCCATCCATATATGTCCTATGCAGGCACCGACGTGCTCGGATGGGCGCTACGCGGCGGAATCCCGAACCGCAGCTACCCGGAGGCGGTCTAGTGGCGCGGCCGAATATCCGGACACAACGAGCCGCTACGCGATCTTGAGTCGGAAGAAATCTCTGACTAGAGTCAGATAATGGCTCAAGCGAACGCCTCCACGCTTCGCCGGTTCAACCGCCAGTTCACCCAGCGGATCGGCGCGCTCGACGACCGGTTCCTTGGGCAGAACCGTCCGCTTGGCACGGCGCGACTACTATTCGAGATCGGACGCGGCGAGCGCAGAGTGCTCAAGCTCCGGTCGCGCCTTGGGCTCGACTCGGGCTACCTGAGCCGGCTGCTGCGCGGCCTCGAATCGGAGGGACTCATCCGGGTCGAGCCCGACCCCGACGACCGCCGTCGTCGCATCGCGACGCTCACCCGGCGCGGTCAGCGGGAGTGGAACGAGCTTGAGGCTCGCTCCGAGCGACTGGCCCAGCGGCTCATTGGCCCCCTGTCGCCGGTGCACCGTGCGCGCCTCGACGAGGCGCTCCTGACCGCTGACCGCATCCTCACGTCTGCCTCTGCGACCTTCAGGGTCGTCGACCCACGCTCGAGCGACGCGGCTTGGGCCGTGGCACACTACATCCGCGAGCTCGACCGTCGGTTCGAGACGGGCTTCCACCCGCCCGATGCCACCGAAGAGGATGCGCGCATCCTCGAACCTCCGGACGGCGTGTTCCTGGTCATGCACAGTGACGGGGCCGTCGTCGGCTGTGGCGGGCTGCGAGCGCTCGAGTGCGGTGTCGGCGAGATCAAGCGCATGTGGGTGCGTGAATCGCTTCGAGGGGTCGGCCTCGGACCGCGCCTGCTCGCGGAACTCGAAGGACACGCTCGCCGGCTCGGGCACCGGCGCCTTCTGCTGGACACCAACGCTACGCTCACCGAAGCGATCGCGATGTACCGTCGCAGTGGCTACGCCGAGATCGAGCGGTACAACGACAATCCGTACGCGCAGCTTTGGTTCGAGAAGATGCTTGACGGTTAGAGGCGGTGCGTCCGGCAACTGACGGGCAGCCGTACAGCGCGGGGTGAAATCTCTGCGGGCCTAGCGTGTCTGAGTGTGTCGCCGTCTGGCCCCCCGGGGGGCCAGAGACTTTCGAGGTTCGGGGTCGTCTCCGGGACGAAGCCGCGGAGCCTCGGGCGGACGCATATATATGGAGGCAGACCGGCGGCAGGCTTGAGGACGCCTACGAACCCGTTGGCGGCTCCTCTCTCGCAGCGCATCGGCCAAGTAGAGCGAGGACGAACGGAGGCTCGGCCGATCGAGAAATCTCCTCCAATTCCGCAGCGGATCGCCGAAGTAGCCAGCAAGACGTCCATACGCGCACCCGAGCCGCTCGGTCGGGGCGACCGGTGGAGGAGAGGCCCTCCTTTTCTGCGCAGGTGATCTCCCTTTCGCGTGTCGGTGGCCTTCGCCATCGGTACACTTGGGCGAAGGACCTCCTGATCGAGTCGCGGATGGGTTCTGAGAACACGCGGGACTCGAGGACCTCCACATGCGGTTTTCATCGAGAATGGTGATCGCTGCCTTGGGTCTCTCACTCTGACCACCGGTACGCAATCGTACCGAAGTACGAACGCCCGGGCAGGGGGAAGCCGGCCACGTCCTCGATCTGGTTGTCAATGATGTTGCGCGCTTCGAATGTGAGGGCCAGTGACATGGACGGGAGGGCGTAGCGAAGGCCGAGCGTGTGGAGGATCCGGCTTGGTACCTCGACCCGGTTCGCACGGTCGATGAAGTTCCCCGAGGCGAATGTCAGCTCGTAGAACGGAGCCAGGTCCCAGGGGTGGAGGTCCACCCGCGCGTAGCCGTCGTTGGCAGGGATTCCGGGGAGTTGCTTGCCGTTGCGCGACGGCGCCGCGCTGCGATCCTTCGCGTCCTGATACGTGTAGTTCGCGGTGAATCCAACGGCATCCCAGATGTCGAAGGATGCTACGAGCTCGACGCCGAGGAAGTCGGCGCTACCGATGTTGCGTGGGACAGACGTTCTCTGCGAGTTCTGGATCAGTAGGATTAGGTCGTCGACGTCACGCCAGAAGAAGACCGCTTCGGCGCGAATGTCTTCGAGGAAGCCGATCCTCGATGAGTGTGCCTCGGCACCGCAGTCCACATTCCACCCGCGCTCCGGCTCGAGGTCTGGATTTCCCACGACCGACCCGCGATTGCCGAAGAGCTCGGAGAAGTTGGGGAAGCGACCGTACCGTCCCGCGTTGGTCTTGAGCCACAACCACGGGAGGACCGTGTAGCGCACCCCGACTCGTGGAGTGAAGAGCTGCTGCGTGCCGCCGCTCGACTCGTCGAGGACCTCTCCGGTCGGGCTTACGAAACCACCGAAGTTGTCATGCACCATTTCGTAGCGGAACTGGCCGTCGAGCAGGAGATCGTCGTCGAGGAGGCTCAAGGTGTCGCCGACGCCGAGGTTCAGAGAGAAGCGTGATTGGGTGACGTCGTTCGGGTCGGACGAGAGTAGGTCGCGTGGGACGAAGACCTCGCCGCCCAGGTCGACGCGTCCTTCGAGGAGGTGGCTGCCGATCGGCTGTGCCCCGTGCGCGTTGACGCCCGTGGCGAAGGTCTGGGAACGTGTCTTGGTCCTTCCGCGACCGATGTCGCCGTCGAGGTCGTCGAAGCGCTCCTCCTCGTAGACGAAGTAGAGTGTTGTCTGGAACTCTAGCGGGAAGTGCTCCAGCCCGTCGCCTTCGAAGCGCAGGTAAGTTAGGTTGCGCAGGTCGAACAGATTGGCCTTCTTCGATTGGAATGCCCCGATGCCGGGCACGCCCTGGTCGTTCACGTAGGACTCGTTCAAGACGACAAACCGCGAGTGCGCGGAGAGGTCGCGTCCCACCTTCAAGATCACATCGGCGGAGTTGAAGGCGTTGTTTTCGCGACGTGTCCGCTCGTCGTCGAAGGGATTCTCGGGAGTGCCGTTGTCGTCGTCGAACGGGAAGTCCCCTTCGGAACCGAGCTAGTTGAAGGAGCCGAGCAGGCCCCAGTCTCCCACTCGCCCGGAGGCCGTGAGGCTCGCCTGTCGTGTGCCGAACGAGCCGCCTCCGCTGAGGAACGAGAATGTCGGCGTGTCCGTCGGGTCCTTGGTGACGAGATTGATCACGCCGCCGAGTGCGGAAGCCCCGACCGATAGCGGGGTCGTGCCGCGGTAGATCTCGATCCGTTGGAGGGGTTCGAGTGGGAGGTCGGCGAGGTTGACTGTGTCGCTCCGGGCGCGGGTGACGGGGACTTCGTCGAAGTAGATGCGGACCTGCCCGGAGCTCGCGCCACGAACCGATACGGTGGCGAAGTCACCTAGCCCGCCGAAGCTTCGGACCTGGAGCCCGGCCGTCTCGGCCAGCACTTGCGCAACGGTCTTGAACTCCTCGGCTTGCGTCTCGATCGGGATCAGCGTCGCGAAGGCCGTCGCATCGGTGACTGCCTCGATCTTCCGGGCCTCGACGAGAAGGTTCTCTACCGCTGCTGCGTCGTTTGGGATCTCGCGGGCGGGCGGTGGGGTGTCCGCGGTAGCCTGTTCGACTGCAGTATCGTCGCCGCCTGGGCCTCCGTCGAGACGGAGGCTTTCGACCCCCTGAGCCCGCGCGCCGTCGGCGGCGATCCGCAGCATCAAGACGATCGCTGCGCGCCTCCGGCGGGAACGCAACGGCGGATCCACGGCCGATTGGCCGTATCGTGTCGAGAACGAAATTGGAGACCTCGTGCCCCACATCCCGGGGGAGTTCGAGAATCGGCCGCATCAGGTTCGGTCTCCTGGCTCATCGGCTTCCTACTCGCGCGGCCTTCCCATCCCCGAAGAGACAGTGGCACTGATCGCGCTTTCGCTCCGAATTACAGTGGCGGGAGCCGCGCCGGGTTCACACCGGCTTCCCGTTCAACCCTGCGGTCTCCGGCGCGTTAACCAGGCGGTCCCTGCAGTGTCAAGAACACTCGAGGGCGGCGGCGTCGAACTCCCTGGTTCTCAGTGGATGCCGCCGCGGGCCGAGATCTCCACGGGGGCGGGATGGAGCCGAACGACCACGCCGAGAGTTGCAAGGTAGATCTCGGCGGCTGTGCGCGCGACAGCCTGGTGCGCGGCGCCGGCGAGGTCGCGGAACTGGCGACCCAGGGCGGTCTCGGGGACGATGCCCATTCCAACCTCGTTCGTCACGATCACCGTGGCGTGGGGTGCGTGCGCAGCTTGGGCCAAGACATCTTCCAGTGCGTCTACGATCGAGTCGGGGGACTCGCCTGCGAGAAGTCGATTCGATAGCCAGAGCGTGAGGCAATCGATGACGACCACGCGAGCGTGATCACATCGGTTGAGCGCGTCGCGCAGGTTTCGGGGCTCTTCGATCGTCTCGAAGGTTGTCCCGCGCTCCTGCCGATGCCGCTGCGCGCGGCTGGCCATCTCGCCGTCACCTTGTTCGGCCGTTGCGACGTAGATGCGGGGAGACGGCAACTCACGCGCCTTCGCCAAGGCATAGGCACTCTTGCCGGAGCGCACGCCTCCACCGATCAAAACGATTCTTCCCAAACTGACAGGCCTCCTGGCTATCGGCTTGACTCAGTTTCGGCAATGATGCTAGCGATCCTCTTCCAAACAGAATCAGACTCTCGATCTTACCGGAAGCCGGTTCAAATCCGGCGCGGCTCCCGCCACTGTAATTCGGAACGAAAGCGCGACTATTGCCACTGTCTCGAGAGAGATGGGAAGGCCGCGCGAGTAGGACGCCGATAAGCCAGGAGACCGATCTCGAGAGTCCTTCACTCGAGGCACTCCGGGATGTGGGAGCACGAGCTGTAAGCGCGGTCCACGCGTTCGGAGGTCTCGCGACCTCACGAGGTGCGCCCGAGTTCGCCGCTCCGAAATCATGAGTGCCTCCAGGCTCGTGCTGCGGGAATGCAGCACGGCGGAGGATTCATGCGCACGACACGACCAGGATCCGGGCTCGCAGTCGTCTCCCGTTCGAGGACACTCGTTGCCGCGTTGACAGCCTTAGGGCTCTGCGCTTGCGGGGGTGGTGGCGGTGGGGACGGCTCCACTGGGGCGCCGTCCGATCCGACGGCCCCCGCGGCTTTCGTCCTGACACGAGACTCGCCTGTCGGTTCCTTCTCGGTGGTACCATTCGACGACCCGGGGGCCGTGCGGAAGAATATCGGCTCCGTACACAGCGACTCGGTCGCGCGCCTCTGGAACGGGCGAATCTACGTGATCAACCGGCTCGGTGGCGACAACATCCAGGCAATCGACCCTTCCGCAGACTATCGGACTCTGTGGCAGTGCTCGGTGGGCAACGGGTCCAACCCGCAAGACATTGCGTTCGTCTCGACGGACAAGGCGTACGTGTCGCTCTACGGGGGTACGGACGTTCTCATCGTGAACCCATCCACTGGCTCGGACTGCGACGGCTTCATCCGTGGTCGCATCTCTCTCGCGGAGTTCGCGGACGACGATGGCCTCCCGGAGATGGCTCAGATGGTGGTCTTCGGCGAACGCCTGTACGTCTCCCTTCAGCTCCTCGATCAGAACGACCGATTCTCGGTGACGGATCGCAGTCTGCTCGCGGTGATCGACGTCGTCAGCGACGAGGTGGTCGATCTCGACCCGTCCACTCCGGAGCCGGACGGCATCACACTAGCTGGAAAGAATCCGTTCTCCGATCTGATCGTCGATGAGGAGGCCGGCAAGATCCTGGTCGCCGAGGTCGGAAGCTTCAGCGACATCGGCGACGGCGGACTCGACGTCGTGGACCTGGCTTCCAATCGGGCCGAGGGGTTCGCGATCACCGAGGCCGAGTTGGGAGGCAACCTGTCGGCCGTCGCCTTGGCGGACGATCGGCGTGGATATGCGATAATTCTGGACGAGAATTTCACGAATCTGGTCGTTCGCTTCGACCTCGTCGATCGCGCCCTCGTCGCGACCCTCTTCGTCTCGGAGGACTTCCTCCCAGATATCGCGTACTCCGCCGCGCGAGATGAACTTTATCTGGCCGACCGCAGCGACTCCCTACCGGGTCTGCGGGTCTTTGGCGGTCAGGACGACCTGCCCATCGGCGAGGGCCCAATCGATACGGGATTGCCGCCGAACTCGATCCTGCTGCTCGAGTCGGAACTCGACGGATGACGCCCAGGCGCGGCGCGCGGAGGTGGCTCCATCGGGTCCTCCGCGCGATTTCGGTGGCGCTACTTCTCTTCGTTGGCCCGGTGTCGGCGGATGCAGCGCACCGTATCGTCGCTCTCGCGCCGCATATTGTCGAGATCTTGTACGCAATCGGCGCTGGGTCTCAGGTAGTCGGCGCCGTCAGCTTCAGTGACTACCCATCCGAGGCCGTGCATCTTCCTAGGGTTGGAGGCTATCGCGGGGTGTCGGTCGAGGGAGCAGTTCGCCTCGCTCCTACACTCGTGATCGCGATGGATGAATCGGTCACAGGCGTCTCTCAGCTCGAGGCGCTAGGGATCAGAGTGGAGTACTCCTATCCGTCCTCCGTCGACGGCGTCCTTGAAGATATCGTCCGAATCGGCGCGTGGGTGGGACGGGAGCCAGAAGCGCTACGGGTCGCCGCGGGTCTTCGAGACCGACTACGAGCGCTCCGCAATCGTCGGCCCGAGCCGCCGATTCGCGTCTTCTACGAGATCTGGCACACCCCGCTGCGGACGGCCGGTGGCGCGAGCTTCATCTCGAACGCTCTCGAGTTGATCGGGGCCGAGAATGTCTTCTCGGAGATCGAGATCGATGCTCCGCGCGTGAGCCCGGAGGCGGTACTGAGAGCCGCTCCGCAGGCCATCATCGTTCCCGGCGAATCGCGGGATGTCGCCGAGAGAGAGAAGGCCTGGAGAGTGCTGTTCGAACACACACCCGAGATCATCGTGGTGGAGGCTGCGCACGATTTGCTCCATCGCCCGGGCCCGCGGCTGATCGACGGAATGGAGCAGCTCCAAGATGCCCTCGTGCGCGCGGCGCGAGAGGTGGGGCGACAATGAAGCCAACGAACCGCGCGCGGGCACTTATGATCCTCGGTACCGCGTCGGGCGTCGGGAAGTCTCTGCTCACCTCTGGCCTGTGTCGCCTCGTCGCCAGAGCCGGGGTGCGCGTCGCGCCGTTCAAGTCGCAGAACATGAGCAACAATGCGGTCGCGTGCCCAGGCGGAGGCGAGATCGGCCGCGCTCAAGCCTTGCAGGCCTTTGCGTGCGGACTTGAGCCGCATCCCGACATGAACCCGATCTTGATCAAACCCGAGGCCGACCAGCGCGCGCAGCTGATCGTTCGGGGAATGCCGCGAGGAACACTCCGGGCTGAGAGCTTTCGTCAGGACCGGAAGGGCCTGTTGCCGGTCGCGGTGGAGTGCTTCGAGCGTCTCCAGAGCGCCCACGACTGGGTCTGGATCGAGGGGGCGGGGTCCCCGGCGGAGCCGAACTTGCGAGCCGGCGACCTCGCAAACCTCGGGTTCGCTGAGGCTGTCGACGTGGATGCGTGGCTGGTGGGAGACATCGATCGCGGCGGTGTATTCGGAGCCTTGCTGGGAACCCTCCAGATTCTCGGGGCGGACGATCGCGCTCGCATTCGTGCCCTCGTGATCAACCGGTTTCGAGGCTCCCCCAAGCTTCTCGCCGGCATGCCGCAGTGGCTGGAGGAGCGAGCTGGCGTTCCGTCTCTCGGTATGGTGCCCCACGTCGCCGATCTCTGTTTGCCCGAGGAGGACGCGCCGTATCGTTGGCGCTCCGCCTCGTTAGACTCGCCTGATATACTGCTGGGGCGGCGATCTCGGGTGGCTGCGGTGGTCTATCCGACGGCCAGCAATCTCACCGATCTCGACGCGCTTCTCCTCGAGCCCACGCTAGAAACGAAGCTGGTTGATCGAGCTGAAGACATTGCCGGGCTCGACCTTGTGGTTCTTCCGGGTTCGAAGGCGGTACGCAGTGATCTGGCTTGGCTAGTCGATCGCGGGTTCGTCGCGGCGCTCGAACGTCACCTCCGTTACGGCGGACGCGTCCTCGGCATCTGCGGCGGGATGCAGATGCTTGGGGAAAGTCTGCTTGATCCCGCGGGCGTCGAGGGCGGCGGTGAGACACGCGGACTCGGGTGGCTTCCGGTCCGCACCGAACTCCGCGTGACCAAACGAGTGACGGAGGTCCAGGGAGAGGCCGCCTGGCCGGCGGCTGTGCGCTTCCGTGGTTACGAGATTCATCACGGGTGCACGACCGAGAGTCGGCCTAGGTATCCCTTTCACGCAGTGTCGGCGGACGAGCAGATCTGGGGAACCTACGTCCATGGCTTGTTTGACGTGGCGGTGTTTCGCCAGGCGGTGGTCCGGGCGTGGTTCGGTGCAACCTCCGCCAACGGCATGGATCTGACCGATCGATGGACGCAGGACCTCGACCGACTCGCCGACGTTCTGTCCGCGCACCTCGACCTGTCGTGGCTCGAGCGCCGGCTTGGAGTGGCGCTCCGGTGACGATAGCGATCGCTCTCAGCGTGGAGTGGCTCCTCGGCGACCCGAAGTCGCGCTGGCATCCCGTCGCGGTGTTCGGCCGGCTGGCCAGCCTGATCGAGGCACGGTTGTACGGGGACGGCTGCGCGGCGGGCGCGCTTGCCTGGTGCGTCGCGCTGGCCCTTCCGGCGGCCCTGGTCCATGCCGTTCTCGCATTGGCCCGTGAGCTGAACCCTGGGTTCGAACTTCTCCTCGGTGCCGCGGCGGTCTGGGCGACGCTTGGTTGGCGTTCTCTCGTTGAGCACGTCGACGAGGTGCGGCTAGCACCCGATCTACCCACGGCACGGACTCGTGTGTCGCGCATCGTCGGGCGGGACGTCGGCGACATGGATGCCGGGGATGCGAGGCGAGCGGCGATGGAATCGCTTGCGGAGAACGCATCTGACGGCGTCGTCGCGCCGCTCTTCTGGGCGTGTGTTGGGGGGCCGGTCGGGGCTGTCGCGTACCGCATCGTGAACACACTCGATGCCATGTGGGGGCATCGGAATGCGCGCTTCACTCGGTTCGGGTGTGCGGCCGCGCGGGCGGATGACGTGGCGAACTGGCTTCCGGCACGACTGTGCGCGGCCGCGTGCCTTTGCGTCGCGCGGTGCCGACCGACGATGCGGCTCGCGCACGACACTCGCTCGCATCCGTCGGTGAACGCGGGGTGGCCCGAATCGGCGATGGCGCACGCGCTGGGTGTTCGGCTGGGCGGGCCGGTCCGGCGGGGCGGTTGCGTGGAGGAGCGTCCGTGGATGGGACCTCCGGGCGCTCCCGATCCAAGTGAGGCGGACTTCGAGCGTGCTCTGAGGCTCACGAATCGGACGCTCCTTCTTTCCGGGGGATTGGCCCTGGTCGTGGAGTCGACGTGGGCGTAGCTCACGGAGGTCAGGTCGAGCGTGCGGCGCGCGCTTGGGGATGTGAGCGAGCCGAGATCCTCGATCTCTCCACGGGAGTGCAGCCCGAGCCTCGACCCACGGCGCTGGCAGATGCTCTCCGCCGACTGGCCCCGACTGTTGGCTGGTACCCTGATTCCGACGGAGAGCCGGCGCGCTCCGCCCTAGCCAGCGCGCTGGACGTCCACCCGTCGGACGTCTTGGTCGGTGCCGGAGCGCAGTCGTTCGTCGAGGTCATGTTCGTTGCCATGCAGTGGACGTCGGTGTTCTTGCAGGAGCCCGAGTATGGAGAGGTGCGACGTTGCGCCATGCGAGCGGGCGTCGAAGTGCGGTGCAGCGCCCTCGGTAGCTCCTGGGGGCAGGCCAGCGCGGCATGGGTCACGAGCCCGCACGGCGCCACCGGTGCTCTTCGAAGTCTCCCTGATCTCGCAGCGGGCGTGCTCGACGAGTCGTACGCTTCGTTCGAGGCTCGGCGTCTCGCAGGGGTGATGCCCTCCTGGATACGCATTGGTTCGCTCACCAAATCGTTCTCGATCCCTGGGCTGCGCATGGGCTACGCGATTGCAGAAGCTCCGGTGCTTGAGACACTTCGCTCGTATCTCCCTCCGTGGCCCGCGCCGACGCTCGCTGCGCATCTCCTGCCGGAGCTCCTGCCTACCTGGGCAGAGCGGGATTGCGCCGCCGCGGAGGGGAGGGAGCGCCTGTCTCGTCTCTTGGAGCAGCACGGCTGGAGCTCGGCTCCGTCGCACGCGAGCTTCGTGCTCGCACGGCCGGCAGGCCGTCTTCCCAATTTCGAGGAGCATCGCATCCTCGTCCGCACCTTCCCGGAATGGGCCACTCTGGACGGTTGGGTGCGGTTTGGCCTGCCTGGCTCCGCGCAGGAGTGGGCTCGCTTGGAGATAGCTCTCGGCGATACCGCGAGGAGTACCGACCGCAATCCCGGGGAGTCGATGTGAGGAGTTCTCGCGTTACGGCGCTCGCCGTGGCCTTCGGCCTGGCTGCGCTGAGTCTCGCCGTTGGCCTCGCCGCCGGCGAGCGCTGGATGAATCCGTTCGATCCGGGCTCGGAGCTCGACGTGCGAATCCTGTGGTCACTGCGATGGCCACGCGTCCAGACCGCCGCGGCGATCGGCGCACTTCTCGCGCTTGCGGGAGCATGGCTCCAGGCGCTGGTCGGAAATCCCTTGGCCGAACCCTACATCCTCGGTGTTGCCGGCAGCAGCTCCGTGGGCGCCATCGCCGGCCTCGCGTGGATGAGTGGCGACCCGTGGTCGGTGCCCGTGATGGCATTCCTCGGAGCTTGCGCGGGCACTGCCGTTCTTCTCCCTCTTGCGCGTCTCGGCGCGAACAGACTCCTTCTCGCCGGCGTCGTACTCGCCACGTTCTGGGGGGCCACGGTTACACTCGCGCTCGCCCTGCTGAGTGAGCGGGACCTAGGGCGCGCTGTCAGCTGGATGCTCGGAGATCTCGGAGCCAACCACGTGGCGCAACCCGTTCTCTGGGCGGCCGTAGGGATTATGCTCGTCGCGGGACTGGTTCTCGCGGGGCATCTCGACCGCCTCGCTTTGGGAGACACACATGCCGCGA
>JAJCZO010000395.1 GCA_029262355.1 Deltaproteobacteria bacterium
CAGCGCGCGGTGGAGGGCTGGGATTGGTCTCGAAGTGCGCACGGCCATGTCCTCTCCTTGCCCGAGGCACGTCACATCCACCCCGCGGGACGGTACCGCTACCCGAACTTCCCCTATTCGGGCCGTCTCGAACGGTGCTCCTATTTTCGAGAGATCTTCGAGTCGTTCCCCAGTCCCAAGATGTCCTTCCGACTTCTACGGCGCGGGCCGCAATCGTCGTACGCTCTCCATCATGACCGCTGGGCCGGTTCGCACAGTGCACGATTTCAGATCCCGATCTTCACCGATCCAGAGGCGCGCCTCGTCTTGACGTCCTTCGAAAGCGTGGAGGAGATACCGGGGGCGCTGAGGAGCCTGCTGGAGCAGGCCGATTTCGCGGGCGCCGCTGCCGCGGCACCCGCGCACGTCCGACTCCATCCCCTCGATGCGGGCGTCCTCTATCTCTTCGACACTCGGCGCGTGCACACCCTGTTCAATCCGGGTGCAACGGAACGCCTGGTGCTGTCCTTCGACCTGATCGTCGACGACTGGCTGCGCGAGCAGTTTGCCGACGTCTCCGCCCCCATCGCGCGCAGAAGCTCCACGAGGGTCGTCGGGCCTCGCGCGGCACTCGCGCGCGACTATTGCCTGTCGGCGCTGCACCCGTGGCGCAATCGCATGCAGCGTCTACGTGGAAGTCATCGGTGAGAAAGCGCCTCGAGGATTTCCGACGCGTCCGACTGGAGTCGGGTCTCCCTTGGGCCGCCACTCTGGCGGCCGAACGCCTGGGACTGCCCGCATTCCAGCGCCTCTGGCGCCCCCGCCGGGTGGCGCCTGAGACCCTGCTCGAGCAGTTGCGCGAAATCCTGCAGGCGTGGGGCATGTCCCCGGACAACGCCGAGCGGTGTGCGACACGAATCCTGTACGCCGACCTTCGAGCGATCGACTCGCACGGAGCCGCCATGATGCCCTTTTACGATCGACGACGCCGCGACGGTGGCCTCTGCCTGAATCCCGAAATCGCAATCGTGGAGGAGAGCCCCGCAACGGCACTGGTCGACGGCGGCGGCGGGTTGGGGCACCTTGCGGGGGACTTCGCCATGACGCTGGCGATCGGCAAGGCACGCGAGACCGGGATCGCTGCGGTCGGAGTGCGGAACTCGTGGCACTTCGGCGCGGCCGGCGCCTACGCCGCCGACGCCGCGGCGCAGGGGATGATCGGCTTCTCGACGACGGCGACGCCGACACCGTCGGTCGTTCCCACCGGCGCACGTGAGCCGCGCTTGGGCACCAACCCCATCGCGTTCGTGGCGCCCGGAGAGAACGGCCCGAGCTTCGCTCTCGACATGGCCACGAGCACCGTCAGCCGCGGAAAGCTCCTCGACCGTTGGCGACAGGGCCGAAGGCTCCCGAACACCTGGGCCGTCGATGCAGAAGGACAACCCGTCCAACACGGACGCCGAGCCTTCGAAGAGCGCCGACTGACACCGCTGGGCAGCACCGCCGCGGGTTCCAGCCACAAGGGGTACGGCCTGGCCGTAATGGTCGAAGTGCTCTCCACGGTCCTCACCGGGGCGGGAAGTCCCGGAAGCGAGAATGGCCTCGGGCACTTTTTCCTCGCCTTGGACCCCCGACGTTTCCGTTCGGACGGGAGCTTCGGCACCGCCCTCGACGCACTCGTGGACCACCTCCGTTCGGCCCCGGAACTCGAGCCCAGCCAACCCGTGCAGGTTGCGGGTGACCCGGAAAGAGCCGCCTCGACCGAACGCACGCGCAACGGGATCCCGCTCTCGCGCCACATCTACGAAGACCTCCGCCACCTGGCCCTGGCGAGCAATGCGTCCTTCGTACTGGAACGCCCGTAGCGAGCGCATGGGCGTTCTTCGGCAACTACAGGGAAGCGCCGTGATCGCGGTCCACCTGCGTGAGCGTCGCGTCCCGCACTGGAGTCGAGAGCGGATCGAAGCGCGCCGTGACGCGCGCGTGCAACGCATCGTCCGCCACGCAGCCCGGCATGTCCCGCACTACCGGGATCTCTTTGGGGACATCGGACTGAACGCACGCGACATCCGCACCGTCGCCGATCTGAGGACCCTTCCCCTTCTGGACCGCAAGCAGGTGCGCAACGAGCCTCGGCGCTTCCTCTCAGAGACGGCTCACCACACTCTGCCCCAACGCACCAGCGGATCTACCGGCACGCCGATGGAAGTCCTGCATGACCGGAGCTCGATTCTGGCGAACATCGCCTACGGCGAACGCGAGCGCGAAGTGGTCCTCGGGCTCGTGGGTGCCGGCTTCCGGCCGCGAGAGCTCTACGTCGGCTTCGAAGGTTCGAACTTTCTGAAGGTTCTCGAGTTCACGACCGCGAACGCCCGACTGCCCGTGCGCCCGCGACGCCGCGCCGTGGCGATGACGGAGCCCGTCGAAGACATCATCGCCGCGATCAACGAGTACGAGCCGCACGTCTTGACGACTTACGGGAGCTTCGCCGACGAACTGTTCCGCCGCATCCGGGCCGAGGACATCCGAGTCGCGCTCCCAAAAGTCCTGATGTACGTCGGCGAGACTCTACCCACCGGGCGACGCAAAGCCATCGAGGACGAGTTCGGAATCGCCGTCCTCTCCCGCTACTGCGCCGTCGAAGCCTTCAAGATCGCATTTTTCTGTGAACGGCGGACCGGATTCCACGTTCACGAAGATCTCTGCGACGTGCAAATTCGCCGCGACGACGGCTCGTCGGCGGCAGTGGGAGAGACGGGAGAAATCGTTTTGAGCAATCTCGTCAACTTCGCGACTGTCTTGCTCAACTACCCCATGGGCGACCTGGGCTCCGCCAGCGCAGCGGCCTGCCCCTGCGGCCGAAACTTCGGGCTCTTGTCGCAGATCGAAGGACGAATCGAGGACTTGATCACCCTCCCCGACGGTCAGGTTCTACATCCCCGTGCCATCTGGGCCGCCTTCAAAGACGATCGTGACATTCTGCAGTATCAGTTCACGCAGACGGCTCTGCGCCGCTTCGAGCTCAAACTCGTCACTTCCGACCCGACCGCTTTCGCGCGGGCCTCCCGCAGAGCCGAACGAACACTACGCGCAACGTTGGGCCACGAGATCGATCTTCGAGTGGACGCGGAACCTGAGCTGGGCCGACGTGAACGAGGCGAGCGAGGGAAGTTCCGTGCGGTGCGTTCGCAGGTCAGTCGCAGCGCGGCGGGCAGCTGAGCGCCCAGCTCTTCTTCCGAAGCCTCGCAAGGGGCGCGTTGGCAGCCCGTCGGACCGCCAACGCGGACTGTCGCAGAAACGGCTGCGGGTCGGTTGGCGATAGGACCGCGTAGATGTGGGGAGAGCGGTACGGAGCGAGAAAGGAGCGAACATCGAGTCCTTCCTGTCGTCCGAACAAAGCCGAGCAAGCAAGGTCCGCCTGCAGCTGGATCCAATAACCTCTCCAGCCTGTGTCTTCGTTGCGAACCGCGCCGCCCAAGACGA
This sequence comes from Deltaproteobacteria bacterium, assembly GCA_029262355.1. Lineage (GTDB taxonomy): Bacteria > Desulfobacterota > Binatia > UBA12015 > UBA12015 > VGTG01. Next base: position 3,463 of record JAJCZO010000395.1, read on the forward strand.
AGTCCTGCCAGCTACTGCGCACGAGATCGATGCCTGCCGCCGCCGGAAGAGAGTTGTACAGAGCTGCGCGGCAATTGACCTCGATGAAGCGGAACGCGCCCGTCCGCGCGTCGCGTTTGAACTCGACGTAGGCTGGCCCACGGGCCGCGGCCGCACGCAGCAGCGCAATACTCGCTTCGCGAAGATCGCAAGGATCTTCGACGAGCCGCGCCACGCGGGCGCTCCCGATCCCCGGCGGATTCTGGCGAACCTTCTGCACCGTCGCTCCGGACGATGGCTCTCCTGCCGCATCCATGTACAGGCAGTGAATGAACAGCTCCGAGTCCTCCCCGGGAACGTACTCGAACACCAGCGAAGGGCACCGAATGTCGCGCACCGTCGCAGAGGCCTCGGCCAGTTCTGTCGCGTCGCGCGCCAGAAACGCCTTCCGGCCAAGGCGGTCGATGAGCCGATCGTGGCGAACGGGCTTGACCACGACGGGATAGCGCAGTGGGACGTCACTCCGGACGACGTCCTCCGTGGTCCCGTAGCAGTGCGGAACGTCGAGCCCTGCGCTCTTCGCAAGGTCGTGCATCGCGTCCTTTTCGAGCAACGTCCGAATGCGTTCCCAAGGTTCGAAGGTGAGAATGTAGCTGCGGGAGAGCTCCTCGTGGTGGCGAGCAAGGCACCGGAGCGCATCATCACTCGTCGGAAACACGGCACGCCCTCGCCAACGCGACGCGTTCTGCCGCAAGAAATCAACGAAGACCTCCGGATCGTCATGCGCGCCGGCCAACCCATGGGGCTCAGTCACCGCCCGAGAAACGTGGGCGATGTCGAAGGGGCGCGTCGAGAGACAGGCGACTTCGATTCCCAACGCGGCGAGAGATCGCGCCACGCCCAGACCATTGACGTGTGCGCCGATCACGACGGCCGCGGATGGGGTCATGCCAAAAGCGCGCATGCAGCAGGCTACCGCCGCACGGCGCAGGCGGCCACCAGGTGCCCCGTCAGGAAGCGTGTCGGCCAACGCGCCAATCCTTCCCACCGTTCGAGGTTGGCCAAGAACCGCGTCTGATCTGCCGACGAACGCCGCGCCATCGTACGGGAGCGCCATACCGACCAGACCCGCGGACAGTGAAGAAGTGCCGCGGTCGCTCGTACGTCGAACTTCGCGCTACGAAGCCGCCGTTTCAGTTCCGAGCGACGAAGAGTCGCGCCGATCGGGTACGGCACCAGGCCCGCCCAGCGCAGGGCCCCCATCGGGAGTGCGTTGCGCAAGCCCACCACCGGATTCGTCGGGTTGTCCAACGTGAGGATCAGGGTACCGCCGACGCGAAGGACACGGTGGATCTCGCGGAACGCACGATCGATCTCGTTCGTCGTCTCGAAGTGATCCAGGGTCGAGTTCGACACGACGACGTCGAAACTCGCGGTCGCAAAGGGCAGCCGCCGAACATCGGCGACCGCTCCGTCGAGGCCTTGTCGACACGCGGCGGACACGATGCGCCCCGAGATATCCATTCCCGCGGCGTGCTCCGAACGAGCGGCCAGCGCCGTCGCGAGACCCTCGCCCGCGATTTCATCGAACAGGTCCGTCTTGAGCACGCGGCGTGCATGCTGGGGCCACCAAGACTCGACGAGCTGTCGATTGACGTGATCCGCGTGACGCCGCCAAAGTCGATCGACATCTTGCTCGAGCCATTCTTCGGCAACGAGGTCCCAAGGTGCGTGATCTTTTACTGGCAAAGTCTTCCGCGCGGCACGCTTCAGTAGGTACCGGACTCGTCGAGTCCCTGCCATGCGCAGGGGGCGAGGTGCGACCCGTTCGGCGGGATGGCGGGGCGCGCGAGATCGCGACGCGACAACCCTTCATGGGTCCGAAGTGACACGAATCTGTGCGCTTTCTCACGATCGCCAACAATCGATCCGGTGGCGGTCTGACATCGAACGTGCGCGCGCCACCCACGGCCTCTCTGCCGGCTAGCTCGTCCGGCCGAGAGGCCTGGGCGCGATGCTAGAAGCCTGGGAGCGGATCGACGAATCCGCTCCCCCAGTCGCGGCACATCGCCGCCGGCGCACGGACGCCTTTGCACACTCCGCTCGATTCGGGACCACAGTCGATGTACGGAGCGATTCGGTCGTCGAGCGTCACACTCGCCAGGAGCGCTTCCGTTGCAGGCCCCCATGCCCCTCCGCACGACTGGTGCGGGGCGCATTGGACGTACGGCGCGAGGGAGCCCCAGCTGAGGGTCAGGGTATCGGTGCGCTGACTGCCCTCGACCATCGCGTCGATGAGCGCCTGCCCGAACGGGGAGATGGACAGGTTCCCTTCACCGCACGTGTCTTGCTCCGGCGCGCAATCGACTTGGCAAATGCCCACCGAGGGATCACAGAAGTGGAGCAGGCCACCGCCATCGTCGTCGCCCGAGCCGCCGGTGTTGCCGCCGCCGGAGTCCCCACCCTCGCGTCCGCCCGAACCACCGCCATCGTCGCCGGTCTCGCCAGAGTCCGTACCGCCGTCTTCACCTTCAGGACTGGCCTCCGGGGTGAACGCGGTGCAGGCATTTCCAACCTCGACGTCGCAGTACCGCTGGGGGGGCTTCTTCTCTGTGTCGATTCCCGCAGCTTCGAGCCCGTGATCGAGAACGACCATGAGCGGGCCAATCCCAGACCCCGCCTTCGCGAACTCCCATGGCATCTCATCCCAATCGGCGAAGGTGCCGATCAAGAAACCCTCGACAAGAGGTCCCGCGACGCTGGTCGCGAGCTCGACGAACAGATCGGCTGCCAGACCGTCGTTTCCATCATTGATCTGTTGCGGCGCGGTACGCGTGTCATCCATTGCGAAGCTCCGTTTGTCGTGAATTTGAATGCGCCTTGCCGGCTCGTCCAGCCGCAGAATCTCGTCCAGAGATCGTGACTGAGCGGCGATCCCGGCCACTCTCCGTGACAAAGCAGGCAGAGTACCCTGAGACGCCCAGGCAGCAGAGATTCCCGCGCGGAGCGCGATGTGGGCCCGTAGGCTGTCGCGAGAGGCAGCATCCTCGAAGCTTCGGATGACCGAGTCGAGCTGGGGGTCCCCACCGGCAAGGAAGCTGCTGCTCGCCGCGTGACCGTCGTCGTATGCCCGCCAGAACTCGCGTTCGAACGCCGAACGATGCATCGGGTAGAGCGTGCTACCGCTCGCGCGGTGGACGACGAACCCGCCCTGCCCTCTGCCAGCCGCCTCATCCAGGACTCGGTGACCGAAGAGATCTGGGGTGAGACGCGTCTCGCTGAGTCCGAGCCTCATACCGACGAGATGCAACGAAGCGGCGTTCAGCCGGTCTCCTGCCAGGGCTGCTGGACCGCGCTCGCCGAAGAGTCTCGCGTTCTCCGGGCAGTCACCAGAAAGCTCGCGCGAGCCGCCCGACTGCTCCGACAACGCGGCAGCAGGCGCTCTCTCCGGCTGCCAGCGGACTCTCCAAACACCGTCCATCGACCGAGGCTGGCCGATGGGAATGCGGAGCGTGCGCCCTCTCTGATCGGTGCGCAGACAACGGTCGGCGAACGGCTGTTCGTACGACGCACACGTCCGCGCGACCAAGGTTCCGTCCGGTGCGAAGACCCGCAACCCATTGCGAAACGCGAGATGGTTGGTCGAATCGACGACCACCTCCAGGTCTCGGACCTGCTTCCCCGGCGCGCTCAAATGGAAGCGAAACTCTCGCGCACTTCCGTCCGATACGTTCTCGGGCTTGGCGAGCCTCTCGATGGCGACGACGTCGGTCGAGACGCCCTTGACCGCCAAGCCCCACGCGATGTTGTATTTGTGCGTGACGTCTTTGCCTTGACGATTCTCGAGTCGCAGCTGCCAAACTCCGTCAACGGGGTCATTGTGGAAGGGGTGCTTTAGGCCGGCGCTACCGATCTCGATTTGGTGATACTCACCTCGCGCTTTGAGGCGCTTGCCCAGACGCAAACGCCGGCCTCGCGGGTCGATGAGTACCGCACGCAGCGAGGTCTTCGATCCACGCACACTCTTCAGCTGGAGGAAGACCGTAGCCTCCCCGAACCGGACACCCGATGCGACCAGTTGGCTCGCGCCGCGCAGCGCATCGACGGGATCGCCGTGGAGATTCGTCTCGTTGACGAAGTGCCGCGTGACGACGCGTTCGCCCCCGACCTTTTCCCGGGCGCCCTGGGTCCGCATCGTCGCCTTCCGAATTCGGAAGCGCGGAACATCAGCCACGCTCAATAGCTCTAAGGTCGTCGGGTCATAGCGCGACAGTCCGGGCAGCATGTCGTGAAATAGGGGCTGCGTATCGGTCACGACGATGAGCCAGGTCCCCCAACTCGCGCGGCCTCGTACCTGATCGAGGGCACGTTGAATTCGACGAGCCGAGAAGGTCGTTTTCGGCGCAAGTGTACTCTTGAAGAGCGTCTTTTGGCCGTAGCAGGAAGAGCCCCACGACCGATCCGCCTTGGTCCCCCACCCCCACGGCCCGGAGCATCCGACGGCCTCGGTCTCGAGCCGGCCTTCCCCGTCGAACATGGGCAAGCCGAACGGATCGCGCTTGGGCGCGACGATTGAAACGAGCGGCTGCTTCTCGACGGTCGCGCGAGCCCAGCCTGCCCCCGCAATCGCGGAAACAGGATACGGCGACGGACCGTCCCCGTTGGCGAGGCGGTAGTGCAACGCCTCGCTGACGTCGAAGACCTCACCGCCTGGGCTCACCAAGCGCACCTCCGCTTCGTCATAGCGCACGAGCGCAGCAGGAGTCGCGAGATCGCCCTTTCTCGTCGAGAGAATCGCCGGCTCCAACTCGAGGTCCACCGAAATCTCGGCGAGGTTCACGTTCTCGCCGACGGGGATCCGGATCGTCGCAACGCTCACTGGCGCCTGACGCTCTGACGTTTGATCCGGATGGATCACGTCGGCTGTGTATGTGAACTCTGCCCTTCCGGAGGGCTTGGGCTTCACGCTCGGGCTGGTCCCGAAGCCTTTCTTGGCAACCGCCGCCGGGGGCGATCCCACTACTACGTTCGCGAGCATGATGGCCGCAGCGAACAACCCGCGCGCGCATCCGAGTCTCGATCGATTCATTGACCCTCTCCCTTCGTGGATCCGCGCCGAGAAGATGTCGTCGTCTCTCGGGCGAGATGATCTTGGGGGTGAATCCCCCGCGGGGAGACCAGAGCAGGCGCCGTGCCAGAGCACTCCGCCGAAACACGTACCGCCCCGTACGGGCTCGAAGGCAGTCCCCGTCACGGGCGACGGACATCGTCGAGAAAACTCGACGCCATCGTCTAGGGATTTAGGCGGTGTGCCCAGGACGATGGGTCAGCGAGTGGACTTTCTGGACATCCACGCCGGGCACAGCCCGGCCAAAGACAACCAGCGACGGCGAGGATCAGACAGGCCTGGGCGAAGAGGTCCCCGACGACGGAATAGAGCGTACGAACGTCGCTCGGCCAGATCACCCCGCGCACCCAGCCCTTGGTGAATGGTTCGGTCTTCACGACGACTCGTCCCAACGGATCCACGACGGCCGACGGGCCAGCGGTGGACGTTCGGACGAGATAGCGACGCTGTTCGACCGCGCGGAGCCGGATGATGTCGAAGGCCTGGAGCGAGTACTTGAGAGCGCCAAACCACGAATCGTTCGCCGGGTTCACGAGGAACTGGGCTCCGGCCGCGACGCGATCCCGAGCAGGCTCGGGGAACATGGCCTCGTTGCAGACGATGCTGCCGGCGCCGCCGGCGACCGACGGCAGGACCTTCGCCCCGTCCCCCGGTGTGAACTGCTGCGCTCTGCCGAAGTTCCGTCGTACGAGATCGATGCTCCGCAGCGGAAAGTACTCCGCAAACGGGAGGAGCTTGGTCTTGTCCTGCCATTCCAGGATCTGCCCCATTGGCGAGATGAGGAACGTCGTATTGAAGTATAGCTCGCCGTTGTCGTTCGCCGAGACGCGTGGGCCGCCCGCGATGAGCTGTGCACCGGCGGGCCCTAGGACGTGCCCGAGCGCGGCCCCGTAGGCCGGCTCGTCGGGCAGGAAGAACGTCATCGCGCTCTCGGGCCAAAAGACGAGTGCGGTGTCTGAGCCCTCCGTCGCCTGGCGGGTGAGCTTCAGGTACTCGCCGAGGTTCCGGCCATACATGTCGCGCCGCCATTGGGTCCCCAGATCGAGGTTCCCTTGGACGATAGCGATTTCGACGCCCCCGTCCAGGGGCTCTCCCGTCGCTCGCAGGCGGACCATGCCGTATCCGAGCGACGCCAGGAGAAGCGCGCCCGCTGCTGCGGCGCCAATTGCGGCCGGAAGGCGCGCCTCCGGCGCCGATCGCGCGAGCCAAAGATCCAGCACCGCTGCGTTTGTTGCGACGAGGCCGAAGCTGATGCCATGGACGCCGGCAAGATCGGCAACCTGCATGAGCGGCAACACTCCGACCTGAGAGTACCCGGAAATGGCCCAGGGATTTCCCCCGAGGACGATCACACGAAGATACTCGGCACCCACCCACGCGGCGGCGGCAAGGAGCGGCAGGGTGGCGCCCCGCCGACGCGACAGGAGCCAGTAGGCCACGGCGAAGCACGAGTAGTAGGGCACCATCGTAACGACGGTCGCACCGAGTAGCATCAACCAACCGACCAGCTGGGACTGACCGTAGTAGGTCACGACGGCGCCGGGAAGACAGTCGGACGTGACGAAGGTCATGACGCACGCCCAGGCGGCACCGAGCGCCCCTGCTCGGCCCGCGCCTCCGCTTCGGATCGCCCAGAAGAACGGGACGAGCGCGACCCACGCCAGCGGTCGAATCCCGTGTGGCGGGAAGGACAGGCCATACGCCACACCGGACATCGTCGTCAGCGCGAGCGCAGGAACGAGTTTCACCGCCGTGTTCTCGTTTCGCGGTTTATGGAGTTCAGTCATGAACGTTCAGCCGGTGAAGGCCGCGCGGCAAGAGAGTTCGGATCAGCCCTCAAGTCGACCGCGTATCTGGCCTTCGGCGCCCCGCGGCCCCCCCACGGATCTGACCGCGGGTGCAGACCAGGTACCGAGATCGCGAAGGGCCCGAACGACCTCGTAAATCTCGAGCGGGTGGCCCTGAGTCCGCCGCCAGATCGCCTCATCGACGGCAGATGGCAGCGTACGCCCAGCTACGGCCTCCGCGCACTCACGCGTCGCGCTCCTCGACAACCCGGACAGCGAGCACCGTCGCGCCTGGGGCAGACCCCGCAGACCCGCGATGCGAGTGTGCTTCTCTCCCGGCGACGGGGGGTCGCGGTGCGCGCAGGCCACGACCAACGGCGCGTCCTCGAGCACGCGGGCGACGACTTGCAGCACCCGCAAGGAAAGGTCATCCGCCCATTGGAGATCATCGAGAACCAGCAGAAGTGGCTGGCGATGACTCGCAGCCTTCAGGTACTGCGCCGTTGCATCGAGAAGGCGAACCCGGTCCTCTGTCTCACTAGCGTGGTTCGCCGTGAAGGGGTCTGGTTCCCGTTCCGCGCACAACAGGCGGCGCACCGCCGGCGGCGGCTGCGCATCCCTGCCCTTGAAGCGCTCCATATATCCGCGAATCAGCTGAACCCAGGGCCAGCACGTGGGCGCCGTGTTCGTGTCCCAGCACCAGGCCGACAGGGGTACGATCCCCTGGCTCCGCGCCCCCTTTGCGGCTTCTTGGAGGAGGCGCGTCTTCCCGATTCCGGCTCCACCATCGATCATGACGAGGCGACCTCGCCCCGTCAGGGCATCCGCCAGGAACCCGTTCATGAGCCGCACCTCGTCGCCGCGACCGAGTAGCCGGGTGCGTTCGGGATCAATCGTTGGCACCGTGGGCCCGACTGTAACCGTTCCCCCCTCCACCACGGCCGCACAGAAGCGATGCCCCCGACGCGGAAACGTCCGTACGACCCGGCGTTCCCGGTCGTCGAGCGCTCGCCGCACGGCGGCCACCGCCTTCGAAAGTGACGCATCGGTCACGGCGACATCCGGCCACAGCCGGGCGAAGATCTCGCGCCTGCCGACGACGCGATCGCGCTCGCGGACAAGGAGCGTGAGGAGGGCCAACGGCTTCGGAGCCATACGAACCTCTACGCCTTCTCGGCGAAGCTCGCCGGCTCGGTCGTCCAGTTCGAACTCGTCGAATCGGTAGATCACGCTGCCTCCCGCCGGTAGTGCGTCGCATTCGCCTACGAGGCAGGCTGCGGATTGTTACAGAGCCAAGAACGGCATCTGTGGGTGCCCCACCGAATGAGCAGCCTGACTGCAACGCGCGTGCCGGCGGCCGAAGGCGGGCAGCCCGCCGCCCCGGTGGCCGCGGGCTGGCTGAGCAGTCGTCTGCCCTTGGTCGCCTGGCAAAGAACTTGGACACCCAGCGTCTAGCGCCCTCGACACCGCGCCGATTCGGGCTGAGCGCAATGCGCGCCTTACGCCGAACCGCCCGCACATTTCGGACTCGCGTGTCCTGGCACGCCACCTGCAACCCGCATCGTTCAGCGTTCGATGGAGAGCGCTCGAAGACGTGCCCGAACCGGCGCGCAGACGAAAAGGGGCAGATCAATGAGAGCAACCAAAGTGGTAACAGGGTTCCGTTGGGGGCGTTCCGCCCAACCGAAGAAGCGCGGACCGATCCATCGATGGGCAATGATAGCCGCGGCGTTCCTCGCATCAGCGGCGGGTGTCGCCGACGCCGCGCCCTCTCCAGGCACGCCAATCTTCCGTGCACAGATTCGGCTCACGGTGTGCGACCAGAAGCACGCGGGTAGCGACGAACTCACCCAGGACATCAGCGTGAAGCTCAACGCCGACAATCTCACCGTTCTCGATCGCGGAGGATCCGACTTCGGCCGGGGCTCGGTCCGCACGTATGACCTCAACCTGAATGGCATCGCGAGTGCAGGTGACATCACGAAGCTTCAGATCTTCAAGAAAGGGAAGAACGGAGTATGCCTCAGCGACATCCGGCTGCGGCTCAACGACAAGGAGGCGTTCTCCTACCCGCGAGGCGACAATGCCGCGATGTGGGTCATGGCCTTCGGCGGCACTGCGAAGATCTGGCTCGACGACGAGCTGCCCAACAAGCCGACCCGGACGTTCCCGCGAAGTCAGATCGTGTCCAATTCCATTTGGCGAAGCTACTCGTTCAACCTGCTCGCCGATGTCCCCCAGGCCCTCTGGGAGAACGAAATCGAGAGTCGCCTCGAAGCCCTCGGTGCCACGTATTTCCATACGCAGAGCTTCGGCGTCTCCGTCAGGTGGGGAAGTGGAGAGAAGTCCGTCGAAGTGACGCGTCGACTGTCGCGGAACTCGATGCGCGTGGAGATGGATCTGAAGGCCTCAGTGAAAGTGATCAAAGACCCCCGGATCGACGTCGACTTCGATCTGACGTTCTCTTGCACCGACCGTGTCCTCCGGATTGCGGCCGAGAATGTCGACGTGAATGTCGATCTCAAGCGGGCGAAGCGCCGGATCGCCAACCGTTGGCTGGGCCGAAAGGGCAAGCCTTCGATCGGCGAGATGGAGCGGCAGATCGAATCGGAGATCGGAAAGACCCGCATCCAAGTGCGCGTGCCGTCGTGTCCACCGATTCGCGTGTACGAGCCCCGCGATGTGTACGTCAGCCTCCGCGCACCGGCGCCTCTCATCTGAGGCCCGGTGAGCGATCCGACCGCTCCGCACGGCGATGGGGGTGATCCCCGCCGTGCGGGGGCGGAAAGGCTCGAAAACGAGAACAGGAAAAGGCGATCCGATGGCGACCGAGACGAAGAATCCTCAGAGAAGAAAGACGCCCGCACATCTGCTGGCGGTCACTTGTGCCGTGCACCTCTACGCCAGCACGGCGGCAGCAACGATCGATCTGAGCGTTCACGGGGAGCTCGTGACCGCCCAGGTGGTCGATGAGCCCGCTTCGATGGTCCTCGATCGGATGGCAGCTGCCCTCGGCGGTCAGGTCCGCTGGATTGGCGCACCCGACGATCGACGAGTGACAGCGACTCTTCGAGGCCGCTCACTCGCATCCGCGCTGCGCCTGCTCGTTCCCGGTGCGAGCTTCGTGCTCCGGGAGACCCCGGCTCGGAGCGGTGGCTCCCGGTTCGAGCTTGTCGTCCACGGGGCGTCCGGAATGCCCTCGTACTCCCGCGCCTCGCCGCCGAAGCCAGCGCACGAAAGCGACGGTACGATAGGCGCAACCGAGAGCGATGGATGGGTAGCGGCGACGCCCGCAAGCCTGCTGGACCTGGCATTGTCTCACGAGCAGCCGACGGCTCGCGCGGCTGCGCTCCTATCGCTTCGCCGGCAAGGAGGCGATTCGGATCTCCTCCTCGGAGTCTTCTCGCAAATCGCATCGGCCGACGTCGATGCACGGGTCCGAGGTGTCGCCGTCGAGTGGCTCGGCGAGCAAGCCCGCGCGGTCGGTTTGCTCCACGAGATCGCAGCGAGGGACGACGATCCCGGGGTGCGTCATCGAGCGGCCGCCTTCGCGGCCGCTCTCGATGGGATACCATCGGGTGAGGCCCCACTCGACGCCGTAGACTTCTAGAGCGCTGCGACGGCTGGCGTTTCAGGACACTACGGCGCTGCCGGGCAAGCGCCCGGCGACGGCGCGTTCGTCGCCTTGAAGCGACCTGCCGCCTTCCCGGCTCGTCCGGCGTCGCGCTTGACGTCTCCTCCGAACGCCATGCAGAGCTGCTTCGACCCGACGTCGATCGCGACGGCGAGGCTTCCCTGGCTCGGCTCGTCCAACGTGAAGGCCACCTCGGGCCCCGAGCACTTGGCCTTCAAGACCTTCCCAGGGCGGTAGAGCACCAACGAGCACGGTCCACTCACACCGTCGGAGTCTCGGTAGCGATAGCCCTTGCTTCCCGCCGGTTTCCCGAGCCCGGTCCAGTGAGCCGCGGGCAGAGCGAACGTGTTGGATTCGAGCGTCGTCGGGTTGAATAGCTCGAGGGTGCCACCCGCTTGCGTAGGCGCCACGCCGCCGTCCGCGGTCGGCACAGGGAGCCCCACGTCCTTCGAAACGACCAGGACCTTGCGCTTGTCGGCGTTCGTCGGATCGATGAGAGACAGCGTCTTGCCCGAGAGGGGTCGCACGAACTCGGCATCGCAGACGTCACCCGCTCCGTCGCCGTCGCTGTCGCTCTGGTTCGGGTCGGCGGTTTCGGGGCAGGTATCCAACCCGTCAGGCACGCCATCCTGATCCGCGTCGGCCGTCGAAGCCGCGACGACCGCGATCGAGGGGAGGCAAGTCGAGCCCGCCGGGCATCGATCGTCATTGGGCAGACAGAGCGACGGAGCCCGGAGCAGGCAGCGCCGGCAGTCCGCGTCGGCCGCACACCCAAGAGCGGGATGGATGATGCACGTTCCGGTCTCGATGTCGCACGCGTCGTCTTCGCAGAAAGCGCCGTCGGCGCAGTCGTCGGAGTCGATAGCGCACACGATGCCCGTGTCGCATCGTCCCGCTTCGGTCAGCGCCACGATCGACTCGTCTCGCCCCTCGAGCGGATCCGGGTCGCCGCCCGTGACCGCACCGAGCGGCGTCAGGGCGCCCGTGCAGAAGTCGAAGATCTGAAGGACGAGATCGCCGCCGGCCACACCGTTGCCATCGAGGTCTGCGCCACCTTGGTCCGCCTCGGACGTGAGGAACGTCACGCGGCTGCCCTGTACCCGGTATGGCAGCCTGGGATCGCACTCGACCAGGCGGCACGGCGTCACCGCCTGCTCGGTGTTGACGAGGATACCGCTTTCGAGGTCGTAGAGCTGCAGCACTCCGTCGAGTGCATCGCCATCGTCGTTGCCCAGGAACGATCCGTCGTTCTGGGCGGCTTCGCTCGTTCGGAGGGCGACGAGTTGGATGTCGCCGCACAGGGTATCCGCTGGGTCGCCGACGACGAACTCCTCGGCCGCGGCGATCGCAATTGCGGGCAGCTTCGGCTTTGCCGCGTCGAAGACCTGGAGAACGCGGTCCGCGGTGTCGCCGTCTCCGTTCAAAATGGCCCCCTGCGCCGCTTCTGGCGTGAGGAACACACCTCGACTTCCAGCCATCTGCAGCTCGTCGGCAGCTTGTCCACTGTTCTGCCACGTACCGGGTGAAGCGTTGATCTTGTGAAACTGGGCTACCGTGTCGTTCTGGTCGCCGTCTGCGTTGTAGATCGCGCCGTCGCCCCTCTCGGAGACGAGCGCTCCAACGTGGGTCGCGGAGAGGGCGACCGACTCGGCTGCGCGCACGAGGTTCACGGCCGAGCCGCTGCCGTTCCAGAAGGCCACGACGTCGTCGTCGACGAGACCGTCGCCGTTGAGAGGTCCATCATCCGGGCACCCGGGCGTGGTCGTGCCGAGGGTCTCCGGGCGTAAGAAGACGGCACGCCCGCTTGCGACCGCCGCCTCCCCGGCCGGACACAGGGTCGTAACGACTCCGGATCCCGTGTCCACGACTTCCAGGACGGTGTCGTCCAACTCGCCGTCCGGGAATAGCAGGGCATCTACACCGAAGGGGTCGGACCGGTCCGGGCCTATGATCACGATCTGCTGGGCAGCTCCGCCGAACACGCCGAGTGCAGCCACGATCGGGATCGCCGCGATCGGCGCTGGGAAAACAGTACTCCCAGGACCCAGGACCTCTGTCGCACCGGTCACGCGGTCATGCAAATAGAGTTCGAGAGTTCCGAACCCGTCGTCATCCTGATCGCTCAGCGTCGTGGCTTCGCTCATGAAGGTGACAAACCGGCCATCCGGAGAGAGCCGAGCGCCGGAAGCTCCGCTATCGGCCTGCACGCCGCCCGTCCCGACGCTGACGCGCTCTGTGAGCCCTGTCTTCCGATCACGGACGAAGATGTCGGGCAACCCGTTCGTATCGTCCGGGGTAAAGCTGGACCCAGTCCCGAAAGCGACGAAGCGACCGTCGGCGGACATCCCCGCGAGCTGCGCGTCGTTGTTGGCGGCCACCCCACTGGATGAGACGCTCGCCAACTCGTTGGCGCCCGTGCTCCGGTCGTGGACGAAGATCTGAACGCCGGACGTATCGCCCGGAGTCCCGGTCAGCAGATTCGTCGCCGTGCTGGAGAAGGCGACGAACTGTGCCGTCTCGGAGAGAACCGGCCTGAACGATGAGAAGTTGCCCTGGATCCCACCGAGGGAGACACTGACGCGCTCGGTCACTCCGCTGTCGAGGTCGCGCACGAAGATGTCGGACTCGCCATTGGTGTCGTTGGCGACGAGGTTGCTTGCGCGCGAGGAGAACGCGACGAAACGTCCGTCGCCTGTCAAATGTGGAGACCCCGAAGCATCGTCGGCCTCGGTCCCATCTGGCGCGACGCTCACACGTTCGGTAACACCGGCGATCACGTCGCGGACGAAAATGTCGTCGGTGAAGTTGGCGTCGACCGTCGGGAGGACGAGATTCGAGGCGAAGCTCGTAAAGGCGACGACACGGCCGTCCGCAGAGACCGAAACCCCGTCTGTGGCTATTCCTCCGGAGCCGCCATCTCCCTGAGTACCGTCCGGCGCGACGCTCAAACGAACCGTCGTTTGGGCCTGTCGATCACGAAGGAAGACATCTCGGAGGAAGCCCGCATCCCCGGAGACGAGATTGGTCGAATCGCTCAGGAATGCGACGAAGCGCCCATCCGGCGTGAGTGCCGCTGCGAGCGACAGTCCGTCGCCGTGTACGCCTGCGTCATCGACGCTCGCCGCCTCGACACCTCGTGCTGCCATCCCCGCCTCGCTCGTCCGAACGAACACGAGACCTTCGGACACGACGATGGGGCGGCCATTGATCCGTGGATCTGCTTCGACCGCGCGGAGCGGACTCGGTGTGAAGTCGGCTCCACCCAACCGCACGATCCCGAGCAGCGCGTCGAGGTTGTCTCCGTCCCCGTTCGCGTCACACTCGCCCGATCCGGACTCGCTCTCGAGGAAGGCGAGAACGTCGCTCTCCACTGCGACGGCTGGGGACGAGAACGGCGGCTCGCTGACCCGGACCACCGCGCGGCCCTCGGCCGGACCGAGGCACGCCGACCCGATCGGCTGTAGGAGCCCCGTCGTCCGGTCGCGCAGGGTGACGACCGAGTCCGACGTGTCGCCGTCCGCGTTCCGATCCTTGGCGTCGATCGACTCCCGCGCAACGAAAGCGCGCGCGTCGTCGCTGGCAGCGAGGCCGTCGAGGGGCACGGGCGGCTCGGCCTCCAGTGCGTAGAGCACGCAGACGGTCGCGCAATCCGCGTCGGTCGCGCAGGACGTGAGAGATTCCTGACAGAAGCCCGGCCCCAGACGCGGCACGGCGAGAAGGCCGCTCGACGCGAGCGGCCCGAAGTCGAACAACGAGCCGCAGGGACCGTTGTCCCCGCAATCAGGATCGGTGGCACACGTCTTCGACGGTTTGCCCACGCACGTCGTCGGACACGCCCCATTCGGGCAGTCGCTGGTGCTCGAGCACGGCTCACCGTTCCGCGCGCCGCCCTGACAGGTGCCGTGACGCCGGAGCAGCCGGATCACCGAATACGAAGCGTCGGCGGTACCGAACAACGTCAGCGTGTTGGAGGCAGCGGTGGGGTCGCGCTGGGACTCGAGAATCGGCGGCAGCGCTCTGCCTTCGGGCGAGAAGGAACCGAGGAACGTCGAGTCCGGTATCGAGAGGGTGAACGGCGGCGGCGACCGGAAGCGAGCGCGTACGAGACGAGGCACCGGGATGCCCTGGTCGCGCACGAGAATTCCGTCCCAGGCGATCGGCACCAAGAGGTTTCCGTCGCGATCGACCGCCACGCGGATCTCGGCCGCGCCAGCGCCCGCGGTGCACGGCGGATCCTCCGAGAAGCACCGGGCCTGGTAGTCGTTTGGCGGCGGAAGTGCGTTCCAGTGCGAGAATGCGGGGTCGGCGACGGCGGAGCCGCAGTCGCCGCCGTCCGCGAAGAGGTCGCCGATACAGGCGACGGCAGTGGGGGTCGCCGCGAGGCAGCCGCTCGAGGCGACGCCACAAGGGAGACCGTCGGCCGCGACGTCGGTAGCGCGGGTCACGACGATGCGGGCCTCTCCCGCCAAGCTCCGGTCGTCAGCCGGACCGCCGAGAAGAGCGTCGGTGTCCGGGAAGCGAAAGCCCAGAAGCTTCTCACCGTCCTGGTCGCGAATCGAAATGCCCGATCCCGACGGTCCATCGACGCAAGAAGCGGTCGACGCAACACCGACGAGTTGCCCGGCGCACGCAGCAAGATGGGGGTTCACGGCGCTGCAGTCGTTCGCCGCCGTGGACACGACCGCGTGCTGGCTGCCGCCCGGCGCCACGAACACGACGGTCACCAGGAAGTCGGTCGAAGGCGCGTCGAACGCGCTCGGCTCCGGATCGCACGACCGCATTCGGATCTCGACCGACTCGCCGGCCGCCGCGAACGGTCGAGTCGCCACGCCACGCGCACCCGCAAAGCTCTCGAGCTTGCCCGGAAACAGGTTGCAGCTCGCATGAGCCGACCTCGGGCTCGTCGCGAGCAAGGTGAGAATCGTCGAGAGGAGCAGTCGGGCGACCGCGCCTCGTTCTGAGTGTGACATGAGGGCTCCAGGCAACGGCTCGTTCCAGACCGAGCGAGACGGCCAGGTTAGACGATCGCACTGCCCCCCGGGGCACCGGATTCTGACCTTTTCGCGACCTTTGCGCCCGATCGCTCGTTGGAGGGCCCGCGAGCTCCAAACGAGGTGATGCCCGACGGTATGCCGGCATGTGCCCGCGCGAGCCTAGGGTTGACGCACGGGGTCGAGTTCACAAACCTTCTGATCACCCGGTGTCTGACGACGAAACGAGGCAGCAGCGTCGCCACGCGACGGTGATCTTCGCCGACATCTCTGGCTTCACCGCCATGTCGGAGAAGCTCGACCCAGAAGACGTCACTGACGTGATGAACGGGTGCTTCTCAATGATCGAGCGGATCATCCTCTCCCACGGGGGGACGATCGATAAGTACATCGGCGATTGCGTCATGGCCCTGTTCGGGGCCGCGCACGCCATCGAGCACGCCGCACGGCACGCCGTCGAGGCGTCGATGGAGATCCGGGCCGGGCTCGAGCAGTTCAACGCGGAGCGGAACCTGCCCGTCCCGCTCCGCGTTCACACGGGCGTCAACACCGGTCTCGTGATCGCGGGTGACGTCGGCGGAGACGTGCGGCGCGATTTCACGGTGATGGGAGACACAGTGAATCTGGCGGCGCGGCTCGAGGACGCTTCCGAGAAAGGGCAGATCTTCGTTGGTCCGCTGACCGAAGCCCATACTCGAGACTTCTTCGACTATCGCAAGCTCGAGCCGCTCCGCCTCAAGGGCAAGTCCGAGCCGGTTCAGGCGTACGAGGCCCTCTCGATCAAAGCCGCTCCCGACATGTCGAGGCTCGGAGCGGCCACACGCCAGATCTCATCCAATCTCGTTGGGCGGGAGGCGGAGCTCGCCGGGCTTCGCGGAAGAATCGAAGCCTTCCTTGCGGGAGACGGCGGCGCCATCTCCATCGTCGGCGACGCGGGCATCGGCAAGTCCCGTCTCTTGAAGGCACTCGCCGATCTCGACCTGCTGGGCAGCGCGACGATTCTCGGGGCGCGCTCCGACTCGCTGGGCTCGAGACAGAGCTATCATCCGTTCGTCGATCTCATCCGCAATTGGGCCGGTATCGAAGCAAAGGATCACGAACCGACCGCACTCGAGAAGCTGCGACTCGCGTTGCGCGGGTCCGGCCTGGAGACCGATCCCCTGCCGTACGTGGCGACGCTGATGGGCCTGCGCCTTCCTGGCGACCTGAGCGACAGTGTCGAGCGATTGGAACCCGACGCTCTGGAGAAACTCATCTTCAAGGCGATGACCGACGTGCTGACCGCATTGGCACGCCGTCGTCCGCTGGTACTCCTCTTCGAGGATTTGCATTGGGCCGACCTGTCTTCGATTCGACTCCTCGAATCGCTTCTGAACATCACCGAGGAGCACCAGGCTCTCTTCATCCATGCATTTCGCCCCGAGTACCCGGAGACCTCCGAACGGATCCGCGATCTCGTCTCGAGCCGGCATGGTCTCCGAAGCCTCGAGATCGTCCTCGAGCCGCTCTCCAACCGAGATTCGGCCGCTCTCCTGCGAAACTTGCTTCGGGTGGACAACCTCCCACACGAGACTCGCGAGCTCATCGCCGAGCGGGCCGAGGGCAATCCGTTCTTCATCGAAGAGATCGTCCGCTCCCTCATCGATGAAGGCGCGATCCGGATGGAGAACGGCCGGCCCGTCGTCACCGAGAAGATCCACTCCGTAACGATTCCGGGCACGGTGCAGGAGGTCATCGCGGTGCGAGTCGAGCGCATCGACTCCGTCGGCCAGCACGTCCTTCGCCTGGGCGCGGTCATCGGCCGTTCGTTCCTGCACCGTATCCTCCGCGAGCTCGTCGACCAGGGCGTTGCTCTCGACGACGTGCTCCAGCAGCTGGAGGAGCGCCAGATCATCGAGGAGCGGGAGGTCCATCGCACAGGATCGGTCCGCCGACGATCGCTCGTCGGAGAGCGCGCCTTCGTGTTCAAGCACGCGCTCATTCAAGAAACCGTCTATGAATCACTCCTGAGACGACAACGTCGAGAGGTGCACGGGCGTGTCGCGCGGACGATCGAGCGCGTATTCCACGACCGCCTGTTCGACTTCTACGGCATGCTCGCCTTTCACTACACGCGCTCCGAGGAGCTTCCGCAGGCCGAGGAGTATCTGTTTCGCGCCGGGGAGGAGGCCGTCCGCGCCGCGGCGTCGAGCGAGGCGCTCGCCTACTTCCGCGAAGCATCTCGGATCTACGAAGAGCTCCACGGCGAAGGCGGCGATCCAGACAAGAGATTCCTTCTCGAGAAGCACCTCGCATCAGCGCTTCTCGCCACGGGCGGACTGGTCGACGCCCGCCCCCACTACGACCGTGCCCTGACCCACCTTGGTGAAAACGTCGCGCGCACACGGGGTCAGTCCCTTCGACAGCTTCTCAAGGATGCCGCTCGAATCCTCTTTCGCGTGTACGTCCTGCGCGGCCGACCAGCCACGCGCCCGGCTACGCCGCAGATGCAGGAGGCCCTGAACCTGCTCTACAAACGGTGCATGGTGGAGTCCGTCGCAGCACCCGAGTCGTTTCTGTTCGACGCCATGTACATGGTCGGCCGAATCACGACCGTCGACCCGCGCACCGTCGACAACGCCTTTTCGCAGTGGGCGGGCGTTGCCCTTCTCTTTTCGTACTCAGGGCTGTCCTTCGACCTGAGCCGGCGGATCAGCGAGGTCGCGCGATCGGTTCTTCGGGAAGAACGCCGCGGCGACCTGCTCACCTACCATCTCATGAACTTCATGCGCGCCTATTTCGAAGGGAACTGGGATGACTGCCCTCGCGTGGACGAGGCTCTCATCCAGGAGGTCGTAAACACCGGGCAGCTGTGGGACGTGGACACGTTCCTCGGGATCGACGCCGAGATGCAGATCGACCTCGGCAACTTCTCAGCCGCCGAGGCTCGATTGCGAACGATAACGATCCTGCGCAACGATTATGGGTACAGGTTCGCCGAGACGAACGAACTCGCTCTCCGTCTGTTCCTGGCCGTGGCACACCGCGACCTCGACCAGGCTCTCGAGCTCGTCCAGGCGTATGCAGACCGGCCCGAAGAGATGCTCAACCTGGTCGCGCACGGAACCGAGGTCAAGATCCGGTGCTTGCGCGGCGAGATGCCCGAGGCGGGCCTGGCCGTCGAACGAGCCGAAGCACTCCTTTCGCGTGCAGGCCGGCCGACTCCGTTCCACGTCGGCGCGTTTCACGCGAACCGCGTTCTCTATCGACTGATCCTTCTCGAGCGGTGCGTCGAGGCCGGCAGCAGCGCGGAAGTGGTCGCGACTCGAAGACGGCTCCGGAAAGATCTCAAAGCCGCGCAGAAAACCGCCGGAGTGATGGCCCGCATTCGCACCGAAGTCTTCCGCCATGCCGGAAGCTACGCATGGCTCCTCGGGCGGGTCAGGCGCGCTGAGGAGTGGTGGCGACGAAGCCTAGAGGAAGGTACCCGACTCGGCGCTCTGCCCGAGGTGGCTCGTACGCACCTCGAGATCGCGCACCGACTCCGCTCCCAGAAACTGCCCGACCCCCGCGGGATGTCAGTGGCGGGCCATGACTCCGCCGGTCACCTTCGTGTTGCGCTCGGCTCGTTCCGCGCGCTGGGACTCCAACGCGAGCTCGCCCGCGAAGAGCACGGCCCACGGAAGCTTCGCGCGAAAGACAACTTCTGAACGACTCACAGCAGCGATAGCAGTGCCGCGACGCGCGCATCCGTGTGTACGTCCGTTAGGTAAACCAAGGTCGCGAGATCCGTCGTCGAAGAGCACTCGACGCGCAAGACGATCGGCGCACTGCGCGGCCGGATCCGGCGCGTCTCGCTTTCCGCGGGATTGAGGTCGTAAAGGGCTTCGGCGAGGAACGTGACGCGCTCCGCAAGCTCGGCCGTGGTCCGCACGAGCGAGTTCCGAGAGAACCTGGCCAGAGCGAAGCGGATCCCATCAAGCGCCCGTGCGCCGGTCTCGTTGTGGAGCAGGACTCTCCCCGCGCGATCCAGCGCGACGATCCCGACTTCCGCCAGATCGAACACGTCCCCCGTCGCCCGCAGCGTCTCGAGCAGATCCCAGGGCGCCTCGGGCTCTACGTTCATCCTCGTCTCGACAGTCATGCCCGCAGGACTGTGCAGGGACCGTGCCAGCCGGAAACGCCCGAGAACGCATCACTTGTTCTTCGAGGGTGTAGGGGTGTGTCCGAGAAAGTAAACGATGGTCGATGGTTGCCCAGAGATCTCGACGATCGGAGTCAGCGGATGCTGTATTCCCGAAGCTTGTTCTGGATCGACGCTCGGGAGATCCCCATGCGCTGGGCGGCTCGTGTTGCGTTGCCATCGCATCGCTCGAGGAGCCGCCGGATGAACGCCGCTTCGAAGAGGTCTCGAGCGTCCCGAAGGGAGTCTGGTAGCGCCGCACCCAGGCGGATCCCCTCTTCGTCTGCCGACGAGGCCCCCGCTTCGCGCACGGCGCCCTCGGTGTGAGATTGTGCGGTCGCGCTCAAACGTGGCGACAGTTGGTCTGGGCCGATCACGCCTCCCCCCGCCACCAAAGCGGTAGCCCTCTCGATCTCGTTCTGCAGCTCGCGAACGTTGCCGGGCCATCGGTAGCCAGCAAGAATCTCGGCGGCCTTTTCCGAAAAGCCCAAGACCTCCTTTCCATGTAGCTTGGCGGTGCTGCTGAGCATTCGCGAGGCGATCGGAAGAACATCCTCCGTGCGCTCCCGCAGCGCCGGTAGGTGAATCGGGAATGTGCCCAGGCGGTAGTACAGATCCTCGCGAAAGTTCTTCAGGTCGACCTCGGTAAGGACGTCTCGGTTCGTCGCTGAGATCACCCGCACGTCGATCTTGCGGGGGCGATGATCACCGACCGGCACGACCTCGCACTCCTGGAGGACTCGGAGCAACTTCGCCTGCATGACTGCTGGCATCTCGCCGACCTCGTCGAGAAAGATCGTCCCGCGCGTAGCCGCTTCGAAGTAGCCCACCCGGTCGGCCGCCGCTCCCGTGAATGCCCCCCGTTTGTGGCCAAAGAGCTCGCTCTCGAGCAGAGCTTCGGGGATTGCCGCGCAGTTGACGGCGATGAAAGGGTGCGCCGCTCGCGGACTGGCGCGATGAAGCGCACGTGCCACGAGCTCCTTGCCGGTCCCGGTCTCGCCGTCGATCAGAACGGTGACGGGCGCCGCCGCGGCGCTCTCCATCAGACGAAACACCTCTGCCATCGCAGGGCCGGTGCCGACGATCTCTTGAAAGGCATCCTGGCGTGCCAGATCTCGCCGCAGAGTGCCCACTTCGGCCTGCAGCCGCCCCTCGGAGTTCTTGAGGGCGGCGTAGAGCTGGGCGTTCTCGATCGCCACCGCGACACTCCCTGCGAGGGTTTCGAGAAACGTGAGATCATCGTCGGTGAACGGCCCGCCGCACCGATTGGTGACTTGCAGAACGCCAATCGTACCCTGACGAGTGCGAAGCGGCGCCGCGAGAAGGTTGTGCGTCGTCGATCCCGTCAGCTCGTCCGCGCCTCGGTAGACCCGCGGATCGCGCTGGGCATCATCCACCCTGGCGGCCTCTCCGGTCTGTACGACGAAACCTGCAATGCCCTGGTCGGCCGGGAAACGCAGTCGGCCGAGCATGTCCGCCGTGCTTGGATCCGCCGCGATGACATACGGGAAATAGAGCTCGTCGGCGTCGGAGCTACGCAACAGCACGGAACCCCCCTCAGCTTCCAGTAGGTCGCGACATTTCTCTATCACGAGCGGAACGAGCTCATCGAGCTCGATTCGTTCCGCGAAGGCACAGCTCAATTCGTAGAGGAGTCGCTCCCGGCCTCGCTGGTCACATTTCTCGGGGGACGGCATCATTGACCCTTATTACACCGGTGTTTGAGCGCTCGGCGCTACACCTCGCGGATACGGCGGAAACGGTCACCGTTTGGTCAGATGGCGGTCGGAATCGCTCGCAACCGGCGACGATCTCCTTCAGAAAGGCATTTGGAGACGGTTCCGAGGCCAGTTCGTTGGTGCAGATGGTCTGCACCCCCCCGTCGTTTGTTGTCGGATACGGATGGGCGACGAGATCATCTCGACCTACTCAGCGGTACTCCGATTCGACACTGCACGAGGGATCACCCTGAGCGAGCTTCGCGTGGAGCTGATCTTTCCCGCCGATGACAAGACTGCGGAGTTCTTTCGAGCTCTCGATCGAGAGAACCCGTAACGCAGTTCTCGTCATGTCCGGAGCCGCAGCCTCCGTCCTCATACTGCTGCCCGGTCGTAATGGTTCAGCATTGCGCGGAGCCGCTCCCAGCGTCGGACGGCCAGTCCGCGCCCCTCTCGGAGGGAAGCAACTCGAGGCCGGCGGGGTCGCAGATTACGATGTCGGCCGGGGCGCCGTCCGCGATATGGCCGCGGTCGAGCAGTGGCCCACGGGCGAACGACGCCCTCAGCTGGACTCGGCTCTCCAAGGCGGCGTGCGAATGCCGTAGAGCGTTCGTCGTTGGCCGACTTTAGACAAGACGTGCAGTTTGGCCACGCCCGCGTAGCAATGGTAGCGTCCCGTTCTCGTGCGCAGTCCCGGGCCAAACTCCCGTTGGGTCGTCGCATCGCTCTCGGCCCTTGTCGGACTAGCACTCTTCCTGATCGCGACACGAAGCCCGATTGCGCCTCGCGAGGCCCAGCGAACCGACGACGTACGACGCCGACTGGAGGCGCTCGGTTATGCCGAGACCGTCGGGCCGCGGGACGCCTACCTCGGTCAGACCGGAGTGACGACGTACGACCCAGCTCGCACCGCGGATGGGATCAACGTGTACTGCTCAGAAGCTCGGGATGAGGTCCATTTTCTCAACATGAAGGGCGAGCCGGTCCAGATCCTCGAGCTGCCAGGCAAGGGGAGCCCGAGCAACGAGTGTCTACCAGTCCACTACGGCTCCCGAACATTCGCCGTCTTGAACGCGCCCGAGATCTCGCTGATCGACGCGGCCTCTGGAGTGACTTGGAGCCGCGTCGGGAGATTTCATCACGACATCGCAACGGGCCCGAGGGGCGAACTTTACACGTTCGAAGGCCGTCCCCGCACACTTCGTCACAACGGACTAGAAATCGAGATCCACGATCACGTCATCACCATTCTGTCGCCGGACGGTGAACCCGAACGGGAAATCAACCTCTTCGACCTCTTCGGTGACCAGATTCCGAGGTGGCGATTGAACTCCCTGGTGCGCCTCCTGCGCGGGGAAGCGAAGATCAAAGCGACTCCGGGGATCATCGAGCGCAGGCGGGATGTTTTTCATCCGAATAGCATCGAATACATCGAAACACCTCCGCCCGGCATGGAGGGCGCCGATCTTTTGATCAGCCTACGCAGCCTCGACCAGATCGCGTTCGTCGATAGCAAACGCGAGAAGGTAATCTGGAGCTGGGGCGCGGGCAGCCTCGACAGGCAGCACCACCCAACACTACTCCCGAACGGAAACATCTTAGTGTTCGACAATGGAATGCTCCGGGGGTGGTCCCGAGTGATCGAACTCGACCCGGTCCGTGAAGAGGTCGTCTGGGAGTACCGGGCGCCCGGCTTCTTCAGTGCAGGACGCGGAGGGGCCGAGCTTCTCCCCAATGGCAACGTCCTAATCACGGAGAGCGGCAGGGGTCGCGTCTTCGAGATCACCCGCGAGGGCGACCTCGTATGGGAGTTCCTCAACCCCATCTTCGATCACGCCACGGGCGAGCGTGCCACGATCTATCGGATGTTCCGCATGAGTTCAGGGGAATGGGCTCGGGCGGCTTCGGCAAGTTGAACGGAACTCGGACACCGCTCATGGACCAGATGTGAGGCATAGTCATCCACACGCAAATCGCGCCGGCGCAAGCCGCGCGAAGCTCGGGAGGAGTGGGGCTTGGAGGGATGGGGTTTGATCGAAGCGCTCGGTAGGTCTGCGCTCCCGCCCGAGCATCTCGCGCTGCTGGCCGCCGTCGCCTTCGCGACCGCGGTACTATCGGCGATCGTCGGCATGGCGGGCGGCATCACGCTACTCGCAGTGATGCTGCTGTTCCTCGAGCCGCTGGTCGTGATCCCGCTGCACGGCGTCGTGCAACTCGTGTCGAACAGCTCGCGCACGTTCATCCAACGGGCCCACCTGCGGTGGGACGTGATCTGGCGCTACGGACTGCTGCTGCTGCCGATGGGGTTCGTCGGGCTCTGGTTCGCGCGCGCCCTAGCGCCGGACGTCACCAAGACGATGATCGGCCTCTTCGTGCTGGCCGCAACCTGGGCGCCGGGCGCGCTGATGCTCGGCTCGCATCCCGAGGAGGCCAACCCGAAGCGACGCTTCTTCCTGCTCGGAGGCGTCGTCGGAGTGCTCAACATCGCGATCGGCGCGACGGGCCCGATGATCGCGCCGTTCTTCCTGAACCTGGGGCTCTCGCGATTCGCGCTGATCGGAACGAAGGCCGCGTGCCAGATGCTCGGACACCTGGCCAAGCTGGTCGTCTTCGGCATCGCCGGCTTCGCGTTCCAGGAGTGGCTGCCTCTGCTGATCACGCTGTCGGCCTGCGTGATCGCAGGCACCTGGGCGGGCAGCAAGCTGCTCCACCGCGTCAGCGAGGTTTGGTTCGTCAGGACTTACAAAGGAGTCCTGACACTGATCGCGCTACGTCTCGCGATCGGGCCGTTCCTCGCGTAGCTGGGCCATGCGCAGGTACTCGATGGCATCCCCTTTTGAGCGCCTTGGGATCTGGACAAAGCAGCGCGAGGGCGCGTCCACACGCCCCTCGACCCCGGCGACAGAGTTGATAGGGCTGTGATCGTGGCCGCACATCTCGCGCCGAGCGAGCCTCTCATCCTCCCCACCGGCCAGCGGCACGGGTAGCGCTTGCGGCTCCACGCGTGCATCTGGGGCCTGTTCGCGGCCTACTTCCTCGTCCTATTCGCTCCGCTGCCTATCGCTGGGACCATCCCCGGGAACATCGACACGTGGTACGCGATCGCGTTCACCAACGTCTATCTCAACGAGGTTCGCGAAGCTCTCGGCTGGGGCGCGTTCGGGTCCTTTCTCCACCCCGCCGAGCATCCGCTGTCATACGGAGAGACGGCCTTCGGGCTGGCCGCCCTACCGATGGCGCTACGAGCGCTCGGCATCAGCGACGTCCTGACGTACTACCTGTTCCTCTCCGTCGCGTACGCGACGACGGCGTTCGCGGTGTACCTCCTCGCCACACTTTACGTGCGACACCGCGCCCTCGCAGCCGTGGCCGGGCTCACCTTCTCCTCGACCACGTTCCTCCTCTCCACGATCGATAGTCCGCATACGGCGTTCTTCGGCGTCGCGTTTGCGTCGCTGTACTTCTTCAAGCGGTACGTCCTGGACTTCCGAGGGCGCGACCTGTGGTGGTCGGCGCTCCTCGCGGGCCTTCAGACGTACTTCTCGGCGTATCTCTTTCTCCTGCTGGCGATCGCCCTCATCGTCGTCGGTCTCGCGAACGTCCGACGCCTCGTCGGCAATGCCGGAATCGCTCGGCTCGCGGCGTACGCAGCGCTCGTCGGCGTACTCGTCGCGCCGTTCTACATCTCGTATCTGCTTCGTCTCGATGACTACGTCGACCTTCAGTTCCAGGCGGTTCTGTTCGCGGAATTCAATAGCCTCGACATCCAGGACCTGTGGAATCCGATGCCGGGCAATCTCGTCTACCCCGAAGGGGACCGGTTCGACGCCGCCGACGCAGTAGCGCTACGCTCTCTGATTGACGAGGGGGGTGCCGGGCTGGACCCAGAGACAGCCTACCTCTTCTACGGAGCCATGACCGGCGATGAGGACGAACTGCTGTGGGTCTCGTCTCGTCGACGTGCGTTCGTCGGAACCGCCGTAGCGCTGCTCGCGGTGTACGGGGTCCTTCTGCCGTTCGCCGGTCGGGGCGAGCTCGCGGCGCTCTTCCTCACGGGACTCGTGCTCGCACTGGGCCCCGCAAACATCGTCGACGGGCAAGTCGTCCGGATGCCCGCCTACGCTCTGTACGAGTATGTTCCAGGTTTTCACATGTTCCGCATTCCCGGCCGTGCCTTCGCTCTTGCTCTCCTCGCAATCGCCATCTTCGCGGCGCACGGCGCCGGAGCTCTCGCGGAGCGATTCGCGACCGACGAGCGCCGAGGCGCTCGCGTGGCCGCACTTCTCCTCGGACTCCTCCTCGTGATCGAGAACGTTCCGGTCCCGATGCGATCCTTCGAAGCAGCGGCGCTGGTACGGCCTCCGCCCGACTACGCCTCATTCTTTGCGGACAAGGACGATACCGTCGTACTCAATCTACCGAGCGGAATCGGGTACGGCCTGGGCGGCTCAGCGAACGACCTCAACGTGTTCAATCGCGAGCTGATCTACATCAACTGGCAGACGTACCACGGCCAGAACATCGTGAACGGGGTGAACGGATACATTCCTCACGCCCGCATGCGGTGGCAGCGATCGATCTCGAGACTCCCGAGCCGGGCCGCCGTCGATGAGATCGTCGCCGGCGGCATCGACTTCGTCGTCTTCAATCGCGAGCTCGTGCTGCCCGGCGAGGCACACCTCCTCGACGCGTTGCGAGGGCATCCGGATGTGTTGGCCCTCGTCCACGAGTCCGACACCACGGCCGTGTTCGAGGTGAAGGGGGCAGCGAAACCATCGGGTACGCCATAGAATCCAACCCCAGAACATTTCATTGCTGGGGGCACCGAGCGCGGTGTACGGTGGCTCGTCGCGTTCGGCCATTTCGCGCCAAGCTCCAAAGGAGTCCCGCATGTCTAGAATCTTGATGACCCTGGGGTTTGTCGTCCTCGTCAGCACTTCAACTTTCGCGCAGAACGTCGGCGACACCGATCAGGTCACGCATGGCTTCACGCCAGGCATCAGCACCGGCCCGATCCAGTTCGACCCGAATGCGCAGACCGGTGCCGCGACTCGGACCAGCTACGCTCGCCCATTGGACAGCAGCCAAACGGCGAACCCCGACCACAATCAGGTCGGGCGATCGGTCGTCACTTCCTTGGTGAACTCGGTCTTCGGCGTGCCGTCGGAGATCTTCGACTTCATCAACGGCGCGGGCGACTTCTTCGGCGCCAATTTCAACTTCGGGATGAGCACCGGCGTAACCGGTTCCTACGCGGGCTACTTCGAGGTCGACTCCATCTCCGACGGCTCCGTCGATCTTCAGATCCCCACGCAAGTACCGGTCGTGTATCCGGCTCCCAATACCTTCGGGTGCGGGACCCAAGTCGAAGTATTCACCCAGAGCCAGTATCCAGGCTCGTCGATGAGCGTAGAGTCGCCCTTCTACAACCTCGAGGTCGGCGGTCAGATCCAGAGCCTGAACCTGAGTGTGGGCGCCTTCGTGCATCTCGACGCATGCGTGGGCATCCCGGATCCGTACGGCGGGTGCATTGGTCACACCATCAACGCGACGCCGGGCGGAACTCTTCTGAATCAGCCGTTGCCCGTTCCGCCCGCCGTTCCGCTGATCAACTTCTGCGATGCGGCGTTCCTCCCGGGCGCAACCGACTCCACCCTCGCGAGCTGTACCCAGCCCGGCTTCACCAATTTCTTCATCCTCGGCCAGACGGCGCTCGACGGATACAACGCGAGCCACGGGACCAACCACCATCTGGCCCAGTTCACGCCGACCTCGCCGGCGGGCCCCGGCATGGTCCTGCTCCAGACGCCCGACCTCGCCGGCGGGCCACCCCTACCCGAGATGGAGGGCACGTTCATCGACGTCAGCGCCTCCCCTCTGACCTTCAGCTCCCTGAACGGAGGACGGCTTCTCCGATCGAACGGGACGATGCTGGCGACGGCAGAGATGGGGCTCGATTTGGTGTCGCTCCTGGAGTACGCCGGCATCCCGACGGGCTTCTCCCTGGGAGGAGGCGTGGGCAGTGTGGACGTCGGCGACATCCAGCCGACCCTCACGGTCGAACAGGACATGCGGTTCGACTTCGCACCCTCGATTCCGATCTTGGTCGATCTAGGCTCTCCGATGAGCTGGTCCGTCCACAATCCGGGAGGCGGGCTGTCTCACGCGGGAAACGGGCAGATCGTGGGGATGGTCGCCGACCAGTCCCTGCGCGTGACGTTCCCTCAAACGAGGGACACGCCGACCGACGTTCAGAATACGTATGGCATGCAGGGGCAATTCAGCGCGCTCACGAGCCAAGCGTACTTCGAGTCCGTGAAGGTGAACGTGCTGAAACTGGCTGCCGGTGGACTCACCAACTTCACCGCGCTGTCGTACCAGACCGCAAAGCAGCAACTGGCTGGGTCGCCCAAGGTCCTGGAGAACCACACCCAAGCGCTCCTGAGCCCGGACTCGCTCGCGGCGGCGCCCTTCGCCCTGGATCCCGAGCATCCGGTCATCGAGCTCCCCCAGGTGCACGTCGCCGGTGTCCGGAACCTCGGGAACGGCGAGCGGGCGGTGGTGTACCGCTTCGCGGTCGAGAACGCGGGCGACGTCGAATTGAGAGGGGCGTCGGCGTTGCGAGATTTCCAGCAGACCTTCGGGACGGCGTCGTCCTACGCCGTCCAGTGCCTGCACAGCGACGACGGGAACGAGAACCTCGGCTTCGATGGCAACGCGGACATCGAAATGCTCGCCACGGCTACGACCCTGGCCGTGGGCCAGACGAGCCTCCTCGACACCATCGTCAACGTCCGCCCGGAGATCTCTCCCATCCTGGCCGGCGGCTGCTTCGGCGTGGTGAGCTATGACGCCACCTGCTCCGCGGCCGCGACGAGTCCCATCGGGACACCGGTGACCGATCGCTACGACCATTGCCGGGACCTCTTCCGGTCGCCCGAGATCACCGCATCGGTGAACCTGGGTGCCGCGGTGCTCGACGAGCTCTCCGACTACACGATCTACGGGTGGCGCCGCGTCGATCTCGTCCACGGGATGCTCGCGTCACGCGGACACGTCGGCACCAGTGGCGACGTGCGGACCAAGCGAAGCAAGAATGTCGGCGTGCCGACGATCCTGGGTGACCTACATGTCGGCGACGATCTGTCTCTCGTCCCCGGCGGGCTGGTGGTCGACTACCTTCAGGTCGGAGACAAGACCCGGGTCCGGGGTTCGCCCAACGACTTCGTGGTGAACGGGGCTCGGAGTCTCGGATCGTCGTGTGTAGCGACGTTCCCACGCGATCTGCTTCCCGACCGAGCGCCGAAGCGCTGGCAGCCCCGTACCGTGCTGTCCGAAGGCAGCACGACGACGCTCCCCCCGGATGCATACGGAGAGATCTGGCTCCGTAAGAACTCAGAGCTGCGGCTCGAGAGCGGCGAGTATGACATCAACAGGTTCAAGATCCTCGACGACGGCGCGAAGATCATCTTCGACGTCAGTGACGGGCCCATCGCGGTCTATCTGGACAACTGGCACATGATCGGCAAGGGCCATCAGTTCGTCGTAGAGAATGGCGCCACCAGCGACGTGACGATCCATTACGCGGGCAAGCATCGACTGGTCTTCCGCGAAAGCCTGCTCCAAGCGACGATCATCGCGCCCGGCGCACTCGTGCGCTTCGAGGCCGGCAGTGTCCTCCAGGGGGCGTGCTACGCCGACGCCGTCCGCATGGGATCTGGCTCCCGATTCCTGAGCCACGCCGACGTGGCCCTGCCACCGCTCACCGGGGCGTGTGAGAATTTGTTGCCCCCCTTGTGAAACGACGCTGACCGAGCGGCACTCGCCTTCCGAGCCACCCCGTGGACAGGCTAGAGTCGAGCGATGAGCAACGAGGCCACGAGATGCGCGCCGGCCGCCGATTGATTCCGGCCGGCGGCGGCTTCGCCCTCTTCTTCGCGCTCTTGCTCCTGCCGTTTCCGTGGGCCGGTGAGTTGCCCGGGAACTGCGACACCTGGCTCAACGGCATCGCACTCCCGAACCTGATGAGCAACCAGCTGGTGGCCGCGGTCACCGGAGAGGATGTGGGCACACCACTCTACCCCGAGACCAGCGTCTTCGGGTTCGGAGAGTCCGCCTTCGGCACATCGGCGATCTTCATCGGTCTCCGAGCGATCAGCGGCGACGACATTCTGGCCTACTACGCGTTCCTGGTCGTGGTGCTCACGCTGAATTCACTCGGAATGTACCTTCTGGCGGGTCACTACGTCCGAGATCGAGGCGTCGCGTTCGTCGCGGGACTCGCGTTCTCCGCCTCGAACTTCACGATCGGCAACCTCGACAGCCCACATACCAGCTTCTTCTTCCTTGCGTTCGCGAGCCTGGCCGCGTGGAAGCGGTTTCTCGCCACAGGGGAGCGGCGCGCGCTTCTCACGGCCGTCGTGCTCGGAAGCGTTCAAGTCTACTTCTCCGCCTACATTTTCCTGTTTCTCTGGATCACGGTGGCGGGCCTCCTGCTCAGTTTCGGCTGGCGAGGCCAGGGGCGAGCCGCGTTCGCGAGCGTCGGCGCTCGAACCGTGATCGGCGCCGCCCTGCTCTGGGTCGGCGTCTCGGTTCCGTTCTTCGCCTCGTATGCTGGCTCGCACGCCAGCGAGAACTTCGTGAACCCGTGGGAGGCGACCTTCCTCGCCGAGGTGCACAGCCTCGAACCAGCGGACCTGGTCCGAACCCTGGACGACAATCTCCTGTACGCGTTCACGCCGCCGGTCCTCGCGGCGGATATCGGGAGTCGCGCGCAGGCGATGATCGACCGTGGTGTCCTCCTCATGGAGGACCTCGCCGCGCCGGATCTCCGGACGGTCCTGCAGACCGCCTCCCCCCCGGAGGACGTGAAGTTCTTCACGCAGACCCGCCGGGCAGCGTTCCTCGGATTCGTTCTCTACGGGCTCGCCGTGTTCGGAGTGCTCTCGGCACGCCGTCACCGCTGGGAGCTGGTGTCGATCTTTTTCGGTGGCCTGATCCTCGCGCTGGGGCCGATGATCGAGGTGGGGGATCGGTTGTACCCGAACGTCACCCTCCCGGCATATCAATGGGTGGATCTGGCGCGGGTGCTACGCGTCCCGAGTCGGGCCTTCTCCTTCAGCGTGCTGGCAGTCGTCCTCGCAGCCGCGATCGGACTAGAGACGCTACTTGGGCGCCGCTTCCTGCGGTCGGCTTCCCGACGCTGGGCAGTGCTCATCCTCGCGTGCGGCTCGATTCTGGTGGAAAACGTTCCAATGCCGCTCGCCTCGTTTGCCGGAACCCAGATCGCCACTCCCGAACCCGCAGTGAGCGCGTTCTTCGCGGACGAGACAGGACGGGTTCTTCTCGACTTACCCAGCCGAATCGGAGGCGGATTGCGCGGAGACAGCCAGGACCTCTTCGAGTGGAACCGCGAACTGGTGTACATGAATCGCCAGACGTACCATCGCCAGAACATCGTGAACGGCGTCCACGGCTACTTCCCGCGAACGCGAATCGAAACGCAGCGCATCATCGACCGACTCCCCGCCGAAACCGCACTGACGGAGCTCGGCGAGCTCGGCGTAGAGTTCATCGTCTACCATCGCGCCCTCGAACTCCCGTGGGAGCAAGGTCAATACGAGGCCCTCGCGCGGTCACCACATCTCGAGCCGGTCGTGGCAGATCAGGACGTTACGATCTTCCGATTGCACTGACGAGGAGTGGTCTCCATGGCGCGTCGCAACGGATCGCTTCTCTCAGGACTTCGGCTCTATGAGAGCGCCCAGGTTCTCGTCCCAGGGCTCTTCGGGTGGATTGCGAGTGGCGGCTCGCTTTCGCCTAGCTTCGTGCTCGTCCTCTACGGGGTGAGTTACTCCAGCCATGCCCTGTCGGTCTACTCGTACAACGACTACTGCGACCATCGAAGTGATGCAGCCAACCCCCGGAAGGGACCGACCGGAACCGCGGCGCGCCTCGGTGCGCAGTCGGCCTTGCT
>JAJCZO010000396.1 GCA_029262355.1 Deltaproteobacteria bacterium
TCGGAAACGCGCCTCGCGCCTCGCGTTGCGCGGCCTCCTCGGCGCGCCGCTCCCACGCGCCCAGTGCGAGCATGACAACGACGCCGACGATGAACCCGATGACGACGGCGGGCAGGTGCGCGCCGTGCGACATTCCGGGAAGGATCTCGCCGGCAACCGCAGCGAAGACGACCCCCGCGGCGAAGTGTTGTACGGCGCTCGCGAGCCGAGCTCCGGGTGGCCGCCACGCTGCCATCGCCCCTCCGAGGACCCCGGCGAGGACGGGGAAGGCGACGAATCCGAGAATGCGCAGCATCAGGGGCGGGACTCTTCCGCCGACTGTGGCTGTGCTGGGGGCTCGGCCTCGCTTGGGTCTGCCGGCGCAGACTCGTCCACAGGGGCGGCTTCTTCCGGCTGTTTGGCCGCTGGCTCGTCGGGTTGGGCCGCCCCGGGCTCTTCAGGTGGTGGTGCCGTGGGCTCGTTGGTTGGCGCGGGGGACGGCGTTGGCGGCGTCACTCTCGGAGCGAGCCGTGGCGTGGCCTGTGGCTCGATCGCCATCGGCTCGGCGCGCACCTCTCTGCCGGGGATCGCGGCGCGGCTCCGGCCGACGACGACGCGATCGCCTTCCTTCAGTCCGCCGAGGATCACTCGGTCCCCCGCGTAGGGCGGGCCGAGTTCGACTTCTCGACGTTCGACGCGCTGGTCCTCGCCGACCACCAAGACGAAGGGCGGGCCGTCCGCATGCACGGCCCGCTCGGGCACTACGATCGTGTTCGAGTGCCAACGCAGGAGCAGTCGCGCGGTCACCGGCCTCCCCGCAAGGAGGTCGACGCGCGGGTTCGGAACCAGAGCACGGACGGTCACGCGGTCGGTCTCCGGGTCGACCGCGCCGCCGAACGTCTGCACGCGACCCGTTCGCTCGTGCACGGAGCCGCCGTCGATTACGACCTGCGTGAGTAGCGGAGCTTCGCGGTGGGCGGTGCGAAGCCGCGCGACATCGTCTGCGGGGACCTCGATGGCGACGTAGATCGGATCGAGCTGCACGATCGTCGCGAGAGTGTCTCCCTTGGCGATCAGGTTGCCGACATCGACGGCATGACGGTCGATTCGTCCAGCAATCGGGGCGCGCAGAGTCGTGTAGCTGGCGTCGATCTCGGCCTGCTCGACGCGGGCCCGGCTCTCGCGCATGGCACCGTCGGCCGAGGCGCGTTCGAGCTTCGCGCGATCATGCGCTTCGCCCTGGCCCTCGAGCCGGTCGACAGCCTTCGTCGCTAACTCGAGCGCGGCTTCGCGTTGTGCGAGTTCGGCGAGCGCCGCCTCGAGGCGCGCTTCGTAGGCGTCGGGTTGCATCATGAACAGCACGCGGTCCTGTTCGACCCGACTGCCGTCTTCGAACGTGCGCTCGAGGAGGTAGCCCTCGGTTCGCGCGGTTACGTCGACTCGCGCCGGAGCCTCGAGCGTTGCCGGATAGTCGAGGAGTTCGGGGGTGTCGCTTCGGCGCGCCTCGACGACGTCGACGACACGCCGTCCGAACAGGGGTTGGGCCGAGTCGCAGCCGGTCAGAGCGAGGGCGATCGCCAAGCTGAGCGCGGCTACCTTGCGCATGTCGGTGGGCTCATCCCGGCGCTCCTCGTGCCGAGACAGAGGGGGAGGTTCAGTCGTGGACACGGCCCGAGCGCCGCGAATCCCTCACTCCCGGTGTGAAGGAAGGGCTTCGCCGCGTGAACCTCGTTGCGTAGCTCGGAGGTACGAGCAAAGACCGCGTCATCTACGAATGGGCGCATGCGCTCGCGCTCGGCTACCACGGAGGCCTTTTCTGTCAAGGGCGGTAGGCTGCGTCTTGCCCCCGACTTGCGATTTACGACGCTAGCCGGCCATCCTGACTCGATGGTTCGATTGAATTCCGCGATCTGGTCGTCCTTGGCCCTGCTCCTTCTCGCGGGATCTCTGGGGTGCGAGAGCACCGCCGAACCGGAACCGTCGGAGGATGTCGGATCTCGTTTCGAGATCCATCCCTACCTTGGGTACACGTACGCGCCCGGTCGAGATGGCATCAATCGTCACGGCTTCGATGCGGGCGGTCGTGAGTACCCGTACGCGCGCGCCGCGGATGAGTTCGTGGTCGGCGTTTTCGGAGGTTCCGCCGCACTCCAGGTCGCCAAGCAAGCGCGCCAGATCGAGCAGATGTTGCTGCCGGTCGTCGAGGCGCAGGGGTATGGGCGCATCACGGTTTTGCCGTTCGCCGTCGAGGGCTGGCGACAGCCGCAGACCTTTCACGCATTCGTGACTTATCTGCCGACGATCGACATGGCCCTCGTGATCGATGGCTATGGGGAGGTCGTCGAGTTCGCCGACGCGACCATCGAGGGCTGGCCGGGAGACTATCCTTCGGCCAAGATCTACGGGGCGCTGTCGGGGATCTCGCGGGGTCTCGCGGAGGGGACGCCTTCCGAACGGGCCGAGGAATACTTCGGCGGATGGGAGGACCGGATTCGGCTGATGGATTTGATAGGTCTCGAGCGCGGCAAGCCCGTGGTGCACTTCATCGAGCCGAACCCTTACGGGGGCCCCGAGCACGAGGCGCGACCCGAGGGGGCTGTCGCGGCCCCTGCGTACAGGATGGTTCGCGAGATGACCGAGCGTCTTTCGGACGACGGCGTGTCGTCGACCTTTTTGGGAGATGCGCTCACCGGCGCTGCGGAACCTCGCTTCACCGACGAATGCTGTGATCTGAACGACGACGGGGCCGCGCAGCTCACGTCGATCGTCACGC
The DNA here is from genome assembly GCA_029262355.1 of Deltaproteobacteria bacterium. Classification (GTDB taxonomy): domain Bacteria; phylum Desulfobacterota; class Binatia; order UBA12015; family UBA12015; genus VGTG01. The sequence continues at coordinate 2,753 of JAJCZO010000396.1, forward strand.
AAGAGATCGGGCTCTCGGGGCAGATGGAGGAAGCCACGTCGGCTCGTGAGCGCCGGCTCCCTAAACCGCGAATGGCTGGCGGCAGCGGCCTCCAGCTGCCTCTGCTAGGCTCGGCTCAATGACCAACCAAGAGTACCTGCACCGGGCGGATGATTGTCTGGCGCGCGTCGCGGAGTGGCTCGAGGATTTCGATCCCGATGAGGTGGACTACTCGACGACGGACGGCATGGTTTCGCTCGAGTTCCCGGATGGCGCGCGCTTCGTCTTGAATCGTCAGTCGGGCAACGACCAGATGTGGCTTGCGGCTGGTGTCCGGGCGTTTCACTACGACTGGAGCGACGAGAAACAGAGCTGGCTCGACGATCGCGATGCCCACGATCTGTACGGCAAGGTCGCCGAGGTCGTCAGCGAGAAGATCGGACGCGCGGTCGCGCTCTGAGAGTGCCGGTCTCGAGCACCTATCGGCCCACTCCCCGCTTCCTCGATCTCGGTGACGGGTTCGCGGACCCCGTGCAGCCGGCGGACTTCCCGCGACGCATTCTGCGTTTCGGCAACCAGCGGTGGGCGGAGCGCATCGGCTTGGGCGAGCTCACTGCCGACGAGTGGGAGAAGCATTTCGCTCGCTTCGAACCGTTGCCCGACAACCTTCCCGAGCCGCTGGCGCAGCGCTATCACGGGCACCAGTTCCGCTCGTACAATCCGCGGATCGGCGACGGCCGCGGCTTTCTGTTCGCCCAGGTGACGGATGGGGACCGACGGCTCTTGGACCTGGCGACCAAGGGGACCGGCCGAACACCGTGGTCGCGCGACGGCGACGGGCGACTCACCCTGAAAGGGGGCGTGCGTGAGGTTCTCGCGACGGAGATGCTCGAAGCGCTTGGCGTGTACACCTCGAAGACGCTGAGCCTGTTCGAGACAGGCGAGAGTCTGCAACGAGGAGACGAGCCATCGCCGACGAGATCGTCGGTCATGGTACGCCTGGGCCATTCGCATATTCGCTTCGGGACGTTCCAGCGGCTCCTTGCGATGGATGCGAAAGACGAGCTCGATCGGCTTCTCGAGTACACGATCCACAACTATGCGCCCGAGGTTCTCGACGGCGGGCACGATGATCTGCCGGTCGCGTTCTTCACCGTCGTCGTCGAGCGGAGCGCTGCGTTGTGCGCGAGTTGGATGGTTGCGGGCTTCGTGCATGGAGTCCTGAACACCGACAACATGAACGTGACGGGTGAGAGCTTCGACTACGGCCCATATCGATTCCTGCCGACGTTCGAGCTCGGCTTTACGGCGGCGTATTTCGATCACTCGGGGCTGTACGCGTATGGGCGTCAGCCTTCGAGTGTTCTGTGGAACCTTGCGCGTCTTGCCGACACACTCACGATGGTGGCCCGTGTCGATACGCTCGAGAAAGTGCTCGATACATTCAACGAGAGATTCGTGCGCCACTACCGAGCGAAGCTCCTCGCGAGACTCGGCCTCGTGGCGAAGGGGGACGAGCGCGACGATGAGTTGCAGACTCTGTGTCGCGCGTTTCTCGAGCGGAGCGAGGTCGGTCTCGACCAGTTCTTTTTCGACTGGTGGGGCGGCATCGCAAGTGAGCAACGCGCTGCAGAGGGCCCGGCTGCGGCGCACTACGCAGATTCTGCTTTCGCGGGCCTTCGGAAGGCACTGGGTGGCTACGACTCGATCGACCCCACGCGCTTGCAGGATCGGTACTTTTCGCGAGAGGTCCCGGAGAGCCTCCTCATCGACGAGATCGAAGCGATCTGGGATGCGATTGCCGAGCGCGACGACTGGGCGCCGTTCGAGCGCAAGGTCGAGTCGGTTCGCGCGATGAGTCGGTCGGTGGGGCTCGCCCTGACTCCTTTCGAGGAGTAGGCTTTGCCCTGGGGAGAGGGGCTACAATGGTTCGACAGACGACGCCCATCGAAGTTGCTTCAACGCTTCGGGAGGATTCGAGCGCGATCTATCTCGACGTTCGTTCCGAACCGGAGTTCAAGGCGGGACATCCGGCGGGCGCCTACAACGTGCCGCTGCTCCACCTCGACGAATCGACCGGCCGCCCCGAGCCCAACGCCGAATTCGAGCGTGTCGCCGCGGGTGCGCTTCCCAAGGCGGGGGCCATCATCGTTGGCTGCCAATCGGGGGGTCGCTCCCAGCGCGCGGCCGAGATCCTCGCCGGCCTCGGTTTCACCGACGTCTCGAACATGCAGGGTGGTTTCGGTGGCGCGCGCGACCCGAGCGGCCAGGTCTCGGTCCCCGGTTGGCAAGAGGCTGGACTGCCGGTCGAGACGACCCCGCTGCCCGGCCGCTCCTACGACGAGTTGTCGGCCGGGTAGCGACGGGTCGCTAGGGTTTCGTGCCGCTTCTCCCGGGGACGCGGCCGACGTCAGATCCGGATTCCGCCATCCACCGGGATCACCACGCCGGTGACATACGCCCCCGCCCGCGACGCGAGGTAGATCGTGACCCCCGCCATGTCCTCAGGCTCGCCGATTCTCTTCAGCGGACATCCTGCGACGATCGCGTCTTTGAAGGTGTCCAGCGTCGCGGCCATCATCTTGCTCTCGAAGGGGCCCGGCGCCACCGCGTTCACCGTAATGTTCCGCGGTGCGAGCTTGGTCGCGAGAACCTTCGTCAGATGATGGACAGCGGCCTTGCTGGCCGAGTACGCGTACGTCTCGAGCGCGGGTGCCTGGATGCCGTCGATTGATCCGATGTTGATGACTCGGGCGGGGTCGCCGTCGCGGACACCCTTTTCGAGCAGGGGGGTGCAGTACCGCGTGAGGTGAAAGACGGACTTCACGTTCAGCGCGAGCACCTTGTCCCAGGCCGAGTCGGGGTACTCCTCGTACGGGGCGCCCCAGTTGGCGCCCGCGTTGTTTACGAGGACGTGGAGGGCGGGCTCCCTCTCGGCGATCGTGTCGGCAAGCGCGCGAGCACCGGCGTCGGTGGAGAGATCGGCGGCGATCGGGATGCACGTGCCGCGCTTCGAGAGCTCTCGCGCGACGCGATCGCAGTCGGCCTGCTTGCGCGCCGCGATGTAGACCTTCGCGCCGTTCTCGACGAAGCCGGTCGCGATCATCTCACCGATGCCACGAGAGCCGCCCGTCACCAGAACCGTCTTGCCTTCGACCGAGAACAAATCTTTCAAGGGAATCCCTCCGGGGTTGGTCGTTCGCCCGGGGCTCTACCAGACGGGCAGCGGGCGCGACACCGAGCGTCCTCATGCTAAGGCGGACCCGTGCTCCGCGCGCGTCTGGCTCTGGGGGCCTTCGGCCTCGCCTTGGGCATTGCATTCGTCACGGCCATGTTCTCGCTGGTGGGCGACGGGTGGCGGCGTCCCGATTACGTCATCGTGGAACCTGCGGGTGCCGGCACCTACTTCCGGGCCGATGCCGACTTGGGGTACGCGCCCGCGCCGGGTGTTCGGGTCCGGTCGTCGCGCGGGCACGCCGGCGAGCCGATCTACGACGTGCTCTACACCATCGACGAACACGGCCTTCGAGTGACGCCGGGGAGCGGCGAACGCGGGCCTGCGGTCGTTTTCTTCGGGGGATCGTTCACGTTCGGTGAGGGTGTCGAAGACGACGAATCGTTGCCGGCGAGTCTGGCATCGTGGCTCCGCGACGACACGCAGATTCTGAACGCAGGGTTTCACGGCTACGGACCACATCAGATGTTGCGCTCGCTCGAACTCGATCTCCTGGGCCCACAGCTCCCGGAGGGAGTGGAGCAGGTCGTGTACCAAGGCCTCGACGGGCATGTGATGCGGGTGGCGGGCCGAACGACGTGGGACGTGGCGGGGCCGCAGTACGAACTGCAGAACGGTGTCGTCTCGTACGTCGGACCGTTTCGCTCCGTCGTCTGGTCGACGATCGCGAAGGCGTTGAACAGGTTCGGACCGGCGCGCACCCTGCTGCAGTGGTGGCTTCGCGCGGATGCGGCCCAGCAAGAGCGCGACCGGCAGCTCTACGTCGAGGTGGTGGCTCGAGCCGCGGAACTCGTGCGCGAGCGTTGGGGCGCCCGGTTCACGGTTCTCTACTGGGATCACGATGGGGATCCACTTGCGGATCGGCTGCGCGAGCGGGGACTCGACGTGCTGCGGGTCAGCGATGCCCTCGATGGCCGAAGCTGGCGACGCTTCGTCTTGCCGGTCGACCGCCACCCAAGTCGGTGGGGTTACCAGACCTTGGCGGGCGCGCTTACCCGCAACATTCGGCGGGCGCGTCGAACAGTTGCTCGAAGAACTGCTGTGTCGCCCGCGAGCCCGCGTGTGCTAGAGGCCGGGGTTCGTGGAGCGGACGGGGGCGGAGGTCGATGAGGGCGAGCTGGGCGCGGGGCAACGGCGGCTGAGCACGCCTTCGCGCGCGGTCTTCGCACTGGGCGATTTGACGGTCAATACAGCTCTTTCTGCACTTTCCATCGTCTATACGACGTACTTCCTCACGCAGGTCGCGGGCCTTCGTCCCGTGCTGGCGGGCCTGGTGCCGTTCGTCGGTCGGATCGTCGATGCGGTGACCGATCCGCTGATGGGGCGCATCTCGGATCACACGACGCTCGCCGGGGGCCGGCGCAGGCCGTACTTCCTGATTGGCGCAGTCCCGTTCGGCGCGGCGTTCGCGCTGTTGTGGGTCGACCCGGGCTTTACGTCACAGTGGGCGCTCTTCGGTTACTATGCTGCGGTTTACTGCGTGTTGAGCGTCGCCTCGACGGTGGTTTCCGTGCCCTACCTGGCGCTCATTCCCGAGATGGCGACGGACTACGACGACCGGACGTCGCTCAACACGTACCGGGCGATCGGCGCGATCATCGGTGTTTTCTGCGCGATCGCTCTGCGGCCGGTTGCCGCGATGTTCGGCGAGGGGGGATCGGGATTTGCCGCCGCTGGCGTCGTGTACGGCATCGGCATGGCGCTGCCCTGGGTCTTCATCCGGCGTGTCACGTTCGAGCGCCCCGAGTTCTCTTCCCGTGAGTCGACCACCGGGTTGTTCGAAAGCTTCCGGACCGCGCTGCGCAGGCGCTCCTTCGTCCAGCTCATGGGGCTCTACCTGACCGGCCGCGTGGCCATGGATCTCGTCGGTGCCATGCTGATCCTCTACTTCACCTACTGGCTTGGCCGGGGCGCGGATTTCGAGATCGCAATGACGGTCTTCTTGCTCACGACGATCGTCGTTCTGCCCGTCTGGCTCCGCCTTTCTCTCCGTCGAGACAAGGCCACCGTTTTTCGCGCCGGCTGCACCATCTGGATGGTCGTGCAGGGCCTTCTGGTTCTCGCCCTGCCCGATACGGACGACGTGATTCTCTACGGGGCCGTCTGTGCCGCGGGGATCGGCTACGGGGTCGTCGATCTCATGCCCTGGGCGATGCTGGGAGAGGTGATCGACGAGGACGAGCTCGAGACCGGAGAACGACGCGAAGGGCTCTATAACGGGCTGTTCATGTTCCTGCGAAAGCTGGCAGGCGCCTTGGTGGTCCTGGTCGTGCTCGGAGGGCTCGATGCTCTGGGGTTCGCGAAGGGAGAGACCCAGAACGACGTTGTGCGGATCGCGATCCTGCTGTTGTCGACGCTGGCGCCGGCGGGTCTTCTCGCTCTCTCGATCTGGCTCGCGCGGGACTATCCCATCACCCGCGCCGTGCACGCCACGATCTTGAAGCAGCTCGAGAGCCGGATACAGCCGCGCGTCTGACCGGGCCGTTCTGCCCGGTAGCATTCGGCGTCGCCGCATGGTGATCTCACGCATGCGCGGACCGTCTCCCGGGTATGCGCGGTTCGCCTGGGCCACGCTGCTTTTCACCTTGTTCGTCATTCTCTGGGGCGCGTTCGTGCGGGCCACGGGGTCCGGAGCTGGCTGTGGCAGCCACTGGCCGCTCTGCAATGGCGAGGTCGTGCCACACTCCCCCGCTTGGGCGACGATCGTCGAGTTCGGACATCGCCTCACCAGCGGGCTGTCCCTGCTGATGGTGATCGGATTGTGGTGGGGCGCGCGGAGCCGGTTCGAGCCGAGCGCGCCCGTGCGCCGAGCGGCTGGATGGTCGCTCTTCTTCATGGTCACCGAAGCTCTGATCGGGGCAGGGTTGGTGCTGTTCGAGTACGTCGCCGACGACGTACGCGTGGCGCGCGGGTTCTGGGTCGCCGGCCACCTGGTCAACACGTTCTTGCTCGTAGCCGTCATGACCGCTTGCGCCGCGTTCGCGTCTGGAGCGGCGCGTCCGACGTGGCGCAGGCGGGGTGGCCTGGGCGCGGTTCTCGTGGCCGCCGCGGGTGGGGTTCTCGTTCTCGCCGTGACCGGCGCCGTCACGGCGTTGGGCGATACGCTGTTTCCTGCGGCCTCGTTTGCGCAAGCGAAGGCCGCGACTTTTGCGGATACCGCCCATCTGTTCGTGCGGCTCCGGATCTGGCACCCGACGCTCGCCGTCGGCGTCGGTGCTCTGCTGCTCGGCGCCGCAGCGGTGGCTTGGGTGAATCGACCGGAGCGCTTGGTGCGTCTTGCGGCGACGAGCGTCGCGGGTCTCTACGCCGTGGAGCTCGCCGTCGGCCTCGCGAACGTGTGGTGGCTGGCGCCGCTCAGCTTGCAGCTCCTACACCTGCTTCTCGCCGACATGATTTGGATCGCTCTCGTCTTGCTCAGTCTGGCCGCTCTGGGCGAGGAGCCAGGGGTGGTCGACGGGACGAATCTCGGGTGACCGAGAACCCTGCACGAGGTGACGGCCCGGCCGAGGAGCCGCCCGGTCGACTCCGCGAGATCACAGATGTCTTGCGCAACGCCCGGCGGGCCTTCGGACTTCTCGTCGAGGCCGATCGCAACCTGGCGCTCGGCTTGGTCTTGCTGACCTTCGGAGCGGCCCTGCTGCCCGTTTCGATCGCCTGGGTCGGAAAGCGGTTGATCGACGACGTCGTCGCGGCCGGACAGGGGGTCGCGGGCTCTGGAACGAGCGCGCTGTGGTGGGTCGCGCTCGAGTGCGTTCTCGTCGTGGGCCGCTCGTCGATCTCGCAGCTCACGCAGCTCGCGCAGGCACAGCTCCGGCTCTCCCTTGGGCTCAAGGTGAACACGCTGATTCTCGAGAAAGCGGTGAACGTGAGTTACGGCCACTTCGAGGACGCCGACTTCAACGACAAGCTGTCGCAAGCACGGCGTGAGGCGAGCTCGCGGCCCCTCGACGTCGTTCGCCAGCTCTTGTTGTTGATACGCAACAGTATCACGCTCGCGGGCTACGCGACGATTCTCGCCGGGTTCAGCGGATGGGCCGTGCTGGTGCTTCTGGGATCGGCCCTCCCACCGTTCCTCGCGGAGGCACGCTTCGGGCGCAAGGCGTTCGTGTTAAATCGGTCCCGCATGTTCGACAACCGACGCGCTCACTACATCGAAGTGCTGCTGTCGCGGGAGGAGACCGCAAAGGAGGTGAAGCTCTTCTCCCTCTCCGGGTTGCTCCTGCGTCGCTATCGCGCGTTCTTCGAGCGCTTCCACCTCGAGGACAAGGCACTCGCGCGTCGGCGGGCGAACTGGGCGATCTTCCTCGGGGTGTTGAGCATCCTCACCCTCTACGCCTGCTACGCGTGGGTCGTGAGCCAGGCCGTCGCTGGCGTGCTCACCGTGGGGGCGATGACGCTCTATCTCGTCGCGTTCCGGGAAGGCCAGACATCGTTTCAGGACGGCCTCCTCGCGGTCGCGAAGTTGTACGAAGACAACCTCTTCATGACGAATCTCTTCGAGTATCTCGCAATCCCGGAGGACGAGCCGCACGAGCCACTGCCCGGCGAACCGGTGGGCACCGGCGAGGTCCCGGATCACGGCGGGCTCGCGAGCGTCGAGAAGATCGGCCGCCCGCCGCGCATCGAGCTGCGGGATGTGTGGTTCCGCTACCCGGGCGCGTCGCGAGAATCGCTTCAAGAGGTGAACCTCACAATCGAGCCGGGGGAGACGATCGCGGTGGTCGGACCGAACGGTGCGGGCAAGACCACGTTGGTGAAGCTTCTGACGGGGCTCTATCGCCCGACCCAAGGGCAGATCCTGCTCGACGGCGCCGATATCACGACGATCTCCACCGCCGCGCTGCGCGCGCGTGTCGGTGTCATCTTCCAGGACTTCGTGCGCTTCCACTTCACGGTGGCCGAGAACATCGGTGTGGGGTGGCTTCCCGACCTCGGCAACCGTGAGGAGATCGAGAGCGCGGCAGCGGCAGGTGGTATCGACGAGGTGATCCGCTCTCTGCCCGAGGGCTTCGATCAGGGGCTCGGGCGCTGGTTTGGCGGCGAAGAGCTCTCGGTCGGGCAGTGGCAGCGTCTCGCTCTGGCTCGGGCGTTCATGCGGCGCTCGCCGATTCTGGTCCTCGACGAGCCGACCGCGTCGCTCGACGCCGAGGCGGAGGTCGAGATCTTCAGCCGCTTTCGTTCGCTCGCAGCCGAGCGTACCGCGATTCTGATCACGCATCGTTTTTCCACGGTTCGGATGGCCGACCGGATCGTCGTGTTCGAGGGTGGGCGCCTGACGGAGAATGGCAGCCACGCGGAGCTGCTCGAGCGGGGCGGTCGCTACGCGAAGATGTTCCGGCTGCAGGCCGCGGGCTACACGGAAGACTGACGCTTGCGGGCCGTCAGCGCGATCGGGAGGAGCCGTGATCGGTCTGGATTTCGGGACCACGAATAGCGCCGTAGGTGCGGTATTGCCGGACGGACGGTGCGCGCTCGCGTCCTTTCCGGAGGTCGACGGTACGACGACCACGTTCCGGTCGGTCTTGCATTTCCCTGCCGAATCGGACCGGCGCCAGAGGGTCGGTTCGGTCGCGGGGCCAATGGCGATCCAGTCCTACCTCGACGAGGGGTGCGACGGGCGCTTTCTGCAGTCGCTGAAGTCGCATCTCGCGAGCCGGTCGTTCACCGAGGCGTGGATCTTTGGATGGAAATTCACGCTGGAGGAGCTCATCGGCCGAATCCTCACTCCTCTTCGCGAAGCGGCACGTGAGCAGCTTGGCGCGCAGGGCGACTCCGTTCTGATCGGGCGCCCCGTGCACTTCGTCGCTGGCCGAGAGCGGCGTGAAGATGCCGAGAGCGATGCGCACGCCGAGGGGCGGCTCCGGGCCGCCGCGTACTCGGCCGGATTCGAGCACGTCGAGCTCGAGTACGAGCCGGTCGCCGCGGCCTCGGAGTACGAACGGGGCCTCGATCACGACGAGCTGGTCCTGATCGGCGACTTCGGTGGGGGCACGAGCGACTTCTGCCTCGTGCATCTCGGGCCGAGCTTTCGGGGCGCCGCCGATCGTCGCACCAGCATTCTGGGCGTCGACGGCATCGGTGTCGCAGGCGACGCCTTCGACGGTCGGATCGTGCGCCACGTCGTGGCGCCGCGGCTCGGCCGCGGTACGTCGCGCCGGTCGATGGAGGGGGGCGAGCTTCCGATGCCCTCGTGGATCTATGCGAGGCTCGAGCGTTGGGAGGACGTCTCGTTCCTGGCCGCTCCGAAGACGATGGAGACGCTCCAACGCCTGCAGCGGGAGGCGGACGAGCCCACCCGGATCGAATCCCTCATCGAGTTGGTCGAGCAAGACCTGGGCTACCTGCTCTACCGCGCCGTGGAGGCCGCGAAATGCGGCCTCTCGGATACCGACTCAACCCCTTTTGTGTTCGATCAACTTCGCCGGCGGCTCGGTTGCGAGATCCGGCGCGAAGAGCTCGAGGCGTGGCTCACGCCGCATCTCGATCGGATGGCGGCGTGTGTGGATCGGCTGACGGAGCGATGCGGCGTGGAGCGCGATGATGTCGACCGCGTGTTTCTCACTGGAGGTTCGTCGCGGGTGCCGTGCGTACGGAACCTCTTCGCGAGCCGGTTCGGTGCGGACAAGCTCCGCGGCGGGCGGGAGCTCACGACGGTTGCACGCGGACTTGCTCTCCTGGCAGCCGAACGAGGATGAGCGCCGAGTCGTAGGACCGACGGGCGCGCTCGGCTCTTCGAGACGGACGCCGACCGAAGTTTTGCGGGCTCGGAGCTACTTTTGGGCAACGTAGACTGTCCACTCCCGAGCATCCGCGAGGGCGACTCCGTCCCATGCGGCGTACGGATCGACCGAGGAGAACCCGGCTTCGAGGAGAAGGGCGCGCGCCTCGTGGGTGGAGTAGCTCTGATCGCAGAGGAGGATCTCGTCCATCTCGCCCGTCTCCAGGTGAAGGATGTGGAACCGCTCGCTCGAGATGCCGGAATCTTCGTCCCAGAACCGTTCGCCGAGGTGGAGGAAGGGGCCATCGCCCCATAGTCCGGTATCGTCGGTGAACCACCAGGTGCTGGCCTTCTTGTCCACCCGTTCCAAGTCGAGCAGCTCGATGCAGAGCTGTCCGCCCGGGGCGAGGCGTGTGCAAACATCGCGCGCGATGCTCGCTGCTTGGTGGCGCGGGAAGACGGCGAGCTGTCCGTAGAGCACGAGCGCCGCATCGAACGGGGGCCCGCTCGGGCCGACGTCTCGGATGTCGGCTTCCACGAAGTCGCAGAGCGCCGAAACCCCGGTTCGTGTAGCGAGCTCGCGCGCGTAGCGGATCGAAGCGGGAGAGAAATCGACGCCCGTTACGCGGCAGCCCCGCTTGGCCAGTTCGACGGCGTACAGACCGGGGCCGCACGTGACGTCGTACACCCGCTGGCCCGGGTCGAGCGCGAGCGTCGACCAGAGCCAGTCGATCTGGGCTTCTCGTTCCGCGCTGGGGCGCGAGGCAGCGCCGTGCGACTCGTCGAGGTGCTCGCGCAGCATTCGGTCTGCGAACGCGGGCTCGTTCCAGGGAAGGTTGCCCCCACGGGCCCAGGCACGCGGGACGCTCGCGCGGCCGTACATGCGTCTCAGGGCCTCCTCGGTGCGGGTTTTGACGTCGTTGGCCATGGCGCGCCGCGCGAGGATCCAACAGGCTTCGTCGTGGGACAAGTCTTTTCCCCCGAGGTGCTCGAATCGCTCGGGCGGGGTACGCTGCCCTCATGGGTCCCTCGGCCGCCGAGCTGGCTTTCAGCCTGGTCGTCCTCGCGCTCGTTTTCGGGTTGATCGAGTGGCTTGCGCCGGCACTCCCCGAGCAGCGTCGACTGCGCCGGGGTGTGCCGACGGATCTGACCTACTGGTTCTTTACGCCGCTGGTGGGGAAGTCTCTCTCCCGCGTGGCGATTGTGCTCGTGGTCGTGGGCATCGCACTGGCTTGCGGGGTGCCGGTGACGAAGGAGCACATCGAGACGTTCTTCGAGCCGAGCGGCCCGGTCTCGGAGCTTCCCTGGGGCGTGCAGCTCATTGCGCTCCTTCTCCTGGCCGACGCCATCGCCTACGTCATGCACCGTTGGCTGCACCAGCCCCGATTGTGGCCCTTCCACGCCGTGCATCATTCGTCGACGGAGGTCGACTGGCTCTCATCGGTCCGTCTTCATCCGGTGAACGACGTACTGATCCGGGTCGCGCAGGCCGTGCCCATCATCCTACTCGGTTTTGATGCGACCCTGCTCGCGGCGTACGTGCCGATCCTCTCGTTCTACTCGATCTTCGTGCACGCGAACGTCCCCTGGTCGTTCGGGCCGCTGCGCTACGTGATCGCGACGCCGGCGTTCCACCGCTGGCACCATGCGGCCGAGGACCAGGGACTGAACCGCAACTTCGCCGGTCTCTTCCCCGTGTTCGACCTCATTTTTGGCACATTTCACATGCCGGCGGACCAGGTGCCGTCGCAGTTCGGAATCCCCGACGGCGATGTGCCCGAGGGAATTGCCGCGCAACTGGCGTACCCGTTCCGGTCGCGTACGCAGCGCTCGGGATAGTCCTCCGCGGCCGATGTCGACGGCAGCGGACTAGAACTGCGCCTCGATCTTATCGCCGTTCGAGGTCTGGCACTCTCCGACCCCGCCCGCGGTGATGCCGTCGACCGGGTTTGCAAGCTGAAAACGGCAGCGCATGGTGTCGCCCCGGTTCCCGAACAGGGTGGAGACGAGCTTGCCGGAGTAGTTTTGCACGAACGACGCGTAGTCGAGGCCGCCCACCCAGGCTGTGCCGTACGCGCCCCAATCCGTCCAGTAGGGGTCCCAGGGGCCCCAGCCGCCCCACGGGGTGCCGAGCGTGTCGCCGCTCGAGGCCGAAGTGATCTGGAGGTAGCGGCCCTCGAACGTCTCGCCGCTCGGCAGAGCGGCGGTCATGGTGCCGCCGTCGCCGAACCGCTCCGTCTGGTACTCCATCTGGATCGGTTGCGCCGCGGACTGGCCGGGCATCTGCATTCGCGCGTTGATGATGCCCGTGGAGGCACAACCCGTGGCGGCCACGCCGAGTAGGGCGACCCAAAGGTATGCCGCACGGGGCTTCTTGGTGGTGACGCCGAGCCTGACCTTCATTCACATCCTCCTCGGGGCGCGAGGCGGATGCCCCCGCGACTTCGTGACTTTTTGCTACGCGTATTCGCTGCCCGGGGCAACAGGGATGGAGCATTCCGTTCGAAAGTAGTAGGCACGGCGGATGCGGACGCGATGGCAGATCCTCCCCGTTCTTTTGCTGGTGTTTCTCTCTGCGTGTGCGGCACAGAAGAAGGCCGCGCCGCCGCCGGCGAGCAAGACCGTCACGGCAGGCGAACTGTTCGACATCCGACTGCCTGCGAATCCCACGACCGGATTCCGCTGGCAGGTGGGCGCGCTCGACGAGAAGGTCGTTCGCCTCGTCGACACGCGCTACGAGGCGACGGGGTCGGGCTCGGGGGCGATGGGTGCCGGCGGCACCGACATCTTCACGTTCGTTGGCGTGGCTCGAGGGCGCGGCAACATCAGTCTCGTCTACCTCCGTCCGTGGGAAAAGGGCGTCGCCCCGGCGCGGACCGCCGATTATTCGGTCGACGTCCTGTAGGCCGCCCTCTCGGGCATCGACCGCGCAGGCTACTGAAGGAAGCTGAGGGAGATGAAGACGGTCGGCCCCTTTTCGGTGGCGCCCTCTGCCGTGATCTTTGCGACCAGCAGCTTGTTCGCCGCTGCCGCAACCGGCGCGGGCCAGGTCGTGACCGTCGGGTCTTCCGGGTAGATCGCACCGCCTGACGTCGAGCCCATGACTACCCGGCCGTCCGCTTGCTGGACCTGGAATATCGGGTAGTCGCGCAGGCCCCCGGGGTGTCCTCAGTGCACGAGCAGGACACGCCCACCGTCTGGAAGCCGGACGGCCTCGAGAGCCCGATGCGCAGCAGCTTGTCCGCGGGGATGGGCGAGCCGTTCGCGCGATCGATCACGATCTCGCGGCAGGACTGCTGCGGTGTGTAGTCGGTCCAGCCAAATTCCGGGTTCCAGCCCACGAGCGGGTTCGTCATCGCGACCTTCGAGGTGAACCGTCCCAGGTTGAAACTCTCGACCGCGTCGTCGGTCAGATTCGTAATGAAGACGATCGGCGAGATATCTACGGAGTTCGTGTACGAGTTCTGTGCGAACGTGATGGACCTTAGCGTCGGAGCCATCGACGCCGCAGTCCGCTCCGAAGTCCGCGTGATGCGTGTCGGTGCCGAAGTTGGCGGTGCAACGCGTGCCTTCGTCGGGGACGCGGATGTACGCGACGCCCGGCTTGCCGGAATGGAAGTGCCCAGGCCGTGGCGGCAAGGGGCACGAGGATGGCTGCCGCGGTTCGCTCCCTGCGCATGTCGTCCACTCCCATCGGTCGTATTCGCGGGCAGTTCACCGACGCAGGTACCGCTCCTTGCCCTACGGACCGATCAACTCCCCTCAGATCACCCCGGCGCAGGAGGCCCTGAGTCTCGCTCGGGTTCCGGCGAGGCTCGGTGACGGCGGAGCGGACGGGAGGTTTGCTCTAGCGGCCTAGACCGTTCAGATCTCATTCATGCCAGAGCCCGTGCCGGCCCCCTGGGCCGAGGCGTTGGCCGCCAGCCCCGTGCTGCGCGACCTGGGGGGGGCGTCCCTCGCGCGCCTCTTTGCGAGCGCCCGTGAAGAGAAGGTCGCCGCCGGCCAGATCTTGCTCGAGCAGGGAGGGCCGGCGGACGCACTCTACGTCGTCCTGAGCGGCCGCCTCGAGGTGGCGCTTCAGGGCTCGGCCGGAGACCGCGTGACGCTGAACGAGGTCGCAATGGGGGCGATCGTCGGGGAGCTGGCCATTCTGCTCGGCGGCCGCCGTTCGTCGACGGTGCGGGCGCTCGAGGCGTCCCTGGTCCTGCGCGTTCCCGCCGACGACGTCAAAAGGCTCCTCGACCAGGACGGGCCTCTTGTCGAGCGGTTCAATGCACTCGTTCAAGCTCGGCTGCAGCGACTGCAGCTCGCCTCGTACGTGAGTGACCTCTTCGGTCCGTTGCGGCGTGAGGTGCTCGACGAGATCGAGTGTGAGGTCGAGTGGGTCAGCCTTCCCACCGGCGAGGTGTTGTTTCGGCAGGGCGACGATCCGGCGGATGGGATCTACATCGTGGCTGGGGGGCGGGTTCGCGTCGCGCTCGAGGGGCCCGATGGAGCGCAGCGGCACATCGCCGACGTGGGGCGAGGCGAGTCCGTCGGCGAGATGGCCCTCCTGTCGGATGGCGTACGCTCGGCGACCGTCTACGCGGTGCGCGACAGTGAGCTCGCCCGACTATCGCGCGGAGCGTTCGATCGGCTCATGGCGCGCTATCCCGGGGCGATGTTTCAGATCGCCCGGCTTCTCGTGGTGAGATTGGAGAGCGCGACCCGCGGTCCGTCGCGCGACACCGGGCACGGTCGGAGCTTCGCGATCGTGCCGGCTTCGGCCGGCGTTCCTCTCGCCGACTTCACCGCAGAGCTCTCGGCCGCGCTTGGTGGGCACGAAGAGACGTTGTGGATCAACGCAGAGAACGTGGGGGCGGCGCTGGGTCGGCCCGACGTCGCGCAGCTCGCTGACGGAGATCCGGGCTGTATCCTGCTCACGCAGTGGTTGCTCGAGCAGGAGAACTCGCATTCTGTGATCGTGTACGAGGCCGATCCGCAGTGGTCGGCCTGGACACGCCGGGCGGTGCGCCACGCCGACCACGTGCTCTTCGTCGGCGATGCGCGGGCGGATCCCGAGCCCGCTGCGCTCGAGCGCCGAGTGCAAGCGGAGTGGGACGTCGGGCGGGTGCCGCGGCGCAGTCTCGTGTTGGTTCAGCCGGGCGGTGGCCGTGCCTTCTCTGGGACGGCGCGGTGGCTCTCCGAACGCGAGGTCGACGGATACTTCCACGCGCGGCTCGGCGAGTCGGAGGATTTCGCGCGGCTTGCACGCCTTCTCACCGGACGGGGGATCGGGCTCGTCCTGGGCGGGGGGGGCGCGCGCGGGTTCGCGCACATTGGTGTGCTGCTCGCGATGCGGGAACTCGGGATTCCCATCGATGCCATCGGAGGGACGAGCATGGGCGCGCTCGTGGCGGGGCTCTACGCGCTCGGCCACGAAGGCGACGTATTGATCGAGTTGTGTCGTCGGCACACCCGCAAGCTTCTCGACCCGACTCTTCCGATGGTGTCGCTGCTCGGCGGGCACCGTGCGGGCCGGTCCTTTCGTGAGGTCTTCGGATCGTGGAGCATCGAGGATCTCGCGTTGCCGTATTTCTGTGTGTCGACCAATCTCACCCGCGCCGAGGAGGTCGAGCACCGGCGCGGCTCGCTCGCGCACGCCGTGCGGGCGAGCATTTCCCTGCCCGGGATTCTGCCGCCGGTCGCACACGAGGGCGACTTGCTGATCGACGGTGGCCTTCTGAACAACATTCCGGTGGATCGGATGGCCGGGGTGACCGGCGGTGGTCCGGTGGTGGCGGTGGATGTGAGTCCCGACGTCGATCTGCGGGCCGAGGTCGACGTCGGCTCCGAGCTGTCGGGGTGGCGCGTTTTGTGGAGCCGACTCAACCCGTTCGTCGATCGCATCCCCGCGCCGAGTATCCTGAGCGTACTCGGGCGGAGCGCGGTGGTCGGGAGCATTCTGTCCCAGCGCCAGCGTCTGGGCGCTACGGCTGGGGAACTCTACCTCCCCCTGCCGGTGGGAGACTGGGGTCTTCTGGAGTTCAAGGCGATCGACCGGATCGTCGAGGCCGGTCTCGAGTCGTCGCGCGAGCCGCTGCGCGCTTGGGCGGAGCCCCTCAGACTTCGATCGAGCGCCAGGTCGGGCCGCGGAAGCGCCACGTCTTGAGCATCGCTCGCACCGCCGCGTAGTCTGCGATCAGTGCCGACCAGAGCCACGCGAGGCTGAGCTCGAGCACGAACGCGAGCGCCGACAGACCGAGGCGGAACACGTAGAAGGCGACGATCATCGTCCCCAGTGGACATGAGGATTACCGACATCCACGTCGATAGCCAGCCGACGCCGACCGCGGCGACGGCGCTTGCGCCGAGGCGCGCGACCATGAACAGGTCGACGAGCCGCACGAGCGACGCCGACATCAGCGCGAGAATCACCGGCGCCAGGCCAGGCCCCAGACCACCCGGCGCGACTCGGCGGTTCTTTGGCTGCTCAACGGTGTCGTTCCGGGCGCCCAGGCCACTATTCGCGCGCTGCCCACTCCAGCATGTCCGCGAACGCCCGTGTGTCGTGCAATGAACCTCTACGACGGTGGAGACGCAGATGATACGCAGACGAGTTGCGCGGCCCCGATGCGGTCGATAGCCTAAATGAAAATGAAAACCAATTTCAAAGAGCCCATCCCCCTGTCGCACCTCGAGGCGGGACAGCGGGGGCGGGTTTGTACGCCGGTGGGCGGGGGGGAGATCCCCGCGCGTCTGCGCGACCTCGGGTTTGTGCCGGGCACCTGGCTCGAGGTCCGCCGGCGTGCACCGCTGGGCGATCCCGTCGAGATCGAGCTGCGGGGGTACCGGCTGTGTCTGCGCACCGAGCAGCTCGACGCGGTTCGGGTCGAAGTCGAGGGTTCACACCCGTGAGCGCGGCTTCGGGGCTTCATACGTCTCCTGTGCGCGTCGCGTTGGTCGGCGCTCCGAATGCGGGCAAGACCACGTTGTTCAATGCGCTGACGGGCGCCAGCGCGCGCGTCGGGAACTACCCAGGGGTGACCGTAGAGCGACGCCAGGGCACGTTGGTCGGGAGTGCTGAGCCCATCGAGATTCTCGACCTGCCCGGCACCTACGCCTTACACGGCGAGACTCCAGACGAGCAGGTCGTGACGAGCGTTCTCGCCGGTGAGCAGGCGGGCGAGCGCCTTCCCGATGCCTTGGTCGTCGTGGTCGACGCGACGACGTTGCGCCGCGGCCTCGCGCTGGTGCGCGAGGCCCTCGATCGCGGGCTCCCGACACTCATCGTCGCGACGATGATCGATGAAGTGAAGGCGCGTGGGGGGCAGTTCGATCCCATGAAGCTGTCACGCCTCACGGGTGTGCACGTCCTGGGGGTGGTCGGGCACCGGGGGGTCGGGCTCGATCCTTTGCGGCGCTTCTTGGAAGATCCGCAGAGTTGGCCCGCGGTCGTGAGTGATGCGGCGCCGACGGCGGAGGCGCGCTTCGTTTGGGTCGACCGCGTCTGCGACGAACTCCAGACCGAATCGCTTCGACCGGACTCGCGCACGGACGTTCTCGACCGCGTGCTGCTGCATCCTGTCGCGGGGGTTGCGGTGTTCGTGGCCGTGATGATCCTCTTGTTCCAGAGCATCTTTGCGTGGGCCGCGCCGGTGATGGATTCGATCGACACAGGGTTCGCCGAACTCGGTGTCCTCTCGCGTGCGGTGCTGCCGGCGGGACGCCTGACCGATCTCTGGGCCGATGGCATCCTCGCCGGCGTGGGTTCGGTCGTGATCTTCCTTCCGCAGATCGTGATCCTGTTCACCGTACTGCATTTCCTGCAGGACGTTGGCTACATGTCGCGAGCTGCCTTCGTGGTCGACCGGGTGATGGGCTGGGTCGGATTGCAGGGGCGCAGCTTCGTTCCGCTATTGTCGTGCTACGCGTGCGCCGTTCCGGGCATCATGGCGGCGCGTACGATCGCGTCGCCGCGCGAGAGGCTTGCAACGATCCTGGTTGCGCCCTTCATGACCTGTTCAGCGCGCTTGCCGGTCTACACCCTGCTCATCGCCGCATTCGTTCCCGCGACTCCAGTGCTTGGACTCGGCCTCCAAGGGCTGGTGATGTTCGGGCTGTATGCGCTCGGCGCGTTTACGGCGTTTGCCTCGGCGGCGTTGTTGAACAGGACGTTGCTGAAGGGCTCGGTGTCGGTTTTCTACATGGAGCTGCCGCCGTATCGATTGCCGACGGCGAAACTGATCGGCCGCCAGGTTTGGGAAAGCGCGTCGGCGTTCCTCAAGCGTGCGGGCACGATCATCCTCATCGCGTCGATCGTCTTGTGGGGACTCCTGACCTTCCCCTCGGCGCCGATCGATCCGTCTCTGACTCCGAGCCAGCAGGCCAGCGCCGATCTGGAAGCCAGCATGGCCGGCCGAGTCGGGCACGCCATCGAGCCGGCGATCGCGCCACTCGGGTTTGATTGGAAAATTGGCATCGGGCTGC
The DNA here is from genome assembly GCA_029262355.1 of Deltaproteobacteria bacterium. Taxonomy (GTDB): domain Bacteria; phylum Desulfobacterota; class Binatia; order UBA12015; family UBA12015; genus VGTG01. The sequence goes on from JAJCZO010000396.1 coordinate 21,154, forward strand.
TGGCCAGCCTCGCCGCTCGCGAGGTGATCGTCTCGACGTTGGCCCAGATCTACGCGGTCGGTGATGAGCAGGATTTCGCGGGGCTTCGCACCGCACTCGTGAACGACGTGGACCCTCGGACGGGCGCGCCGGCGTTCACGCTGCCGACGGCCTTGTCGCTCCTCGTCTTCTTCGTTTTTGCGCTGCAGTGCACGTCGACGATCGCGATCATGGCGCGTGAGACCGGCTCGTGGCGATGGCCGGCCCTGGCGTTCGGGTACATGCTGAGCCTCGCGTGGGTGGGGAGTTTCGTCACCTATCACCTCGCGCGCGCGTTCGCCTGACCGGGCCTGGGGGCGCGATCGGCTCGGGGCGAGTGGTCAGGCCTTGGTTGCGATGATCAAGAAGCGCCAGCTCACGACCTCGGCCAGCCACCGCAGCGGCGGTACCTTCTCTACCGCGCTCTCGAAGCCGAGAAGGAAGCGCATCAGCCGCGAGGATCGGCCGAACGCGGACCCGGCGTAACAACCGGTCAGCGGGTACGCGAGGAAATCGGTTCGCCGGAAGGAGAGACTCATTCCCAGCTTCTTCAGAGTCTCCAGGACCCGATCTTCCGCGAAGTAGTCCTTGTAGTGCTGATCGATCGGCGACTCGTACTCGACCTTCTTGAAGACGATCGGGTCGAGCACGTGGTGAACGAGCCGACTGAACGGCGACGACACGGGTTCGAACAACACGAACGACCCCCCGGGCTGAAGGGCGCGGTAGGCGTCGCGGAGTCCCGCTTCGTAGTCGATCAGGTGGTGCAGGGCGCCGTCGTAGATGATCGTGCGGACGCTCTCGTCGCGGAGCGGGAGGAACTCGCCGTCGGCCCGCAAGCCGAGGAGCCCGCGCTCGGCCGCGCCAGCGACCGCCTCGGAGACATCGATGCCTACGAGCTTGGGCCCGCTCGGACCGACCGCCTTCTGGAGCCACTCGAGAAGATGTCCCTTGCCGCAGCCGATCTCGAGAATCGTGCCCGGCGCGTCGAGGTCGAGGCCATCGGCGATGCGTTGGAACTGCCGCTCGAACACGTGCGAGGCCCCCTCCTGTTGCCAAGGCACGTCGAGAAGGTCCTTGCCGACGGTGTTCTGCCATTCCCGCTCGAGGCGGCGGTACTCGTCGGCCTCGGTGGCCTGTGGCGAGGTCTCGGTGGGTTCGGTCATTCGGGAACTCTCACGCTGTTTGCCGGGGCTGGGCCGAGGCTGATCCGCAGCTGGATCAACCGTCGAGCGAACTTCAGAAACTCGGGCACATGGCGCATCTTGGACTTCCCGGAGCTCCGCGGGGTGTAGTGCGCCGGTACCTCGGCGATGTGGACTCCGGCGTGAACGAGACGGGCCGAGAGCTCGAGCACGAACTCGAATCCGTCGCTCTCGAGGTCGTCGAGCGGCAATGCCGTTCGTCGGAAGCCGCGAATGCCCGTGTAGAGGTCTGTGAGGTCGTGGTGGAAGAGTACATTGAAGAGCCCGGTCACGAGCCCGTTGCCGAGCGAACGATACCACTGCATCGCCGGCGGCGACTCGCCGCCGGCCAGAAAGCGCGACCCGATCACCGCATCGGCGTCGTCGAGGCGCTGGACGAGCGCCGCTACGTCCTCGGGGTGATACTCGAGGTCGGCGTCGATCACGATCACGCGGTCGCCGTTCCCATGCCGCATGCCGTCGAGCAGCGAGCGTCCATACCCGAGGTTCTCTGCGTGTCGCACCAGGTCCGTGATGCCTCCGTCGGTGAGGAGGTCGCAGGTGCGGTCGCTCGACGCGTTGTCGACGAAGATGAGCCGGGCTCCTGGGCACGCCGCGCGCAGTCGGCGTAGCAACTTCTGTACGGTCTCCGACTCATTGTAGATCGGGATGACGATGTCGGTGTCGTCGAACAAGTTGTTGCCTACCCCGTGTTTGTCCTCTAGCTTCGGCGGGTGTCGGAGATCGTTGGCCTCATCCCCGCTGCGGGGAAAGGCGTCCGCGCCTATCCCTACACCCGGGTGCTGCCAAAGTCACTCCTCGAGGTCGATGGTACGCCGCTGCTTCAGCGAAACGTCGAGCTCATGCGAGACGAGCTCGGCATTCGCCGCATCGTCATCGTGGTCGGGCACCTCGGCGATCGCATTCGCGAGTTCATCGGCGACGGTTCGAAATTCGGCGTAGAGGTTTCTTACGTCGAGAACGATCGGCTCGAACTCGAGCTGCCCTACTCGATCCATGTCGGCTGCCAGCAGATCGAGGGGCCGTGCTGCGTGGTCCTGGCGGACGAGTGCTACGTCGACAGCAATCATCGGGAGTTCATCGCGAACGCCCCAGCCGATGCGCTGATCACCTGCGCTCTGATCGAGGCCGAGTACCCCAAGGCCGTACGCAACAACTACGCGGTCCAGCTGGAGGACGGGCGCATCCACGGACTCCAGGAGAAGCCCCAGGTCATCCAGAGCCTTCTCATGGGTACCGGTACCTATCTGGTTCAGCCCGAGGCGCAGCGTCGCCTGGCCGAAACGTTCGCCGATGGGGGGACCGGTCCGGGGGATTGGACGACCTGGATCGACCGGATGGCGCGAAGCGGTGAGTACATCGGCGCCTTCCAGCTCGACGGCCGGTACGTGAACATCAACGGGCGCAACGAGCTGAACCACGCGAATCATTTGCTGCGGGAGCGAAGGTTCTCCGAGCGGACGACGAGTGTGGTCTACGTCTCCGACCAGCACGAGGACTCGGCGGGGACTGCGGTTCTTCCCTTCGCGGAGCGCCCGGAGGTGGCGGAGGTCGTCGTCGTCGCACGTCGATCGAGCCGATCACTCGAGGATGTCGCCCAGCACGACAAGGTGCGCCTGTTGATTCACCCCGACGCGTCGGCGCCGGTCGGCACGATGCTGCGCGCGGGCCTCGACGAGGCACGTGGCGACATTCTGATCACGACCTTGTCCGACGACACCTTTGCTCCGAGGGACATCTCGAAGCTCCTCGTGTTCCTGCGTGACGCGGATCTCGTCGTGGGTACCCGTACGACGCGACAGATGATCGAGCAGGGCTCGAACATGCGGGGTGCCGTCCGGACCGCGCACATCATTCTCGCCAAGGTGCTCGAAGTTTCGTGGTGGGGTCTCGACTCGCGCTTCACGGATATCTGCTGCGTGTATCGTGGGCTCTGGCGAAACACCTACCTGCTCATCCGCGATCAGCTCGAGAGCCCCGGGGTCGAGATCTTCCCGGAGATGGTGATCGAGGTGCTGCGGGCTAGAAGGCGCGTGGTCGAGATCCCAGTCAATTACTACAACCGGGATCTGATCTACCCGCACGTACGTTCTCGCTATCAGAACCTGGCAACGTTCGCGCGAATCTTCAGTCTCATCGTGCGAAAGCGCGTGGAAGAGTTGCGCCTCGCTCTGTCGAGCGAGCCCGGGAAGCCTGCTTGACCCCGACCCCGGTTCGGAGAGCGGGGCTTCGGGTCGGCCTCGTGGTCGGTGGCCTGGTCGCTTCGTTGCTCCTCCTCGAGGGCACGCTGCAGCTCGCCGCACTGTTCGTCCCGTCACCAAGCGACGGGTGGCGCTCCACGGAGCGCGGTGGCGATGGTCCGACCGTGCGCGTCCTTTGCCTCGGCGAGTCGACGACGCACGGGTTCGGAGAGACGCCGTACCCGACGCTCCTGCGGGAGGCGCTCGACGAGCAGCTCCTCGGCGTATCGTTTGAAGTGATCAACGCCGGAGTGCCGGGAACCCATTCGCCGTATCTCGCGAGTCGGGCGGGTGAGCTGATCGATCAACACTCTCCCGACGTCGTGATTGCGATGATGGGCATCAACGACGAAGTGTACTTCACGGACGTCGAGATTCTCGACCGGTTCCCGTCGTGGCAGGTGGCGCTTCTTCGATCGCGCGTCTACAGGTTGTTCCGTCTTCTCTGGACCAATGTGGACCGCCGGCTCGAGGCATCTTCGCTAGCGTCGAAGGACGTCGATCGCGCGCACCTGCGGCGTTACCGGGCGGAGTACGAGGAGGCGAACAAGGGTTGGGCGAGCGATCGGAGAGGTGAGGGGGGCCTTGCGTTGGAAGCTCTCATCGCGACCGCGCGGGACGCGGGCGTGCCCCAGTCGGACGGGACCCTGAGCATTCCCGAGCCGTACTGGCACATCTACGAGATCTCCCACAGCCGGCTCACGACGTGGCTGGTCGACCACGAGCGTGTGGAGGAGGCCGAGGCACTGCTTCGGCGCGCGATCGAGTTGCACCCGCGCAACCTTCGTTTCCGGCGTCGTCTCGTCTGGCTTCTCGGCCACACGGGGCAGGACGACGCGCGAGACCGAGAACGTGACGCGTTGGATCGACTCGAGGGACGCCAGGCTCTCAGGGTGACTGCGGCGAGCTGGCAGGCGCTCCGAGAGGTCACGGCTCGTTCCGGGGTGGCGCTCGTCGCTCTGCAGTACCCGCTGCGCGACGTCGAGAGCCTGCGGCGGATGCTGGGGGGTGCGGCGGACGTGACCTTCGTCGAGAACGTCGACAACTTCCGCAGCGCGCTCTCTTCCCACGGGTACGATGGCGTGTTCGTAGATCGCTTTGCCGGTGACTTTGGGCACTCGACGGAGATCGGGAACCGGCTCATCGCCGATCGCTTGGTCGAGCAGGTGTTCCGCCCCCGGTACGGCGTCGACGGATTCGACTAACAGGCCGTTGAACAGATCCTCCCGTCGCCAGGCACGCCCCTTCGACCGGATCCCCGCGTTGCGAAAACTAGCGAGAGTGCCCGACGATCGCGTCGTTTTCGCGCCTTGGCCTCGGGTGCGAATGGACGCACTTGGCTCGGTCCGGAGCTTTTCAACAACCTGCTAGGGCACGTAGCCGAGCGCTCGAAGGCGCTGTTCCGCTTCGGGGTCGACCTTGGGGAGCGTCGGGCGGGCGGCACCGGCTTGCCATCGCGCCAGCGCCTTCGAGAGCTGCTGGCGTGCGTCGGGGTACAGATCGACGACGTTCTTTCGCTCGTGCGGATCGTTCTCGAGGTCGTAAAGTTCCGCAGTACCTTCTTCGCGCGCCTCGATGTATTTCCACCGCCCCTGGCGGACGCCGAGCTTCTCTCCCTCGATGTGATGGCCCGAGACGACCGTCTCGGCGTACTCTCGGCGCTGCAAGAAGATGAGCCGCTCGGGGTCGATTGGAGCACCGTCGAGGAGCGCGCCAGCGAGGCTTTCGCCGACGCCGTTCTGGGGTAGGGGGACTCCCGCGAGCTCCAGGAGCGTCGGGGGGACGTCGGCGAGCTGCACGGGCTCGTCGATCGCTCGGCCGCCTTCGATCCGTGCGGGCCAGTGCACGATCAAGGGAACGCGCACGTCCTCGTCGTAGATCAAGATGCTGTGATGCATGTGGCCGTGCTGCATCAGGCCCTCGCCGTGATCCGCTGCAACGACGACGAGCGTGTCGTCGAGTCGTCCGGCCTCCCTCAGCCGGTCGAGCGCGGCGCCGAGGGCGCGATCCATATAATGGATCTCGCCGTCGTACGCTGCGGTTTTGGTCGACAGCCACGCATCGATCTCGGAAGGGAAGAGCTGCGCGTCTTCGTCGGCCGGGAGGTAGGGCGCGTGCGGGTCGAAGTAGTGTAGCCAGACAAAGAAGGGTGCCTCGTCTCCGCGGCCGCCGAGGTACCCCTCGGCTTCCAGCCATTCGACGGCCCGCGCGGTCGTATTGGCGCCTCGCCGGCAGAAGCCGCGACCCGTATCGAAGCCTTCCCATTCCTGGATGGCGGTGGGGCAGCTGCCGTCGGTGAAGTCGTCGTCGTAGACCTCGAAGCCCTGAGCGAGGCCAAACATCCGGTCGACCGGAAACGAGCTCACGAAGGCCGCCGTGCGGTAGCCGGAGTCGGCGAGTCGCTCGGCCAGCGTATGGTGCTTCTGCCCCAGCACCGCCCCGTTCTTGGTGATCCCCAGCGTTCGCGGCAGCTCGGCCGTGAATAGGGTCGCGTGGGCAGGGAGCGTCGTCGCCATGGGGGCGTATGCCGCATCGAAGCGCACGCCCTCGCGGGCCAGCGCCTCGAGCCGCGGGGTCGTGGGCCGATCGTAACCGTAGGCCGAGGTGTGGTCGGCCCGGGTTGTATCGAGGGTCACCAGGAGGATGTCCGGCCGAGCGCGCTGGCGGGGCGTCCGACCCCTGGGTCCGGCCGCCACGGCCAGGGCCAGGGCGACCGCGAGAAGGGCCCCACCACGGAGGAAAACCGACGGCACCCCTCGAAAGGCCCGTTCCGGCTGCTCGTTGTCAAGGCCGGCGACGTTGCACGCGAGGCCTTCGTTTGTGAGCAATTGCGCACGCCCTGGCATCGCCCGATGCCTCGGAAGCCCTCAATGCAACACGGGATCTTCAAACCGGACGACGTCCGGTCGTGATCGTCGCCAAGCGACCGCAAGCGGCGCTGCCGCATTCGGATCGCGTCCAACCACACGAAGGAGAACAACGAGATGCCAACTGCAGTCATCGTAGATGCCGTGCGGACGCCCGGCGGGCGCCGCAACGGAAAGCTCAAGGACTGGCACCCGGTCGACCTGGCCGCGCATGTGCTGAAGGCGATCGAGAAGCGCAATAACCTCGATCCCGCGATCGTCGACGACGTCATCATGGGTTGTGTGATGCAGGTCGGTGAGCAGGCTCTGAACATCGGTCGCAACGCGGTTCTCACCGCGGGCTGGCCGGAGTCCGTTCCCTCGACCACGGTCGACCGCCAGTGCGGCAGCTCGCAGCAGGCGCTGCACTTCGCTGCCCAGGGAGTGATCGCCGGCTCGTACGACGTCGTCGTAGCCGCTGGCGTCGAGGTGATGACCCGGACGCCGATGGGCGCCTCGGTCAGCCACACCAAGGACCTCGGCTTCCCGTTCTCGAAGGATATGATGGCTCGCTACGAAGAGTCGGGGCTTCCGCCGCAGGGCATCGGCGCGGACATGATCGCCGACGAGTACGGTATCACGCGCCTCGACCTCGACACGTTCGCGTGCGAGTCGCAGACGCGTGCGGTCCAGGCAACGAAGGAAGGTCGGTTCAAGAACGAGATCGTTCCCGTTCCTGTCACGGTCGGCGAGCAGGAAGAGATGCACACGGTCGACGAGGGCATTCGCGAGGGTACGAACGTCGACAAACTCGGCACCCTGAACCCGGCGTTCAAGGAAGATGGTCGGATCACGGCCGGCAATTCCTCGCAGATCTCGGACGGCGCTTCGGCGGTGCTCGTCATGAGCGAGGAAAAGGCCAAGGAGCTGGGTTACAAGCCGCGCGCCCGCTTTCACGCGTTTGCCGTCGCCGGTGCTGATCCGGTCACGATGCTGAAGGGCCCGATCCCGGTCACGAAGAAGATCCTCGACAAGACCGG
>JAJCZO010000397.1 GCA_029262355.1 Deltaproteobacteria bacterium
GATGAGAGCTCTCCTGATATTCGTGCTCGCAGGGGCCCTGTCCGTCGTTCTCCAGACCACCCTGCTCGAGCGAGTGAGCTTCCTACCCGCGGCACCGGACCTCATCGTGGTCCTGTGCGTGTACCTCGGGCTCCACTACCACTCGGTCGGCGGTGCGACCGGCGCCTTTCTGCTGGGCTATCTGCTGGATACTTTTTCGGGCTCACCGCCCGGTCTTTACGCCCTGGCGATGACGTTTGTCTTCGCATTGGTGTACCTTGTCTCCAAGCGACTATGGGTAGAGAACCCAGTTACCAGCATCGCGGCCGTCGCACTCGGGTGCGCCGTGAAGATCACGACGGTCGTGACGTACTTCGCGATGGCTGCGCCCTCGAACGTGGGGTGGCTGAGCCTCCTGCGAACGTTGTTCTTCGAGGCATTCTTCGCGCTACTGCTGTCTCCGTTCCTGTTCTCGGCGCTCGATGCCAATTTACGATCTACGCGCAAGGCCAAGAGACCCCATGCGATTGAGTAGCCACGAAGCCCCGCACGAGCTGCGCCGAACCATCGTCCTGGCCGGGCTCATCGTGGTCACCGTGTTCGGCATCCTCGGGGCTCGACTCTACGCACTGCAGGTCGGCGAGGCAGATCGCTGGAGTTCGCTGTCGGAGAACAACCGCATTCGGCTACAGAGAATCCCGCCGACCCGAGGCCTGGTCCTCGATGCGAACGGCGACCCCCTTGTGGACAACCGGCCCGCGTACGACGTCGTCATCGTGCCGGAAGACACGAAGGACCTGGAAGCCACGCTCCAACGCACAAGCATTCTCCTCGACCTGCCGCCGGCGCGTATCGAAACGCTCAAGAAGGCCGCCCGCAAACGTCCCGCCTACGAAGGTCTGACCGCGTACCGCGATGTCGACTGGAACGCCGTCGTCGCGCTCGAAACCCAGCAACTCGAGCTGCCCGGCGTGAACCTCGAGGTCGGCCCGCTGCGCACCTACCCCTTCGGCGACTTCGCCTCGCATCTCCTGGGCTACGTCGGCGAGGTTTCCGGCTCGGACCTCGAGGCGGGCAACTACCGGATGGGCGACCTCATCGGGAAGTTCGGCGCCGAACGCGCGTGGGAGAGCTACCTGCGAGGGGTCGCCGGCGGCCAGCAGATCGAGGTCAACTCGCTCGGGCGCCGGCTCCGCGTGCTCTCACGCGTTCCCGAGACGCGCGGCAACAGCCTCGTGCTGACGATCGACCGGCGCCTCCAGCAGTTCGCCGAACAGCTGCTCGAAGGAAAGGAGGGTGCGATCGTCGCCCTTCGGCCGAACACGGGCGAAGTGCTCGCGATGGCGAGCCGTCCAAGCTTCGATCCCAACCCTTTCGCGCGCGGCATTCGGCAGAAAGAGTGGGACGCGCTCACGTCGGCGAAGTACGACCCGCTGTCGAACCGCGCGCTGCAAGGACAATACCCGCCGGGATCGACGTTCAAGATCATCACTGCCGCGGCCGGTCTCGAAGAGGGGATCATCACCCCGTTTTCCCGCCTGTACTGCGGGGGGAGCTACCGCTTCGGAAAACGTCGATACCGCTGCTGGAAGCGCGGTGGTCACGGCTCGATGAACCTGCACGATGCCCTGGTGTACTCGTGTGACGTGTTCTTCTACCAAGTCGGCAAGCAACTCGGTGTCGACACCATCGCCGAGTACTCTCGACGCTTCGGCCTCGGCGCACCCACGGGCATCGCGCTCGCCAACGAGAAGCCTGGCCTGATCCCAACGAGCGACTGGAAGAAGCGGCGCTTCAACGAGCCGTGGTACTCGGGCGAGACGCTCTCGGTCGCGATCGGCCAGGGCTTCGTGCTCACCACTCCGCTCCAGATGGCGAACGTGATCGCGATGGTCGCAAACGGCGGCGTGCAATACCGCCCGCAGTACGTCGGCCGGGTCGAAGCACCTCACGGCGAGATCATCGAACAACTCGAGCCCGAGGTCCTCGGCGACGCCGGCCTGCGGCGATCGACTCTCCATCAGATCCGCGAGGCGCTGCGCGACGTCGTCAACGGGAAGCGCGGCACCGGCAAGAAGTCGAAGCTGCCCAATATCGACGTCGGAGGCAAAACCGGAACCGCGCAGGTCTTCAGGATGGGTCGCAAGGCCGTGAAGACGGAGCACATGGCTCGGCACCTCCGCGACCATGCGTGGTTCGTGGCCTTCGCGCCGGTCGACGAGCCTGAAATCGCGATCTCGATCGTCATCGAGCACGCCGGCAGGGGCGGCGGCGCCGCCGCCGCACCCCTCGCTCGCGATCTTGCCGACTTCTACTTCGCGCTGACGCGCGGGCGCGACTATCAACTCACCGACGCCTCGGCCGAGAGCGGAGTATCCCTCGCGGCCATGACCGAATCGTCCATCGAGCCTCCGTCTGAAGCCATGCGCGTCGAAATGACCGATGGCATCCGGGCTCGCATGCTCGGGATGCACGGGCGGAGCTGAGAGGTCGCAATGCGATTGATGGTCGACCGGCGCTTGATCGCGCACTTCGACGGCCTGACGTTACTGACGACGCTCACCATACTCGGCCTCGGAGCGATGACAGTCTACAGCGCCACCTTCGACGGGAGCACGGGCACGCACACCAGCCACGCTTGGCGACAGGCGACCTGGGGCAGCGTCGGCCTCGTCGGCCTGTTGCTCGCGGTATTCTTCGACTACCGCAAGCTCGAGCGGTACGCCTTTCTGTTCTACGCGGTTGGTCTGTGCCTGCTCATCGCCGTCCCTCTGTTCGGGTCCATGGGCGGGGGCTCGCGTCGATGGCTCACCTTCGGTCCAGTGACCCTGCAGCCGTCGGAAACGATGAAGCTCGCGCTGATCATCCTCCTCGCGCGCCTCTTCCACCGCCGAACCCATCCGGGCGGATTGCGGCTTCGTGATCTCGCGATCCCAGCGGCCGTGACGATGGCGCCGGTACTGCTGATCCTCGCGCAACCGGATCTGGGGACGGCCGGCGTTTTCCTCTTCGTCTTCGCGAGCATGCTCCTTCTCGCCGGGCCGAGCCCGGGCACACTCGGATTGCTCGTCCTCGCGGCGCTCGGCGCTGTTCCGGTGCTCATGTCGCAGCTCAAGCCTTACCAGCTGAAGCGCATCACGACGTTCTTGAACCCGGAGCTCGAACCTCTGGGATCCGGCTACCACGTGATCCAGTCGAAGATCGCAATTGGCTCGGGAGGCATGACGGGACGTGGCTATCTGCGCGGGACGCAGAACCAGCTGAACTTCCTCCCGGAGCAACACACCGACTTCATCTTCTCGGTCTTCTCAGAAGAGTGGGGATTCTTCGGCGCGATCGCCCTGATCGGCCTCTACGTCCTCCTCCTCATTCGGGGACTCGTCGTCGTGAACCGAGCCAAGGAAAGGTTTGGCGCGCTACTCGCTTTCGGGGTGCTCGCCAACATCTTCTGGCAAGCAGCCATCAACCTCGGAATGACGACCGGACTGCTACCGGTGGTGGGCATTACCCTGCCCTTCTTCAGCTACGGCGGCTCGTCGCTCGTGACGCTCCTGGCTGGACTCGGCCTCGTGATCAACGTCAACATGCGACGACACTCGCGAGATCGACTGCCTCGGCTCTGACCCTGGACCGGTTCGCTGGCGAATACGCCGCGGGTCTGAGATTTTCTGCGAGGTGGAACGACGCAGAAGCGCCGCAGCCTGGCTCGCACTCGTCACCCTCGCAACGGCGACGCCCACATGGGCAGAGGAGGGCGCGCACCCCGAGGACGCGCCGGGCGACCGTGCCATGACGGCGGCGAGCAAGCGCGCGGAGATGCCCAAGAAGCGTGGCATATGGCGCCCCAGGGAAGCGGTCGATGAGACCTCCAGCATCCTCGACCGCAGCCAGGCATGGCTCCACGAACACGAGTTCCTGCTCGGCTTCGACGTTGCCTTCTACAACCAGTATGCGGGCCGCGTACGCGAAGGAGGCAACAACGCCGCCACGTTCGCTTGGCAACTATTCGTCGACTACGAGGCCGCCGACTGGAAGAAGAACGGGGAGCTTCACGTCACGGGAACCTTTCTGGGAACCATCGGGGCCGATTACGACTCGGCGACCCAACCGCTGTCCAACCGTATCGGCTCGATCTCGACCGTGAACGGAAACGTGTACCCGGACCCGATTTCGGTCGACGAGCTCTACGTGCACTACGTCACCAGAGGCGCGGGCTACGTGCTCGCGGTGGGCAAATTGGACATGTCGTACTTCTTCGACACGAACCGGGTTGCCAACGACGCGTATCGCCAGTTCACGTCGTATACCTTCGAGAATGACATCTCCATCCCGTTTCCGCTCTACGGAGGTTTCGGCGCGATCAGCCGCTGGAACACGACCGATGACGTCTACGTCATGCTCGGCCTGAGCGATGCGTCCTCGGACGAACGCATCCCGTGGGGGAGCGTCACGGACGGCGCCTGGTGGGAACTGTTCGAGGCCGGTGTCACGATCGATCCCGACACGCTCGGCACCGGGAACTACCGAATCACCGGCTGGCACAGCGACAGCGGATCGGGGAACGGCTTCGGGATCGGCATCAACGTCGACCAGAATCTCGGGCTGGATTGGCTGATCGGTTTTCTGCGGGCCGGTACCGGCGACCCGTCACAGACAGAAGTGCGAACTGCCATCTCTGGCGGGCTCTCGTTTCAGGGGCCATTTGGGCGGAAGAACGACGAGGCCGGAATCGCCCTCTCCTGGGCCGACCCGAGCCAAGGGGGGCGCGACGAAACGTTCGCCGAGACCTTCTACCGCGCCGCACTGACGCCGCGTCTCTCACTCGCACCCTTGCTGCAAATCGTCGTGAACCCCAGCGACAACCTCGACGATGACGTGAGCGTCGTTGGCGGGTTGCGCGTGCTTTGGATGCTCTGAGGCGCCAGCTACTGAACGTACCCGAGCGCACGCAATCGCTCGAGCTGGGCATCCTCCGCTTCCACCGGCGCTGCGTCGGCCCGAACCGGGGCTCCGTAGGCCTCGACCGAGGTCGTCTGCGGCGCACCGGCGAGCGCTTCCGACACGACCCGGCCGCTGAGCTCGCGCGAAAGCGGGACTCCGAGCACGGAAAGCATGGTGGGAGCAACGTCCTCGATCCGAACGTCCGCCAGGTTCACACCAGCGCGAAACGACGGGCCCGAGAGAATCACCACACCATCCGGCGACCCATAGTGAAGGTACCCGTCGAAGGCCCAACCGTGGTCGGAAACCACGACGAAGTCCGCGTCGAAGAGATCTCGCAAGCGGCCCACGAATGCGTCCGTCTCCTGAAATGCTCGGATCGGCGGGGCATCGCGATGGGCGACGACGAGTCGCTCCCATTGGGCGTTCGTCATCCCATCCGGCAGATCGGTGAGCAAGAAGCTAGCGTCAGAAAAGAAGCTCCAATGAAGATGAGCCAGGTCGTCGATCCAGTCGCTGTAGAAGACACCCAAGTCGAATCGCCGCGAGGCGAACAGCTGCCTGGCGAACTCGTTCTGCACCGACTCCCGCTCCCAGAGCTTGGCCAGCGGATCCTCACTCGCAAGGGCCTCACCCCACGAGTACGGCACGCTGGCCCGCACGATCTCCCACGCGGCAGCGATCGTTGGCGGGCGCCCGACCGAGGGGTGGAACGGCTCGAGAAAGCGAATCGCCGTCATCTCGATCGGCGCCAGGGGCATCGAGGTAACGGGATCGACGACGACCACGGTCTTGCCGAAGGCCGCCCCGACCTCCCAGACGGTCTTGGCTCGGCGGTCGGTCGAGCGAACCGCCCGAATCGACCACAACCCGGGATTCGGGATGCGTTCGAACAGGTGGCGGACGCCGTAAAGGCTATGAAGACTCGGCGACATCATCAGGAGGTTGCTGATCTGCTCGCCGCTCCGTGGCAGCTGCACGTTGCGGAACTCGAAGATGCCGTGCTCCGACGCCGGACGCCCCGTGTAGATCGTGTTCCAGATGATCGGGGAGTACGAGTGATCGCCGTTGTCGAGCGCGCCCACCGCCCCATCACGGATCAGGGCCGCGAAGTTCGGCAGCAGCCCGGCCTCGAGCAGGGGCTTCGCGATCGCCCAGCCCATCCCGTCGAACCCGAGAAAAAGAAGCGGTCGCGTCCCTCCGACCGGGGCGCGCACCACAGGCGCGCCCGCCCACGCCGCCTGACGGATCTCGGCTGGAGCGTAACTGCGACCGCGCGCCTCGTCATGCCTTGCCCAAGCGACGCAACCGACGGCGAGGAGGCTCGCCGCAGCCAGGCACGCGTAGGATGCGCGATGCCTTGGGTGCCACTGGTAACCGGCGAGCAAAAGCAACGCGCCTACGGTGCCGATGGCGACGAGTTGCGCCAGCCCATCGACCGTGAGGAAGCCCGGAGGCCGCATCCATGTCTGCGCCAGCGTGAGGCGATTGAGCAACGCCCACGCGACGTGCGCGGCAAGGAGCCCTCCGGCGAGGAACACCGTCCAGGCGCGCGGGTCGAGGGCCGCGCGACCGCGCACCACGAGCCACGCGCCTGCGAGCACGACCGCCACGGCTCCGTTCGTCACGACCGCGATCCAGCCAAGGGCTGCGCACAGCTCGATCCATGCGCCCAGAGAAAGCGGCCGGTTTGCCGCGCCGAGAAGCAAGGTCAGACCGGCGGCCTCGATCGCCGCGGCGAGGGCCACGACCAGCACGGTCGTTCGAGAATACGACATTGGACTGGCGGACTTCATAGAACGCACCGACCGGCCATGATAGTCCGGCCCGATGCAGGGGTGTTCGAAATGAACGGGCTTAGGAAGTGGACTCGTGCGGTCGCGATCGGCCTCTCGATGAGTCTCGCGATGGGCTCTCCCAACGCGGCCGAGCACGAGACGACGAGCGAGGAGGAATCGAGCGCCGCCGGGGGCTGGCAGTTCTCGGTCGCTCCCTACGTGTGGACATCAGGCGCACAGGGCAGCGCGACGATCGATGGCACCACAGTCGATATCGATTCGAGGGTCGGCGACACCTTCGACCTCCTGGGCAGCCTCGAAGCCGGCGGTGGGATGGCCGTCAGCTTCTAAGCGAACGACCCGGAACGAAAAACGGCGGGCCCATCATGGACCCGCCGTTTCTTTTCGCGATGCTTGTCGAAGCGCTCAGGCGACCGCGCTGTCGATCGCGGCAGCGAGCTTCGCCTTCGGAACCGCACCCACGATCTGCTCGTGTACCGTGCCGCCCTTGAAGACGATGAGGTTCGGAATGCCCCGCACGCCGTACTTCGCCGGCGTCTGCGGGTTGTCGTCGACGTTCATCTTCACGACCTTGAGCTTGCCGTCGTATTCACCAGCCAACTCTTCGACGATCGGCGAAATCGCGCGACACGGGCCGCACCAGGGTGCCCAAAAATCGATCAAAACCGGGGTTTGAGAGGACAGAACCTCGGAATCGAACGTGGCGTCACTAATCTCGGAAATACCAGCCATATTCGTTCTCCTTGTATCGTCGAGTCGATAATCACGCTAGCAGCAGCCCGCAACCCATTCCACCGGGTTCGCGCCCGATCGCGGGCTATTCGATTCCACGCTCGGCGTCGGCCGCGAGGAGCTTGGGGTTGCTGACCTCGAGCTTGTCGCGCACCCGCGCCCGCGCGAAGGCCAGGATGCGATTGTAGTGCTCGGAATCCTCGTCCAGATCGCCCTCTTGGATCCGTTCACACAGGAGGTCGAGCCGTCCCGTGACGCCAAGGCTACGGTCGACGCGATCCGACGGCGACGGCTCGACACCGAAGAGATCGTTCAGGCCGAGCCACGCGCGCTCGAAGTGCTTACGCTCGACCGTCAACTCGCGATCGACCATCCGCACGCAGTTCGCCGCGACCCGTGCGAGGAATTGCTTGCGGCCGCTCGTCGCCGGCACGATCTCCTCGTCGAGAAACGCCTGCACCACGTCGAGCAACTCGTGGATGTTTGGACGGTCGTGCATGTCAGTACGCCTTTCCCTCGATGAGGTTCAACAACTCCCATTCGGTCTCGGCCGCTCGGCGCCCGATGCCGGCGAGCTCGACCGTGCGGTAGGTCTTGTCGATCAGCGGTCGCACCTGCATCAGCGTGATCACGCCCCAGTACAGGTTACCGAACACCTCCCAGAAGCGCAGAGCCTCCATATCGACGGCACGGCCGCTGGCCTTCTCGTACCCGGCGACCAGATCTTCGCGACGACCGACACCGCCGCAGGTGAGCTCGTCCCGACCAAAGCGCCACGAACGCACGCACGCCCAGCCGAGGTCCTGGACGGGATCGCCGACGTGAGCGAGCTCCCAGTCAAGGACCGCGCACAGCCCGTCGACCTGATCAATCATCAAATTACCCAGGCGGAAATCGCCGTGGACGAGCGCGATGTCGGTCGTCTCGGGGACGCGGCGAAGCAGCCAACGGATCGCGATCTCGAAGGCCGGGTGCGGGTCCATCGAAACCGCGCGGTAGATCTCTTCGAGATTCTGGATTGCCGCGAGCGCGACCGGCTTGCCTCCCGGGGGACGCGGAAGGAACGGCAGCGTGTCGCCGTCGACCGACACGCGATGAATCGCGGCCAGCGCTTCCGCCATCTGCGCGGGGAGACTCTCGCGAGCGGTGGCAAACTTCTCGTCTCTCACGAGGCGCCGCCCGATGGTCTCTCCGCCGACGTAGTCCATCACGTAGAACGGACGTCCGAGCGCCTCGGCGCCCGAGCAGACCACCGTCGGAACGGGGACCCCGGCCTCCGCAGCCGCCTTGAGCAGCACGGCCTCTTCTGCCCCCGAGAAGACGCTTTGCCCACCTGGCCGGAAGAGCAGCGCGACGAAGGTGCGCCGCTCGACCTCGCCCCCGTCCCGCTCGAGCGAGACCTCTAGGCGCCAAGCCTCGCGGGCGGCCCCGCCGGTCATCGTACGTACGTCGTCCACGGCGGCGTGCCGCGCGCCACAAGCGTTTGCCAAGAGGGGTGCGAGCCGTTTCCCTATCTCTTCTCCTGTCACGATTGCGTCTCTAGCGCTCCTCAGGAAAGGCGCAACGATTGGGTTTACCCAGTGCGGGGCGCATCGACTGATTCGTCGATCGGAGACGGCGCGAGCCGACGGACGGGGAGCTCGACGACCGCAGGGACGCAGAGGTATTCCTCGTCCGCGTTCGTCAGCCGCCAGCGATTCCCGTCCTGCGAACGGACGTCGGCCTGCCCGCCACTGGTCGGTGGCAGCTCTCCACGAGATCGCCGCGCGGCGTAGCACGCAACAGCCACGTCGCTCACCGAGGCCACGCCGTTGACGGCCACGGGCACACAAACCTGCTTCAGCTTCTTCACGTCGAACTGCAACGGATCCTCGCCCACCCACATGGGCAGACCTCCGACGCGGACCGATCTCGCGCCTTCGACGCCGTAACACTTCCGCTGATCGGGCGAGAGCGCCTCTGCGGCGGCCGCCCCGCCCGTCGTCACGGGAAGCGACAATCGCCTCAGGGACGAGACGGAGACCGAGTGACGCCCAAAGCGGTCGCTGATGATGAGCCCCTCGAGCGTCAGGGTGGGAGACTCCAGGGGGACCGACAGCCGATAGCGGTCCGCTACCGCCCCGGCCGAAGGATCGACCACGACCTCCTCCCCGTCCTCGACCCACGCCTCTCCTGTGAGACTCGCACGCGAACAGAAGAAGGTCTTCGTCGGGGACTTCAGGCGGAAAACGCCCGGCTCGATTCCATCCTCGAGGCGAGGCGTCCGATCTTCGACGACCACCTCCCCTACAGTGCTCGCGCTCCACCGCCTGCAGACCAACGCACCGCACATGAACGGCTCGAACGTTCCCTCGCCGCACTCCCCCTCGAGACAGATCTCATCGACGGTGCACGGATTGCGGTCGTAGCAGGTGTTCCCGTTCGGCTGCAGGAGGTCCCGTGGGCAGTCGTCGCGCACGCCATCGCACCGCTCGGGGAGATCGCAGTCGCCGTCCGCTGGGCGGCAGACGTCGATGCTCTTCGCGTCGGACGGGCACGCCGGACTCTCGCCGTCGCAGGTCTCGGCCGCGTCGCACGGCCCGATCGCCGGGCGGCAGGTCGCCTCTCGGCCTCGCACGCGGTCGGCGGGGCACTGCTTGCTCGCCCCCGAACAACTCTCGGGGAGGTCGCACCATCCTGCCTCCTTGCGGCACGCGAACTGAGCTGACCGAATCTCGTCCGCGGGGCACGTCGCGGCGCTGCCGCTGCAGGTCTCGACCGCATCGCAGAGCCCCTCGGCGCGGCGGCACGTCTCGGCCTGGCCGCGGTAGGCACAAGCCGCTGTGCAACATGAAGCCGATGTGCCATTCGCGTCGCCTAGGTCGCAGACCTCCATCCCCTCGACGAAGCCATCACCGCACTCCGGCGCGCCTGGCCGATAGCGCACCAATGCCATCTCGGCGCTCGCGCCTTCGCCCCGCACACCCGCCGCGACGATCCGACCGTCGGGTTGGAGAGCGACGGCGAGCGCCCCGTCGGCCGTGCTCTGCAGATCGGTGCGTACGCGGCCCCCGCGACCGAAGCCCGGGTCCGGAGCGCCGCTTGGAAGGTAGGCCACGAGGGCGAGGTCCGAATCTTCGTCGGTCGCACTCTGTCCGGCGACGACGATCGTGCCGTCGGGCTGGAGTACGAGCCCGTGGCCCGACTCGAGTCCCCCAACGTCAGTTCGGCGAACGCCGGCGCTCCCGAAATCGTCGTCAATCCCGCCGCTAGGCTCCAGCCGAGCGATCGCGAAATCGGACTCGCCCGAACGGACAGAGGTGCCCGCCACGAGGATTCGTCGGTCGGGCTGGAGCGCGAGGGCCCACGCGAC
>JAJCZO010000398.1 GCA_029262355.1 Deltaproteobacteria bacterium
GTGTTGATGTCGGGAATCGGAACGACGTTCGGCGGTGTCGCCGTGCCGAGGAATCCTGTCCAGTACGCGAGCGTCGCGTCGGACGAGATCACGGTGCCGCGGTTTGCGCCCCCGACGTTCCCGCCGCCGAAGGGAACGAGGATGTCCCCGGTTCCGACGAGGTTGATGACGGAGACCGGATTCGCCGGGCCGGGACCGCACTCGCTGTCGTCGGGCAGGTGGGCGATGTTCGGGCCGATTGCCGCGATGCGGTCCGAGAGGTCGAAGGCGAGGCGGAACGACATCATCCCGCCGTTCGACGAGCCGGTCGAGTAGACGCGTTCGGTGTCGATCTGGAAGTTCGCCTCGGCCCAGTCGAGGACGGCGGCGACGAAGCCTACGTCCTCGGCACCGGTCTCGGTAACGCCACCCATGCGGCAGTCGTTCCAGTTGAAGCTCCCGGAAGCGCCGGACAGCCCGGTCGCGGGGTCGACGCCGTTGGGCATGATCACGATGAACTTGTCCACCTCCGCGAGTTGCTGCCAGCGGCTCGCGGCGCCGAGCTGCATCCACTTGTTGTTCTGCGTTCCGCCGTGCAGGAGGAACACGACCGGTACCGGGCTCGCGGGGAGATCGTCTGGAACGAAGTAGTCGAACCAGCGGGTGAGGCCGTCGTGCTGGAGGGTTTCGTCGGTGAACAGTGTCCCGGCGCGGGCCGGCAGTGCCGCCACGGCGAGGACCGAGAGGGCCAGTAGGGCTCGTACGATCACGGGGAACGGTCTCCTTCGCCCGCAGATTCGCGGGGGTCTGCTGTCTCTATACACCACAGGCACACGCGCGGGTTACCGGCCGGGCGGATTTTCGAAGGCGTCCCGACGGGCGGCACGATCGTGGAATTGAGCCCGGGCTTCTCGCATGGACCCGTACGGCCCGATCGCCCATTTCTGGGGCCACGCAACGCGGAATGCCCCGCGGGAAAGGAGGCCCTCATGGATCTTGTGACGCACATACCGGCAATTTCGATGCCAACCGAACCCGGGGAACCGTCCCCGCGCGTGTCTCGGCACAACACCGGGGGAGCTACGAGCTCCTCTCCGAACAAGGCGCGGTACCGCGCGCCGTCCTGAGCGGTCGCCTGCGAGATCGCTCCGATGCGCTGTCGCTCCCTGGCAGTCGGCGACTCGGTGGTCGCGATCGACGGTCCGGCGCAAGATCCCTTCACGTAGCAAGTCTCGATACGCTAAGTTCCCGGACTCTTTGAATGCTGCCGTTCTCTCCTGAAGATCGCTCAAAGCCGCCGCAATCGAACAGCCGCACCGTTACTTCGTGGACTTTGTGGCCGACTGGCGCATCAGGCGAAGTTCGAACAGAGCAACGCCCCGGTCGCCTAGGAGCTTGGGTGCTGACCGGGGTCTCAGATTCGTCCGAACTCCCGCACGCGGAAGGGCTCGAGTGCGTCGAGGAGACTTTCGGCAGCTCCGGTGCCGTCGTGGCGGAAGGTCCTGACTGTCACCCCTTCTGGCTCGACGTCAATGATATTGAAGCCGTTTTCCTCGACCGCAGCCAGTTCTTCTTGAACTTCGGGGATCGAGGATGGAGCCGCTTTGGTACCCCTGAATGCCGACGGCCAGCCTGCCCCCGTCGTTCCCGGCGTACCGGTGATGATCGAGATGACGGGATTCGTAGAGAAGTCGCTGTCCCGGCTCCTCAGCACAGTCGCTTCGGCGTGGGAGTGGATGTCGCCGCTGACGAATATGGCACGGCGGTTCATCTCTGAAGCGGCCTTCAAGAGGCGGTCGTGTTGGTCGAGCCAGCCGCTTTGCCAGCCAGGCTTCGGCACGGCGGTCGTAAGCTGTCCGTCGGCGAGGACATCGGGGTACCACTCGAGGAACTTGCCCGCCGAGTAGCCCGGAGGGTTCGAAGGCATGTTGAAAAGATGCGTCGCGTCCGAATCGTTCATGCGCGTGACGAGCCAATTCTCAACATCGGGTGGCAACACACGAGCGGCCTCCCCTCCGAACGAGATGAAGCCCTTGCAATCATACAAGAGCCCCTCGAATAGCCTCCCGTATCTAAGTGTACCGAACGACTCGTTGGTGCCGGTGAGGCGGTCACTTGCGCCGCTTCCGGTCAGCCGCCGCGGTTGTGAGTCGTCGGCGATGAATTCGGGGTAGTAGAGGGCTTGGGTCGCGCGGGCGAGCTCGACGCTAAACGGGCTCGGCGGGAACGTAAACGCGCGCGGTGGCCCCTCGCGGTATTCGTCGTTTTCGAAGTAGTCGTGGTCGTCGCGGAGAAAGAAGACCGGCGTACTCTTGAAGAGCGTTCCGTAGAGCTCGGCAATCTGGTTATCAACGGCCTTACGGAGCACCCCCTCGTTGGCCGTTCCGAGCACGGGCGATGAGGGGTCAAACATGCCGGCGATCTCAATTGCAGTCGGAGATTTCCCGAGTATCAAGGGAGAGACGCCGAGAGTTAGATCCCAGTAGACATGGTCGCCATTGACTACGGCTACATCCGGCTTGAAGGAGAGAGCGCGTCGCAACATCCGACGCCGGTACGCGGTGCTCAAGTGAATCGGGAGTCGCTCGTGGCCGCCCGCGCATGTGAAGGCAAGGATCCTCAGTCGAGGCGGGCTCGCATCAGGTGCGGGCAAGGTCTTGATCTTCCAGGGCTCGGACTGGACGGCTCCTCCCGAGCGTAGCTCAAGACGGTACTCGCGATCTGGCTCCAGACCGGCTGCATCGAAGCAGAAGAAATGCCCTTCGGTGTCAGTCTGCCGCCCCCGGACAGTGCGGCCGGAGACCAGCAGCTCCGGCGTCTCCTGAAGTGGCTCGATGAACGACGCCTTGAGGAGGATCCGATCCGAGCTGGCTGTGGGCAGGAGATGGGCCGTGTTGTCGGCCGAGACGGGTTCTGGCACGAGATCGGCATCACTGCAGCCCAGGGCCAGACCGACAGAGCCGAGCGCGGTCCGCCTCATCATCTCGCGCCGTGTGATGGCTCCCATCCGGTCAACGTACGAGGAACTCATCGAAGCGGCAATCGGTGCTAGAGGCAGTCCGGCCGTGGGGAGCCTCCGGTAGCGCTCGAGCATCTCTTTGAGTCTTCGACATCTTGCAGGACCTTCTTTTCCTTCGCTTTCGTCCAAGGAAGCCGCGTGGATGTGTGGGCTTCCCGAACTGCCTCGTCCCTACCGCGTGGTTAGAGAGTAGTCGTCAGCGGAGGGCGCGTACCAGATCGGCGCCGTCCAGGCGCGTTCTTGCGCCGTCTTCGGAATGAACTCCGAGGTGCAGCCGTCCGCCCTGCGGCTACGCCGCGGCGGCTTGGGCCCGAAAACTGGAACCGGGTCCGGGCTTCGCGATGGCGGCTACCCGGTGGCCTGGGCAAATGGGCCGCTCATCGCGCCTCAGAACTCGTACCCGAATCGTTCGCAGTCCTCGGCATAGAGGTCGCCGACGCGCTGGCGCGACTCGGCGGAGTAGTACTCGCGGTAGCACCGATGTGTCGAACCCATACGTCGCTCGAGAGGCATGTCGACTCCGAGCGCCTCGCAGACGGTTCGCCAATCCGCTTCGAGCGTCTCGAATCGTCCCACGTAGTCTACCAACGCGTGCCCGTCGGCGTCGCAGAGAAAGGGCGCCTGCTCGCGGAAGTGCAGCTCGAGCTCGTGGCCGTCCGCCCGCAGCGCGAGCTGCCGATTCACGGCCGCGTCGAGCTCGTCGCGGTCGAGCTCGACGCCGCGGTGCCAGTTCGCCTCGCCCCTGCGGCTCGTGGCCCATGAGGCCGCCGACACCATGCGGTCCCAGGGATTACGGACGAAGGAGAACTTGAAATACGACGCGACGGCGGCGACGCCGACCACCTGCTCGATCTGCGCCGCCGTGTAGTGCTGCGCGCCCGCGCCGAACAGCGTCTGCTCGTTCATTCGCTGGTCCAGATAGGGCTCGATCCCGATCGTCTCGATCGACCCGTGCATACCGAGCGCGTGTTCGATGCTCGAGCCCGCGGTCTTGGGGATGTGGACGAAGACGCACCCGTGCGGATGGGAGACCGGCATCGCTCGCCTCACACGCGAGGGTTCACGTCGTCAGCCCGCCGTCGACGATGATCTCCTGCCCCGTGATGAAACTCGCACCGGGCGAGAGCAAGAAGCGGACGACGGGCACCACGTCCGCGACCTCGGGCAGGCGGCCCAGGGGCGTGCGGCGGACGATCTTGTCACGCTCGGCATCTCCCAAAGAGCGGGAGAGCTCCGACCGGAAGTATCCGGGCACGACCGTATTGAAGCGAAAGCCCTTCGGCCCCATTTCACGCGCGAGGGTGCGGGTCATCGACGAGAGAGCGGCCTTGGTCGCGCCGTATGCGGCGAGGCCCGCGTAACCTCGATGGCCGGCCACCGACCCGATCGTACACACGATGCCGGGCTTTCGCCGCGCCAGCCGGGCGCGGACGTAGAGCTTGGTGAGGTGGAGTGTCCCAACGAGGTTCACCTGAATGACTTCCTCAATGCTCGCCGGGCCCTGCGTGGCCAGGAGACCGCCGGAAGCGACGCCGGCGTTGTTCACGAGGGCATCCGCACGCGCCAACTCCGGCGTGAGGGCCTCCAGTGATCCGAGATCCCGCAGGTCGTGCCCCTCCGCGTAGCGAACGGCATCCGGGAGCTCGGTGCGGATCTCCAGGTCGAGAGGACCGCGCGCGAATCCAAAGACGTCGTGATCTAGCGCCAGGTCCCTGGCGAGCGCCAGCCCGAGCCCGCGACGCGCACCACTCAAGACGACGGTCGGGCGCGTCATGCGGTTTCCTCCCGCCGAACTTTGTGCGCGTCGCTGAGAGCGACGGCGTCGACGCGACGTAGTGAGGCCGGCTGAGCGTACTTCGGCAGGCCGGCGCGTAGCGCGCGGCGGAGCTCCCTCTCGCCCACGTCTCCCGCAAAATCGAGCGCCACCACGTGACCGAGGAGCGCACTTCGACGCGCGTAGGCGCGTGCCTCAATGACGCCATCCACCGCGAGGGCGGCGGCCTCCACGCCGACGAGCGACACGGTCGCGCCCCCGACGTCAACTCGCTCCTCGCGCCGACCGACGAAGTGGTATCGATCGTCTCCGAGCTCCCAGAGGTCGCCGGTCCCACGTCCGTCGACGAGCAGCTCGCCGCCTGGGTCGACCGCGAAACCCGCGCGCTCGAACTTTCGTCGCGGAAAGCCCGCGCGGCCGTCCGATACCGAGCAGACGTCGCCGAGCTCCGTCGTGGCGTAGACGTGCGTCACGCGCGCGGCGGGCCAAAGAGCGCCGGCCTTGTCGAGGATGGACTGCGTCGCCACTTCGCCCCCGAACGTCACCTGCCGAAGAGGAAGTCGCGCAAGCTCTGAAGCGTCCATGGACAGGAGGATACGGCGCAGGTGGGAGGGTGTCATGCCGACGTGAGTGGCCCCGCCGCTGCGCCCCGCGGCCACGACGTCCGCGGCGTCGAACGATGCGGGAACGACGACCGCAGCGCGCGCGCGAACGGCTTGGAGGAGAACGGACACCCCCGCCCACCGGTGCGGCGCGTAGCCGAGCAGCCACCGCGCCTCCGAATCTCCGGTTCGCTTCGCGTCGAAGGCCTGCCGCACGTCCCGTACGGCCCGTTTGGGCGTTCCCGTCGTGCCTGAGGTTGGAAGTCCGATGGTGCTGCGCGTGCATGGATGGTCCGTCGGCGCGAGGTCGGGAAACGAGCCCAACCATCCGGGCGATGCGTCCTTGCTTCGTTCGAGCAAAATCAGGCCGAGCGGCCGTGCGAGCGCCGCGTGCAGGTACGACCAGACCGCTCGTGCCTCGTCGCGCAGCCTCCCTTCGGCTCCGACCGAGGCGCGAAAGACGCGGCCGGCCGGTGGCATCTCCCGGCCGCCCTGCGTGTCCGCCCAACTGCCCGAGAGGATCACGCTTCCACCCGCCTCCATAGAAACTCCGCGAGCTGCTGGACCGTCGCGAGCGTCTCCCAGTCAACCTCGTCCTCCTGGACCCGGACCCCGAGCCAATCCTCGGTCTCGAGGAGCACGGTCGCGTAGTCGAGGCTGTCGAGGTCGAGATCACCGAGGATCCGGTCGGTCGACTGGACGCGTTCCGCCACCACCTCCCCCAGGGACACGTCCTCGATCGCCCGGCGAATGTGATCGAGAACCTCTTCGAGCGAGCGGGCGCGCTTCATTTCGACAGCTCTGGGTCTTCGGACGCCTCGCTGCGCAGCAGCTCGTCCTCGGCCTGCAGGAGGTCGCGACTCCGGACCCCGACGCGTCGCACCGGGTTGCCGCTCACGATCTGAAACTCGGGCACGCTCTTGTTCACATGGCTCAGCGCGCCGACCGACGCGCCCACGCCGAGCGTGACGCCCGGCAGAACCACGCTGCCGCATCCCACGAGCGCATGCTTGCGCAGATGTACGGGCGCGCTCTCGACGGCGCGGAGCTCCTCGGGAACCGTCGGATTGGTGAGTCCTCCCCCCGAGAAGTCGTCGCACGTCGTGAAGATCGCGACACGGGGTGACAGGCCGCAGAAGTCATCGATCCGAATGCCCGCGCCCCCGGAAACGTAACAGCCGGCGCCGATGTGGACGTGGTCGCCGATCGCCATCGCCGCCGGACCCGCCGTGAGAACGGAGAAGGCGTCGATGCGCACGTGCGAGCCGAGAGAGATGTGCGGCACGCCGTAGAAGCGGGCGGCGTCATCGATCAGGACATCCCGACCGAGTGCCGCGAACCCGAGTCCCTCCAGCTCGTCGCGTGTCAGAAACGCCATCGCGCCCTCTTCGCACGCGTCGCGCTCAGGCGGCGCAGCGATCGCAGGAGATCTTCCTCGGGCACGCGCGCGACGTCCGGGTGTGCGGGCACGTTCACGATTCGACGGTAGAGCTCGCTCGCGACCGGCGTGTCACGCAAGGGCTCGTAGTACTTTCGCAGGACGATGTTCTCATCGCGCAGGTCCGCCGCGGTGATGGGGCGGGAAGACAGGAAGGGCAGGCTCATCGCGATTGGCACCTGCGCGGCGTCGAACAGCGGCTCGAGGCCCGCCCGCGCCGCGAGGTGCTTGATCCGCGTCGCCTGCATCTCGTAGAGGGCCGACCACTCGGGGCTCCGCTCCAGCAGGTCGAGATGGTAGGCACACGCGACCTCCGAGAGCTTGCCGTTGTTCAGCCACCGCGCGCCGTCGATCTCTCCGAGCGGTCGATAGGTAGTGAGCGCACGCATCGTTTCGGCGTCGGCGGCGGGCACGATGGCCAGGCCTCCCTCGCCGAATCCGTAGGGCTTCGTGTGGTGCAGGGAGAAGGCCTGGTACGGCCAGGGCACGACGCCGGGGCGGATCCCCGCCGCGTTGTCGATCAACATGCTCTTGCCCGACCTCCGAGCGAACGCGGCGTAGCGCTCGAAGTCGCGGTGGAGTCCGAAGGCGTTCGTCACGACGAACCCATCGAACGCATCCGGCGGCAACGCCTCGAGCTGCTCGAGGTCGAGTAGCCCGACCGTGTTGCAATCGATCACGCGTGCCGACGAGAAGTAGCCGCGCCCGAGGTTCTGGTAGCTAAAGCTGCTGACCACCCAGCGGTGGGTCTCGCCGCGCTGGTCGTCCCGCATCCGCGCGATCGCCTCGAGCGCAACGCCGCAGCTGGCGCACGGCACGATGCTCACGTTCGACGGCAAGCCGAGGAACGGGTGGTACGCGTCGGCCAGGATCTGCTCCAACGGGCCGTGGTTGGTCCAGCGGTTCGTCTGCTCGCAGAGGGCGAGCAGCTCGCGCACCCGGTCGTGATCCGGAACTTTCTGCAGGACGGCCGACACCGGAGTGGTCGTGCGCCCCCCGGACGCACAGCTTCGGTCGACGAGGTCGTTCACGATGCCCAGGCGGGGCCGCAGAGGAATGGGCGCGTGGGGTCGCATCGTGTTGTGAAATCGAGCGATCTCGGTGTGGCACGCCTTCCCCCAAGACCGCTTGAACAGATCGTCCGGGGCGCAGATGGAAAGCGCGAGGCCACCGTCGATCCACCGAACGTTCGGGTGCCGGTCGCGAAGTCGCAGAATCCAATGTGCGGCCAGCGGGGCCGCCTGGAGCAAGACGACTGCCCTCCCATCGGCTTGTGCGATCGCGGCCTCGATTTCGTTCTCGACGTCGCGGCGGACGAACCACGCCTCGGTGGGGATTCGAGCGTGGCGGAATTCGCGCAGACCGGCGAACTCGCCGAACGACTCCAGGTAGTCGGGGCCGACCAGGATCACGTCGTGCGCGCGAAGCTCGTCGAAGAGCCGGCACATCTCGCCGGTGTGAATCATCCTCTTCAGGAAAAGCGGGTCGGACAGCTCGGGCGTCTCGATCTCCTCGTACCGCGAGACGAACGGACGGGACGTCTCGGGGTGATGAGGCGTGCCGATAATCGCGTTGTCTCCGGGCCAGGCGTTCAGACCGAACGCCAGGTAGAGCCCGTCGCGCGGCTGGCCACGGAGCGAGTCGAGCTGCGCGGTAAACTCCTCCATGAACCCGCTCGAGAAGAGCGGGATGCCATTCGCGATCTGGTCGGCGCGGGCCCAGTCCCGCTCCATGACCGGCCAACCCAGCTCGGCCTCGACGTTCGCAAGAAGGTCCCACAGTCCGTGGTTGATCTTGATCCACGCGAAGTTCGCGTGCTCCCGAAACCGGTCGAGGAAGAGGTCGGCCGACAGATCGGACTCGGGGGCGGGGCTCCTGCTCTCGATCCGCGGCCGCGCGGATTCAAAGAGGATCGAGCGCAGCTTCGTCAGGGGTCGGCCGAGGGGCATGCCAGCGCGGTTGATAGCACATTTCTCGTCGAGCGACCGTATCCCGCCGGCTCAGCCGGCATCGAGCGGCGGCTCGTTCTCGGCGAGCTCGTGGATCACCGAACGGAACCGGGTCGGGTCCGGTTCGAGGTCTTCGACCGCGTCGAGAAGTTCGTCCCCGTGCGCGCGACTCGATAGCCTCACCAGGACGGAGGCGGTTGCCGGGTGGAGGAGCGGGAAGCGCACCGCCGCGGCGGTCGGGCCCCCACCGCCGATCGCGTCCACCACATCGGCGAACGCCTCGGGAGTCGACGAGGCCGCGCCGTCGGCCAGATGAAGCAGAAGGTCTCGTGCGCCGTCGTGTCTGAGCCGCTGCGCGTCGCAGCTGCATCGTCCCCCAGCGCCACCACACTCGTTTCCTGTCCCGTATGGCCGAGTTGTCGATACTTCACGCACCTCTCCCAAGGCGGAGACCGCCCTTCCAGAGCAACCGATCATCGAGGCGCTTTGCCTCGAACGCGCGTCGCCCGTGGAGCGTTCGCGCATCGTGGAAGAAGACCGCCTCCCCCGGCTCGAGTCGAATCGACAGACCCCGACCGGCCGCGACCACTCGCTCTTCCAGGAAGCTCCGGAACCGTTCGATCGACGCGCGCTCCTCCCCGTCGCGTGCCTCGGTCCGGTAGTAGTTCCAACACAGGACGGGCGACTCGGCGCCGTCCGCAATCACCGTCGCTTCCTTGCGGCCCCCATCGCCCTTACTGAAGGTCACGGGTCGCGCCCGAAGCTGCTCCAGCAGCTTCGGGTCTTCGCGCTCGAGAAGAAAGACCAACTCGAGCGCGTCCAGAAAGAGGGTCTCGCCATTCGCCGGAGCTTGTCGCTCACAGAAGAAGAAGATGATGTCGGCCGGGTCCCGGTCGTACGCCCCGTCGGTGTGGAGCGGTTGCGCGGTACACGAGTGCCGAAACGTGTGCTGCCGCTGCGGGTCGAAGCGAACGTCGAGCCACGTTCGCCCGGTTCGCTCGAACGTGATCGCGTTCTCATCGAGGGGCTTCCGTTCGCCAACGTACCGCACGATCGCGTCCCAGTGCTTCCGCGCGTCGCTCGCCGGAGCACGTGCAGCGACGTGGACGATGTCTGCGTGCGCGAGAGCGTCTCGGATGCGCTCGCCGTGAACCCGAGGAGGTCGTCCGTCGTCCAACTCGATCCGCGCGGCCCGCGTTCGGCGCGCTGACGCGTCGTACGTCCCGGGGGGCATGTTTCTCTCGGCGACCATGGAGAAGCTGTTCAGGTCCCCCCTTCGCAGACGCCCTACCAATTGCGCTCGTCGACCGCGAAGGCCACTGCCGACTCCGGCGGTGCGTCGGTGCGCCAGGTCAACTTGTACAAGGGTGCGGGCCGGGTGTTCCACTCGGCGATCAGTGCGTCGTCGACCGGACGATCGAACCCGTGGTTGCAGAACAGATGGGGAGGATCCGCCGAGAGCTTCGGCACGCGGCTCCACGCGAGGCGCGCCTCTTCGTCCGTCTCCATCAGGTGCGCGAAGAGGTAGTGGAACCAGAAGTACGGAACCTCTCCCACCCTCACCCAACGCCCGACATCGAGCAACGGTGCTGGTTCCGCCGGGTTCGCCGCATCGAGGGCGGCGGCGGTCTCTTCCAGCGACTGGACCCGCGCGGTCGGGTTGTCGTTCCAGAAGTCGTTCACGAGCCCGCACCATCGACGAACGAGAACGTGGTCGGCCTCCGAAGCGAGGAACCAGCTCGCGATCAAGCGGTCGGGCGAGGGGCGGTCGAAGCCGAAGAAGCCGGCCGGACGCGTGACGTCGGGGAGCCAGCTGTCCAATGCGGCCCGGCACAGACACGATGCGTCCGTCCATACGCCGCCCTGCGTGGCCAAGAGATTGACGCGAACGACGTCTGACAGCGCCGCGTGGGGGAGCCTGCGGGCGGCGGGGGGAATGTTCTCGAACGCCCGAACATCCTTGAGAGTGTTCTGGTCGAGAACGCGCACGTCCCAGGTCGGGTTGTGCCGACGCCAGGATTCGATGCAGGTCTTCACCAGTGGAGGCGCCGCCGTCTCTCCTTGGAACCACGTGATCCAAACGAGTCGTTCTCCGCCGTGGCCTCGCGCGTCGCCGCTGCGTAGGCTGCCCCCAGTTCGAGCGCGCTCGACTTCATCAAGTGCGATACGGGACCGACGACGCTCGATCGCTTCGCGCACCGCGACACGCAGCGATTCCCAAACGTCCTCCCGGCGGAATAGGCGGAGCACACGTTCGCGCCCCGCGCGGCCGTGCGCGCTTCGGAGATCGTACGACCCGACGTAGCGGAGCATCGCGTCGGTCAGTCCATCTACGTCTCCGACGGGAACGAGCGTCCCCGTTCGACCCTGGTCTACAGCGTCTAGCGTGCCGGTGGCCGCGTAGGCGGCGATCGCCAGACCATTCGCGCTCGCCTCGAGGGCAACGTTCGGCAGACCCTCCCGATACGACGGAAACACGAACAGGTCCATTGCCCGGTAGTAGGCCGAGGTGTCTTCGACATGTCCGGTGATGCGAACCTGCGGGTCGCGTGCGAGCCGATCGCACAGCTCCGGGTCGAGGGCGCTGGACGAGGGCGGCGCTCCAACCCATAGAAGATGCACGTTTGGATCGGCCTCGCGCACCCGTGCAAAGGCGCGCACCAGGTCGTCGATCCCCTTATTCTTGACGGGGCGCCCTACCCACCCGAGGACGATGGCACCGGTCGGGATCGAAAGCCGTCGGCGAGCGTCCTCGGCCTCTCCCGCCGCGGCCGGCGAGAAACGAGCCTCGTCCACGCCGTTGCTCGACCCGTGCCCCACCACGCGGCTCTTGCCGCGCGCGTCGAGACCGAGCTCGCGGTACCGCCGACGGAGGCTGGCGCTCACGGCAAAGACCTCGTGGGCGCAGAGTATCGCGCGCCGCTCCGCGAGCCGGATCGCCGCCCGCGCCGGGCCCGTCGCCGTCTCGAGCGGCAGCCCCCGGATCGAGTAGATCCGACACGGAACCCGCGCGAGTCGCGCAGCCACCAGGCCCACCTGCGCGGCTGGCAGAGTGCCCGCACAGACCACCTCGGCCCGGAGCCGACGAAGCTTCCGTGCGATGTCGCGCACGCCGCCCCGAAACTCGGCCTCCGCCCCCACTGGCGGGATCTTCATTCCATGGACCGCGACGCCTTCCCGTGCCGCAACGCGATCGAGCTCCGGCCCCGGCTCCGCGATGACCGACACGTCGAAGCCCCGCTCGCGAAAGTAGCGGAGCTGACCGCGCAGCAGTACGTCGACGCTCGTGGCCTTCGTGACGATCCAGACCAGACGCGTCCCCGCTCGCCGTCGCGACCAGGCCCGTCTCATCGCGCGCACGCTCGTCGCATCGAACGACCGGCTCGCGCCGAGCTCACTCGTCGACCTCAACCGACATCTTCCGAGCCCTTCGCCCAGAGAAGAGATGCTTCAACGCCGGGGCCCAACCGAGCCGTCTACCGCCACCCCAGGCTCTCTGCAAACGCTGTTCGAGAGACCGCTGGGATGCGCGGAGCTCTTCGATCTCCCGCCCTTGGGCGTCGAGCGATTCGCGCATCAGCTCCGTCTCTCGCTGCCGATGGAGAAGGCTGTTCTCCAGCACGCCTAGACGCGAGGCGAGCTGGGCCGAGTCCCTCATCATCGCGCAAAAGACGTCGTCCCGCGCGGGGGCCTTCGACCGAACGGTCGCCCAAGCGCGGCGGCCGTCGCCACACTCCCGGAGCTGCGCGAAAACGTCTTCGCAGCCGTCTCGCTCGGCCGCAAGGAGGCCATCCTTCGACAGATCCCAGTGTGAGAGCTCCGGTTCGACGACATCAACCATCGCCTCCGCGTCGAGATTGCCCACGGAGGGAGCCAACGCCGTTGCCAAGCGTGCCGACTGGCCTACCGGGTCGCGCAGCACCTCCTCGTAGGCGACGATGATCGGCGCTTCCCCCAGATCGGCGACGGCACGCGCGCTGTACTCCCGCCAGAGGAACCGCGCCAGCACGGGCGGCATACCGTCACGACGCTCGAGCGAGGCTGCAACGCTCCGAGGATGCCGGACGCAGAGGATCGGATGCATCGCGTGGCCCAATAGTGACCGCCAAAAAGGCAGGACCAGTGCAGTCCGTGGGTCTTTCCATCCCGTGAGCGGCGAAACCCTCGAGAGATCGCACAAGACGGCGCGAGCACGTTCGCGAAGATCGTCGTTCGCATCGTCGGCGAGCCCATCGTGGGACGCCGGCGGGCTCCTCCAGTCGCCCCCAAGGCGCACGAGAAGCTCCTCGTTGATCGCACGGATCTCCAGGTGCTCCCAGAACCCCCGCACGTTGTCCTCCGCCGGTGGCGCCAAATCCTCGGGCGCACCGAAGTAGACCCCGCCGGCCTCGAGCATGCGCGAAGTGAGCGAGGTTCCGCTGCGGTGCATGCCCATGACGACGATCGTTCCGTGGGCAGTGGACTCGGGCTCCATGGTTTACGCGGCAACGGGGCGTCCGGCTCGGCGATCTTCCACGAGTCGGGGCCGGGTTGCCGTAATGTTCCATAGGCGGATGGGGGGCGGGGAACAAGAGGGGGTGGGGGGAGGCTTGGGGCGACAGCTTTCAGCTCTTGATCCAGCTCCCGTGGAACCCGAACGGTACACGCGCCGGCAGATGAATTCGCGCCACCGGCTCCGCCGCGGGATTGCTCCCGTCGAGGATCACGAGCTCGCTCTTGTCGCTCGGCTTGTCGTAGACAAAGCCGAGCGCCCAGCCCTCGTCTTCGCCAGCCGTCGACGAGGCTTCGACGAAGGTGAACTCTCCCGGGTGCCGGGCCTCACCGAAGTCGTGCACGACGCTCGTGCGCGTCTTCAGATCGTAGCGGACGACGGTTCCGGAAATCGCTTCGTTCGTCTCCTGGGGTCTCGAGCCTACCGCCCACCCGTAGCGGTAGGGTAGGCCGACGACTCGGTCGTCGACCCGAGGGAAGCCGTGCGACACGTCGTCGAGCTGCTCTTCCCTTGCTTCCCCGGTCTCGAGATCGAAGGTCCAGCGGTACAGGTAGGACGGCGCGAAGTCGTCCATGGAGTCTCGCCACATGTACTCGTGTCGGCCGACGTCAGCGATGACTTTCGATCCTTGCGCGTAGGCGTTCACCGCGTGAAAGACGTAGCAGGGATCGATCTCGAACCACTTCACGTCCGCGGTCGTCCCAAAGCGCGGAAGGATCCCGATCCGTGCCCCGTAGCTCTCGTCCCAGTAGATCGGGACGCCTCCCGTCATCGCCTTTTCGATGTTGAAGACGACCGGCAGGTCCATGAAGACGGCGTGATCGCGGGTGATGATGAAGTCGTGCATCATCGTCCCACCGGGAACCTCGATCTGCGCGCTGTGCGCGAGGTCACCCTTGGCGTCGAGCACGTGGTAGGTGACGAACGGCTCGACCGGGCTGTAGCCGAAGAAGTGCAGCTCGTTCGTCTCCGGGCAGAGCTTGGGGTGTGCGGTGAACGGCGACTTCAGACGGCCTCCGTAGTTCTGGCAGCGAACCGTCTCGAGGTCTGGGGTGACCTCATACGGGAAGTGCCCTTCTTCGAGGGCGAGGACCTTCCCCGCGTGAGGAATCACGTGGGTGTTCGCAGCACTCGCCTCCGGATCCATCATGGTCTCCGGAGCGACCGCGTCGAAGTCGTTCACGAACTTCTTCGTGCGGACCCAGCGATTGCGATACCACTTGGCTTGGCCGTTCTCGATTCGCACACCGTGCAGCATGCCGTCGCCGAAGAACCAGTGCGGAGACGAGCCGCTCTTCGGATTCGATCCGTTTCGGATGTAGGTTCCGGAGAGCTCTGGGGGGATCGCGCCCGTCACCCGGAGATCCGTGACGGTGAGCTCCTCCGACACAGGAGCGAAGTTGCCCTTGAGGTGGAAGGGTACGTTGGCGTCTTCGGCTTCGTCCGCGGACATGCTTCGGCTCCTTATCCGATCTCGGCCCCCAGACCGAGCGGCGAGCCGAGGGCACCAACGACGGCCCCCTCACCACCCGAGCTTCCACCCGGGGAGCGCCCGAGGTTCCACGGGGTTCGCGTTAGACCGGTGCTCGGGTTCTGCGTCTCTGTCGCGCCACTCATATCTGGACAGCTGGTCTTGCCGAGCACGATCGCGCCCGCGGCCTTCAGGCGCCGCACGAATTCCGCGTCTTCGGTTGCGACGTCGTCCCCGTGGAAGAACGAGCCTGGCGTGAATCGCCCTTCCGAAGCTGCGATCGCGCCCTTGATGGTGACCGGAACCCCATAGAGGGGCGGGGCATCTCTATGGAGGCCGTCATCGGCCGCCACCTAGCGGTCTTACGATTCGCTCTCGGCTGTGGGCGGGGTCTTCCCATCGGGCGGCCAGCCGACGACGCCGTCCTCGAGGCGAACGCGGAGACCACGCGCGACCTTGGAGATCAGGAGCCACGTGCCGAGCGCCGTTACCATGTCGATCGACGCGTCGCGGCCCAGGCCGTCGAAGCAGGCCTGCCA
>JAJCZO010000399.1 GCA_029262355.1 Deltaproteobacteria bacterium
GCCTCGATCCGCTCGGCGATGCGCCCGAGGCGAATACTGATGTCGCCCGTCCCCGAGGCCACGACCCCGAAACCAAGACCGCGCAGAGACCCGCCGGCTTCCTCGACCAGCCCCCAACCCGTCTTCCGCGACCCTGGATCGACCCCGAGTACACGCACGTCTCGGCCCCACCCCTCTCTACGAGAGCGCTCCTCGCTCTCGTTCTCCGCCCCTTACGCGCGAGGCCCTCCTCGCGCCAACCCGTCATCCGCCGAGTTGCGCCAGCATGTCCTCGTCGAAGTCCGCGTTGGCGGACACGGTCTGTACGTCAGCGTTGTCCTCGAGCGCATCGAGGAGCTTTACGAGCTTCTCCGCATCCGAACCCTCCACCTTGACGGTGTTCTCCGGCAGCATCGCGATCTCGGCTCTGCTCACCGTGACCGCCCCCTTCTCGAGCGACTCCCGCACCGGCTCGAAGGCATCCGGTCCGGTCGTGACCTCCCAAGCATCCCCCGAGTCGGAGACGTCTTCGGCCCCGGCCTCGAGCGCCAGCTCCATCAAGTTGTCTTCGTCGACGGACGCGCGGTCGACCAGCAAAACGCCCTTGCGATGGAACATGTAGTTCACGCAGCCCGACTCGCCCATGTTTCCGCCGTGCTTGGTAAACGTCCCACGGACGTCCGCGACGGTACGATTGCGATTGTCCGTGAGTGCCTGCACCAGGATCGCGACGCCGCCGGGCCCATAGCCCTCGTACGTGACGTCCTCATACACGGCGCCATCGCTGTCCCCGGTGCCCTTCTTGATGGCCCGCTCGATGTTGTCGCTGGGCATGCTCGCGCCCTTCGCGGCTACGATGGCAGTCCTCAGGCGCGGGTTGACGTTTGGGTCACCACTGTTGCCGAGACGTGCAGCGACGGTGATCTCCCGAATCAACTTCGTGAAGATCTAGCCGCGTTTGGCATCCTTCGCCGCCTTCTTGTGCTTGATCGTGCTCCACTTGGAATGGCCCGACATACTCGAATTACTCCAGGGTCGAGGATTGCTCCGGTAAGGAGGCGACCCGCTGGGCGAATCTAGCACAAGCCGACGCCGGACTCACTCCTACGAGATCACGAGCCTGGCAATGCGCATGGGGCCCCCGCAGGCGCCCGCCGAGACATCCGCCGAGGCGCCCGTCCGCTTTTCTCCTCCGGGAAGCCTGGTATCCTCTTGGGTGGAGCCGGTCTCGTCGGGAGGCCGCGGTGGTGGTCGAGGAGGTGGGACGATGGGTGGATACGCGCGCGGACGGCCAGAGATCGTCGCCGGTTTGATTGCGTTGATGGTGCTCGGAGCAGCGTGTGCCTCGCGGGCCCCGCAGAGCCCGCTCACCACCGTCGGCGTCGCCTCATGGTACGGACCAGGATTCCACGGACGGGCCACGGCGAGCGGCGAACGCTACGACCAGAACGAGCTCACCGCCGCCCATCGAACCTGGCCTCTGGGTACACCCGTTCGGGTCACCCACCTGCGCAGCGGACGGTCTGTCGTGGTCCGAATCAACGACCGCGGGCCGTATGTGGACGACCGTGAGATCGATCTGTCGTACGGGGCGGCCGCGACGCTGGGCATGGTGAAGGCGGGAACGGCGAAGGTCCGCCTCGACCCGATCCGCGACTATGAGGGCCCGCCGCGTGCGGTGCGGTTTGCCGTCCAGGTCGGTTCGTTCCTCACCGAACCGCGTGCCGCGGCCCTGCGACGTGAAGTCGCCGGCCTGCCCGAGATCGGCGCGGCCCCGCTTCGCCGCGGCCCTCGAGAGGTCTACGTTGCGCGCGCGCGGCGCAACGACGCGACGCTCTATCGCGTGCGGGTGGGACTGTGTGCGAACCGCGACGAGGCCGAGACGCTGGCCTCCGAGCTCGACGAGGCCGGCCTCGAATCGCTCGTCGTCGAAGAGATCGTCGCGCTCCACTGAGCGCGCGCCTCAGTGGTTCTCCCACTGGGCGAGGAGAGTCTCGTAATCCGCGCGACCGAGAGGCGCCTTCTGCTTGCGACGTCGAAACGTTGCCAGAGCCGCGCGAAGGCGAGTGCGGAGCGCCGCTTCGCCCTTCGCCAGAGGGGCCAACTCCTCGCGCGCGAACCGTCGCACGACGCGGTCTCGGATCTCGAGCCGAAGATGACCACGACGGGTGAGGTCGTCGATCGAGTTTCGCAAACGGTGGCCGCCCTGCCCCTCGACGCCCAACTGCGCCCGCGCCACGTCGATCACGTCATCCAACTCGAGCCGCCGAGACTGATAGAGCGAAGCAGCGGCCTGAAGCGTGTTGAAGGTCGGCACCACTCGTGGACCGTAGGCCCGAAATCGCGACGGCGGCGTCCTTCGTTCGAGATTGATGTAGATCTGCTCGACTGCGTCGGGCGCCGTCCCGAATAGGACTTCGGCTCGATCGAGAATCCGCAGGACCGACGCCTTGCGGACGTCGACCGCTACGAGGATCCGCTTCAAGGTCTCCAGGTCGATGCCACCGCTCAGGACATCCGCGTAAAGGGAGTAGATGAGCGGATCGCTCTCCCAGTCATCCCCAAAGAGGTACTCGCACGAGGCCGCCGGCCCACCGAGACGCGCAGAGAGAAGTTCGTCGAGCTTGTAGCCGACCTGCTCTCTCAGGCTGCTCCAACGTCCCCGAACCAGGTGGCCAAGCTGATCCTTGAACGTGATTCCGTCGTACTCGATCTCGTCGAGCGCGAGCTTGTCGCGCACCGCACTGCCGATCTGCCGAGGGCTCGCGGACAGGAAGAACACGTACGGCCGGTTGTCCTGCGCCTCTGCCCGCCGGCGCAGGGCGCGAATCAGCTGCGGCACGCCCGGCAGATGCACCTTGTCGGCCCCACCCTCGAAGGGGATGCGCACCATCTTGCGAAGGCTCTCGAACTCCGTGCGGAGATAGGTCTTGTCGAGGTCCCAACGGAACGCGACGGACCGGTCCTCGACCGGTGCGAAGGCCGGGGGGGCGCCCCTCACCGAAGCTCCGCGATCTTCTGTGCGATGTCGGGGATGATCCCGTCGCGAACGGCCTTGGCGGAGACCTTGATCGCGTTGCCGATGGCACCCGAACGGGATCGCCCGTGCGCCTTGATGCAGACGTGCTCGAAGCCGAGGATCGGCGCGCCGCCGTAGGTCTGAAAGTCGGCCAGGGTTCGCATGCGTTCGATGCCCGGCGACAGCATCGCCATGCCGAAGCGCCACCGCCAGCTCTCGTGCGCCGCGTTGTTCGCCAGACTCGACGCAACCTCGGCGACCCCTTCCAGGAGCTTGAGGACCACGTTCCCAAGGAGCCCCTCTGCGACCACCACATCCGCGTGCCCGGTGGCAACGTCGTGCCCCTCCACGTTGCCGATGAAGCCGATCGCGGGCAGACCAGCGAGCAAGCGGTTCGCTTCCACCAGGACGTCGCCGCCCTTATTCGCCTCCGCCCCCATGTTGAGCAGACCCACCCGCGGAGAAGCCACCTTCGAGATGCAACGGGCATAGGCGCTCCCCATCACACCGAACTGGGCGAGCTCCACTGCCTCACATCGGATCGTCGCGCCGACATCGAGAAGCAGCCCGAGCTGATCCTGGCCTTCGTACTCGGTCTGTCGCGGGAACACGCTGGCCAAGGCCGCCTTCCGGATGCCAGCGAGGAGCTTCCAGTGCTTGGCCGCGGCGAGCACGCAGGCCCCCGTGTTGCCGGCCGACACCATGGCGTCGGCCTCGCCGAGCGCGACCATACGAGCCGCCACGCTGATCGAGGCGTCCTTCTTCGCCCGGATGGCTTCGCGCGGATCCTCCGACATCCCGATCACCGAGCCGCAGTGGCGCACCGAGATGAGCTCGGGATTGTACTCCCCAGCGTCCAGCAGAGCCTGGATCTGCTCGGCGTGCCCGACCAGAACCATCTGGATGTCGGACTCGAGCGATACCTGGGAGACCGCGCGGACCATCTCCTCCGGAGCGAAATCGCCCCCCATCGCATCCACGACGACTCGCGGCATCCCGTGTCCTCTAGCGCCTCTCTTCGACCACCGGCACGGGGCCTCCCCCGTTCAGCCCCTAAACCGTGGCAAATGCCACCGCGCCCGCCCCAGCCGCCGGAGCAGTTCCTTCTTCGTGACCCTGTACTTGAAGGCCTTCCTCCCGTCGATCTCGATCACCGGGACCTCCTCGCCGTACCGCGCGGCTAGATCGGGATCTTCGTCGACGTCGACCACCTCCAGGTCGAAGGAAATGACCGCCCGGGCCCCCCGGACTTCGGCCAGGACCTCGTCGCACAGACAACAATCGTGGCGGCTGAAGACGACTACCCGCCGGGCCGGCTCAGTTGACTCCCGCACACTCGTTCGGTAGCCGAGGGGGTTACCTTTTCCAAGGAATTTCAGAATGGCATACGCGATCATCCGAACGGGCGGTAAGCAGTACCGCGTCGAGCCCGGCGACGTCATCCGCATCGAATCGCTTCCTGGCGAGGTCGGGACCGACATCGAGTTCCCGGAGGTGCTCCTGCGCCAGAACGATGCCGGCCTCTCGGTCGGTGCACCTCTGGTATCAGACGCCAAGGTCTCCGGTGTGATCATGAGCCACGAGAAGGATCAGAAGATCCTCGTGTTCAAGAAAAAGCGACGCAAGAACTACCGTCGCCACCAGGGGCATCGACAGCAGGTGACGGCGGTTCGCGTCGTCTCGGTCGATTAGCGGCGAAGGGAGCGATCCATGGCTCACAAAAAAGGTCAGGGCAGCACTCGGAATGGACGCGACAGTCGGGGCCAACGCCGCGGCGTGAAGATCTACGCTGGCCAGGACGCGCGCGCCGGCAGCATCATCGTGCGGCAGCTCGGAACCCGAATCCACCCC
>JAJCZO010000400.1 GCA_029262355.1 Deltaproteobacteria bacterium
GCAACGCGAGGTCCAGCTCTTCGATCTCGGAATCCGCGAACCGCACGACCCACTTCGATTCGTCGGCCACGTCGGCGGCGTGCCATTCGCTCGCAGTTTCCAGAATTCGGGGCTGAGTACGCATGGACATCTCCTCTGGTCTCACGAGCCCGGCCGCGCCTGAGCGCCCCGAACCAGCTTGCCGGGCAATGCTTCGGTGGCTTCTCCGTCGCGGTAAATCACCTGGCCCGATTTGAACGTTGCGCGATAGCCCTGCGCCGTCTGTATGAGCCTCCGGCCTCCGCCGGGAAGATCGTGCGCGATGCGCGGCGCATGAAGGGTAAGCGCGTCGTAGTCGATCAAATTCACGTCCGCCTTGTAGCCAGGAGCGAGCAGCCCGCGATCGTGCAGCCCCACCGCTGCTGCGGTCTCGAAGGTGTGCGCGCGCACGACCCACGGAACGGAGAGCTTCGCCCCCCGTGTCCGATCGCGCGTCCAAAACGTCAACATGGTGGTCGGGAAGCTCGCGTCGGAGATCGTGCCCAGGTGCGCTCCGCCATCCCCAAGCCCGAGGACCGTGTCGGCGTGCTTCATCATCTCGAGCGAGGGCTCGAGGCACTGCTCCGCATAGTTCAGGAACGGCAGATACAGCAGCGTTCGGCCTTCGTTCTCGAGCAAAAGGTCGTAGACGTACTCCAGCGTGTCGACCCCGGCCCCAGCCGCCTTCGCCTGGACGCTGTCCGCGGCC
Source organism: Deltaproteobacteria bacterium (assembly GCA_029262355.1). Classification (GTDB taxonomy): domain Bacteria; phylum Desulfobacterota; class Binatia; order UBA12015; family UBA12015; genus VGTG01. The sequence continues at coordinate 728 of JAJCZO010000400.1, forward strand.
CTTGGCTCGTAGTTCGGCGGCTCTCCGAGCGAGAAGATCCGCGCAAAGTTCGTCAGCATCCCCGCGAGGAACCGATTCTCCGTCGACGGCGTCTCGGCCAGGATCGCGCGTCGCACCTCGGGATCGCGCATCCGCGCGACCTTCTCCGCGAGCGGCAAGCGAGCGATCTCCTGATATCCCGTGTGGAGAAGGAACGGGCTCAGCGTGCACTCGAGGCCGAGCACGATGCCTACGGGTCGACCGCAGACCTGTCCTTTCATCGGCAGCCCGGCCGCGGTTGCCTCGCCGATCCAACCGATCAGATCTCGCCATTGGTTCGGTCGGCGATCGTCCTGAACGATGCTCATCGAAAGGGGGCGCCCCGACTTCTCCACGAGTCGGCGCAACATGGCGAACTCCGCCTTGGCATCCGCGAAGTCCGAGACGACCTGCAGAACTCCGCGACCCAAATCACGCAGCGCCATCGCCACACCCAGCAACTCGTCTTCTTCCGCAGTCAGCGTGGGCGTCGGGCGGCCGTCGCTGCTTCGGTGGTTCAGTGTGCGCGACGTCGTGAAGCCGAGCGCGCCAGCATTGACCGCGTCGCGTGCCAAACGGGCCATCAACGCGATGTCGTCCGCCGTCGCCGGCTCCCGATCGGCGCCGCGTTCGCCCATCGCGTAAACCCGGATCGCTCCATGCGGGGCCTGCGTCGCGAAGTCGATGTCGTGCGGCTGAGCCTCGAGCCGATCGAGAAACTCCTCGAAAGTCTCCCACGACCAGTCGAGCCCCTGCGCGAGAACCACGCCGGGGATGTCCTCGACTCCTTCCATCAACTTGATGAGAAGGTCGTGATCATCGGGGCGACACGGGGCGAACCCGACACCGCAATTGCCGGTGACGACCGTCGTGACGCCGTGCCACGACGACGGCGTGAGACGTGGCCCCCACACGGCCTGCCCGTCGTAGTGCGTGTGGATGTCGACAAAGCCCGGCGTGACGAGCAAGTCGCGCGCGTCGATTTCCTCGGCACCCTGCCCACTCACCTCGCCCACGGCGGCAATGGTGTCGCCTCGGATGGCGACATCGGCCTGCACGGCGTCGCCGCCCGACCCATCGACGAGCGTGCCGCCGCGGATGACTAGATCGAATCTATCCATGGAACGGTCTCCCTCCGGAGATCCTACATTAGCCGAACCAGACCGCCCGGGCGCAAAGCCCAATTGCGCGGGCTCAACGGAGAGCGGTAGAGGCCACCAAACGCTGCTGAACAGCCTCCGGTACGTCTACTGCCGCGTACTCGAGGTGTGGCACGCCCCCGGAAATTTCGAACGCGCGCGCCAACACCCGATCATCCCAAATCCGATCCATGTCGTACCGCTCGAGAGTCTGCGCAGTGAAGGGACTCGAGAGACCCCCATCGAGCCACAGGTTGATGAAGCGGTTCACCAGATTCACCACCAGCTCGCTCTGGTTCGGGTCGTCCATCACGCTGGTCCGCTGATCCACCGGGGTTGCCGTCTGTTGGCTCTCGAGCAGCCAGGCCAGGGACGCCATGTCGTGCGCCACGACCGACGTGCTTGCCATCACCAACCCGGTGTCGGGCTCGGCGATGAAACCCTGATCAGGACCGAACGTCGTCAGCACTTTCGTCGCGCTCGTAAGTACGAGCCGTTGCTTCGCGAGGAGACTCGGTGCGGTGTTCGACTCCGCGGTCTTTTGTGAGAACGTGGCCGCATCGTGGTGGTACTCGAGCCGGGAATCGTGCCTCCACCAACCAACCGCCGCCTTCAGACCGAGCGTGCTGCCGGCCAGGAGATGCCGCGAGCAACGCGGCATCAAGATCACGTGATCCGACTCCAGCAGCACGTTGGGCATCATGAGAGGACGACGCCAATTCTCGCCCTCGGCGGGCGTGTCCTCGAAGAAACCGTCCCAACCTGCCTCCTCGAAGGCAACGACCTCCGCGCCTGCTTCCGCTGCCCCCCGCGCGAGCCCGTTACCGGTCATCAGCGTGCGACTGCTCCCCGAGAGACGATCCTTGCTGAAGCGAACGAACTGCACGCCCGACATGTCGCCAACCATCACCCGGCCGGCACCCTTCTCCTTGAGAAGTGCGACCATCGCGTTCAGGGCGACCGGATCGGTCGTCGCAGGGTAGTCGTTTCCCGAGTTGCACACGACCTTGATCAGGACCGAGTCGCCCCGGCTCAGCCAAGAGAAGTCCGTCGCCTCCTCGGCCGCCCGCCGAACCGCCTGCCCCGTCCCCTCTGCGCCCGCCCCCTTCGGGACGCCCGCCAGAGCCACGCCGCGCGCCGGTGCGTCGGAGTACTGAAGATCGGCCGCGGTGCGGGGCGAGGTTGCCGCTCGAGCGCCCCGGCGCGGCAACGCAAGAGACACGAGACCGGCCGCGGTCAGCTGATGAAATCCACGTCGGGTGATCATTGCTTCAGCGTAGCACGGTGCGGGAGACAGGAACCCGTCGATTCGGACGGACGTTCGAACGCTTGCCCGAAAGTTCGGCGCCCCCCCTTGGCCTGCGGCCCTCCGGCCCGTAGTTGTCAGGTGGACCCCACGAGGGGCCGGAACCATCAGGAGACCACGATGCAGCCCGTCGAAGCACTATCCCTCGATGACATCGACTTGTCGGCACCCGAGTTCTGGGTTCGACCATGGGCCGAGCGTGAAGGCGCCTTTCAGATGCTGCGCAGAGAACGCCCGATGTCGTTCTACAAGGAGCTCGACTTGGGGCTCGTGGCGGTCGGGGAAGGTTACTGGGCGGTCACCCGTCATGCCGACATCCTCGAAGCCAGCCGAAATCCCGACATTTTCTGCTCCTCGCGTGGCGCGACCAGCATTCCCGACCTGCCACCTCCGTTCCTCGAATTCTTCGGTGGCATGATCAACATGGACGATCCCGGCCACCAACGGCTGCGAAAACTCGTATCGGCCGGGTTCACCCCGAAGCAGCTCGCGCGCGTCTCGCACGACGTCGAGCACGCCGCGTCCGAGATCGTCAGCGCCGTCGCCGAGAAGGGCTCCTGCGATTTCGTGACCGAACTCTCCGCTCCGTTCCCGATTCGAATCGTCTGCGACATGCTCGGCATCCCGCAGAGCCAGCACGCGTTCGTCTTCGAGAAGACGAACATCATCCTGGGCGCCGGCGATCCTGAGTACGTCGCCGATCCGACGCAGATCATTCCCGCGCTGCTCGGCGCCGGCGCCGATCTCGTGGCGCTCATGAAGGACCTGCGAAAGCTGCGTCTCGAAAACCCGGCCGACGACCTCACCTCTGCGCTGGTGCACGCCGAAGTCGACGGTGACAAGCTCAGCGACGAAGACCTCGGCAGCTTCTTCGTGCTGCTCGTCGTGGCGGGCAACGAAACGACGCGCAACTCGATCAGCCACGGGATGAAGGCGCTCTGCGATTATCCAGATCAGCGCGCGCGCTTTCAGGGAGACTTCGACGCCGTGAGCCCCACCGCAGTTGAAGAGATCGTTCGCTGGGCGACGCCCGTCATCTTCATGCGTCGCACGACCACCCGCGAATGCGAGCTCGGCGGACAGAAGCTGAAAGCCGGGGAGAAGGTCATCCTCTTCTACAGCTCCGCGAATCGCGACGAACTCGTCTTCGACAATCCGTACGATTTCGACGTTCTACGAACTCCGAACGAACACGTCGGGTACGGCGGACCGGGCCCGCACTTCTGCCTCGGCGCAAACCTCGCGCGGCGTGAGATCACGGTATTCTTCCGAGAGCTCTTCCGGCGCCTCCCGGACCTCCAGATCAACTCCGACCCCGAGCGCCTCGCGTCGAACTTCATCCACGGCATCAAACACATGTCGTGTGAGTTCACGCCAAAGGCCGCCTGAGAGGACGCGACGTGGGCGACCAACCCTGGTGGACGCGCGCGGTCGTCTATCAGATCTATCCACGTTCGTTCGCAGATGCGAACGGTGACGGGGTCGGCGAACTCGCCGGAATTCAGGAACACCTCGACCACATCGCGTGGCTCGGTGCCGACGCCATCTGGCTGTCGCCGATCTTTCGATCTCCCATGCGCGACTTCGGATACGACGTCTCGGACTATTGCGACGTCGATCCGATCTTTGGCTCGCTCTCCGACCTCGATGCACTGGTCGACGCGGCGCACGCGAAGAACCTGCGCGTGATCCTCGACTGGGTGCCAGCCCACACCTCGAGCGAGCATCCCTGGTTCCTCGCGTCGCGTCGCTCGAAGCACGACCCGAAGCGCGATTGGTACGTGTGGCGCGACCCCCAGGCCGACGGCGCACCGCCCAACAACTGGACGAGTGCGTTCTCCGAGGGCGGGCCAGCGTGGACGATGGACGAGAACACTGGACAGTACTGGCTGCACTCCTTCCTCGCGGAGCAGCCCGACCTGAACTGGGAGAACCCCGACGTCGCGGCCGCGATGCACGAGACCCTGCGCTTCTGGCTCGACCGCGGCGTCGACGGCTTTCGCGCAGATGTCGTCCACAACATCGGGAAGGATCCGGCCCTCGCCGATGTCCCTGCGCACCTCGCCAAGATCCCACACTGCGCGCTGAACCACGACCCCCGCACGCTCGACCATCTCCGCGGCATCCGGCGGCTGCTCGATTCGTATCCCGGGGACCGCATGGTGGTGGGCGAAGTCTTCTTGATGAACTCCAAGAAGATCGCGCCCTACTACGCGGAGGGCGCAGGCCTCCATCTCTCGTTCAACTTCCCGCCGATGTTTCTCAAGTGGAAGGCCGACAAGTGGCGCGCGTGCATCAAGGAAGCCGGTGAAGAATTCGACCCGGTCGGAGCATGGCCTACGTGGGTGCTGTCGAACCATGATTGGCCTCGCCATCGCACCCGACTCGGCAGCGAGGCACGCGCGCGGTCGGCGGCGGTCTTGCTCCTCACGTTGCGCGGCAGCCCCTTCCTCTACATGGGAGAAGAGCTAGGGCTCGAGGACGCGAAAGTCCCGGAGGATCGGCGCGTCGACCCCGGCGGTCGCGACGGTTGTCGTGCCCCGGTGCCGTGGACGAACGAACCGGGACACGGCTGGCCCGACCCAGCCTGGCTGCCCCTACCGCCCGACGCAACCACCCGAAACGTCGAGGCGGCGCGAGACGACCCCGCGTCGATCCTGCATCTCTATCGAAGCCTCCTCGCGTGTCGAAGATCCTCGCCAGCATTGCTCGAAGGAGAGATCCGCCTGATCGACGATCTGCCGGGAGGCATCCTCGGTTATCGCCGCGTGTCGGGCGATGACGAGCGCGTCGTGCTGATCAACTTCGAAGAAAGGGCGACCGCGGTCGGGGACATCTCCGGAATCGTGGAGGTCTCGAGCGACGGGTCGGGCGAAGGCGCCGCGTTCGACAAAGGGTTGGGGCCCGATCAGTCCGTCGTTCTCCAATCCAGCCCACGCTGAGAGGCCGGCAGCCACGTGAGCCTCGTGTTAGATCTGCAGACAGGGAGTCCGATGAACGAAGAAACCGTACGGCAGCTCGATGCGGGAATGGAGCGGCAGCTCGCGCGAGTGCGCGCGGAGCAGGACCGAGGCCTTCAGCGCGTGGGCTGGAAGGTCGCAATGAACGTTCCTGCGGTTCAGAAGCAACTGGGTCTCGACGGATGGGTCGTCGGAGCGCTGCCGGCCGAAGGCGTCTTGGATGAGCCGGTCTTCCGAACGCCCGCCGACAGCAAGATCCACATCGAGGCTGAGATCGCGATCCGCCTCGGCACGAGCCTGCCCTCGCTCGCCAGCACCGAGGAGGCGGTAGAGTGCATCGAAGGCTTCGCGCCCGCGATCGAGATCGTCGACTACGGGCTCCCCACCGACGGCGGCCTCGCGGGCATCTCGGCCCACAGCTTCTTCCACGCGGGTTCGTGGATCTGCGGCACGCTCGGCAGCTTCTGTCCGATCGCGCCGGAGTTCCCCGTCGTCTTCCGCAATGACGAGAAGGTCGCCGATGCGGTGCCCGAGCTCGCACTGAATGACCCCGCGCCCATCGCGCTCGGCACCGCCGCCTTGCTGGAGCGTTACGGCGAGCACCTGAATGGCGGCGATTGGATTCTGTGCGGTTCGCTGATTCAGCCGGTCCAAGCCGCGCCGGGCGACGTGTTCACGATCGACTTCGGCCCGTTGGGCCGGTCCGAGCTACGGATCGAAGACGGCGCATGAGACTCACACCAGAGCAGCTCGAGGCGTTTCGCGATCAGGGCTTCGTCAACATCGGCAAGATGTTCACCGAGCACGAGCTCGAAACCATCGCGTCCGAGTACGACCGCCTCGTCACGTTCGACGCACAGACGCTCGGAAACGAAGCCGACGGCGTCTATCCGTACCGCGCGATGCTGAACTTCCGCAGTCCCGCACTCAAGAAGTTTCTGACCCATCCCGAAATGCTGGAACTCGTCGGCCAACTCGTCGGACCCGACGTCCGGTTCTGGTGGGACCAGGGCATCAACAAGGCGCCGGGCTCGGGGAGTCTCATTCGCTGGCATCAGGACAACGGGTACCATCCCGACGGATGCCCGGAGTTTCTCACGACGTGGCTCGCACTGGACGACTCCGACCTCGACAACGGTGGGCTCCAGGTTCTCCCCGGCTCCCATCGGAAGGGCCCACGCGAGCATGCGCTCGAGACCGTCCACTACCACGTGCCCGACGTCGATGGCGCCGAAGCGATCGCGCTCCCGGCCGGAGCGGGCGAGACTCTTCTCTTCTCGACGCTCTTGCTGCACCAAACGGTCGGAAACAAGACCTCCTCACGCCAGAGACGCGCATGGGTGATTCAGTACGGACCGGCCGACGCGAAGAACTTCACCACCGGCGAGCCGTACGACGACCGCCCCTGGGTTCTGAAGGGCGGGCGCCCAGTCGACCCGCCGTACGCGGAACGCCGCCTTCAGCTCTAGCGAGCCGCGGCTCAGTCACAGCCTGACGCCACTTCCCACGCCTGCTTGGCGTTCGACCAACGAAAATCAATACCGGTCGCGCAACTGCCCTGCTTGAACGACAACCCGGTGCATCGGAACGTATCCGTACCGACGAACGAGCAGTTCGCCGACCCTGTCGAGAGATCACGTGCGAAGTTCACGCCGGGAAGAATCTGAACCACCTTCACGGTGCGGGTCTCGGTCTTCCTATTGCCGGCCGAGTCCTTCACTTCGAGCATCATCTGGTGATTTCCCGGACCGAAACGTGCCCAACTCACTGCGGCCGAGAAGCCAGAACCGATCGGTGCGGCCGGGTGCTTATCCTGCACGTCCTTTCGCTCGCCACCCCACGGAAAGGTCTGTTCCAACACGCCATCGACGAAGAGCCGAACCGACGTGATCACACCGGCGAGGCTGTACGTCCACCCCTGGCCATTCGATACCCCAGTTGCGACATCGCCGTTCTGCACGGATCCGGGGAGCTCCCAGCCGAGCACGATCGCGTCGTCGTCGGACAGATTCATCTGCGTGTTGATCCAATCGAGGTAGCCCGGAACGTAGGTGGCGCGCGAGTTCCCACTGCCACACGTAGCCGTAACGATCGAAACGATGCCGTACTGGAGATAGCCGCCATCGACATGACGGAACACCGCGCTCCCCGAGTCCCCAGGGCAGCTGTTGGGGAACGTACCGTAGCAAAGCTCCTCAGACGCCACGGTCGGAAAAAGGCAGGACGCGGCGGCGACGCTTGGAATCCCGCCCGCCCACTCGGCCACGGCCGGCAGATCGCCGCCGTTCTCCGTGAACCCGAAACCGGCGATCGTCATCTTGCCGATACCGCTGGCCGTCGTCGCGGGCGATGCCGCCAGGCCGATGGGCTCCGGCACGTAGAGTGGCGTGCCACCGAGGGTCGGGGGGAAGTCACTCGCGTTCAGATCCAGCTCGATCAGCGCGAGATCGTCTTCGAAGTCGACGGGCGAGGCGGCCGGATTGAACCCGGGGTGCCGAATCCAACGGCGCGGTGCGATCCACCAAATCTGGTGTTGCGGGCCCGCGGAAGGCGACATCGCGTCGGTGATGTACACCCGTTCCGGCTCGCCGCAGTGACCGGCCGACAGCACCCAGTTGTCGGCGATCAGGCTGCCCGTACAGATCCCGCCTGTCGTGCTCCGGATTCGCACCAGGAACGGAAACTGGCCCGCCGTAACCGGCGCACCACCAACGACCTGCGGAGAGTCGTACTCCGTCTCGGCAAGAGCAAACGACGGTGGAACTCCGAACGCCAGAACGGCGCCGGAGACGACGAGGGAGCGAGCCAGCCAATGCGTACGGAGCATGAGTGGTCTTGTATCATCGACGGCGGGTTGGGAGCACCCATCTCGGCGCGAACACCGGAAAGCGAGTGCCATGCCTCATGACCACTCCGTCCGGACGCCGCGCCCTCAGCGACCGCTGAGCGAGGACGAACGGGGCCGAGGTGGGACTTCCCACAGGTTTGACAAAATGACATGAATACTGCCAATAGACAATCCATGGAGATCCTCCGCACCCCCGACGCGCGTTTCGCCAGCCTGCCCGGCTACCCATTCGAGCCGCACTACACCGAGGTCCCCGCCGGCGACGGCCAGTCGCTGCGTATCCATCACGTAGACGAGGGATCCGCCGACGCGCCGACGATCTTGTGCATGCACGGACAACCCAGCTGGAGCTACCTGTACCGGCACATGATCCCGATTCTCGTCGAGGCCGGCTACCGGGTGCTCGCGCCCGACCTCGTCGGCTACGGCCGATCCGACAAACCCGGCGCCCTGGAGGACTACACCTACCAACGGCAGGTCGACTGGATGACCGCGTGGCTCACCGCGAACGACGTGCGCGACGCAACCTTCTTCGGCCAAGATTGGGGCGGACTCATCGGCCTGCGCATGGTCGCCGAGAACCCCGAGCGCTTCGCTCGGGTCGCGATCGCGAACACGGGCATCCCTCTGCCCAAGAACCTCCCGGCGGATCGGGTTGCGGCGACAAAAGAGCTCCGCAAGACGATGCCGACACCCACTCCCGAGATCATGGCGCAGAACCTCTCGAACCCGAATCCGGACGCACCCGAACAAGCGTTCGCCTACTGGCAGCGGTTCTGCTGGGACAACGAAGACCTCCCCCTGGGCCTTCTGATCGCCGGCACCGTGGACGGCCGCCAGCTCTCCGCCGAAGAGATCGCCGCGTACGACGCCCCGTTCCCCGACCCCCGGTACAAGATGGGAACGCGCGCCATGCCGAGCCAGGTCCCTACCCTCCCCGACGACCCGTCGATTCCCGCCAATGAAAAGGCGTGGGAAGTCTTCTCACGTTGGGAGAAACCGTTTCTCTGCGCGTTCTCCGACAACGATCCGGTCACTCGTGGCGGCGATCAGCCGTTCCTCGATCGCGTGCCCGGCGCGAAAGGCCAGCCGCACAAGACCATCCACGGGGGCGGACACTTTCTTCAGGAAGCCCGCGGTCAAGAGCTCGCAGAGACCATCGCAGCGTTCATCACGAGCGCACCGCCCACCTGACGCTCAGCCGAATCGCAGCAGCCGATGCGCCTCGACCAGGCGCTCGCGGATCGGAATCTCGAACGGACACGCCGGCTCGCACGGCGCGGGGCACGTCGCGCAATTGTCGGCCGTGCGTTGCGGATCAACCTTCGCGTACGACCGCATCGCATCGCGTTCCTGCCCGTAGCTCTCGGCGTACATCCGGTAGCGTAGGACATCGTCGATCGGCACATCCGCGGGACAACTCTCGAGGCACTCTCCGCACCCCGGCCGACAGTAGATCTTCGCGACCTGCTGGTCGTACTTCTCGAGCAGCGCGACGTCCTGCTTGGTGATCTCCTGCCCCGAGGCATAGAGATACTCATCGATCTGCGGAAAGTGGCTGATCGTGACGACCAGGCCGCTCACGTCCGGGTTCGCTAGAACCCACTTGAAGGCAGCCTGCGCGAACGACTCCCGCTCACTCGGCGCAAAGTCCGCCAGCTGCGTATGATAGGCCCCCTTCAAGGTCTTCATCGCCACCACCCCGACGCCCCTTTGATGCGCCTCATGGAAGATGTCGTGGAGTTGCGGCCAGTTTTTGAAGTTGTACGCGACCATGATCACATCGAATCGGTCGCTACCGACGGCGCGGCCCATGACCTCCTCGAGTCGTGGCGTGTGACTCGACACGCCGAGGAAGCGCACCTTCCCCTGCTCCTTCAAGCGGTCGAACGCCTCGTGAAGGTTGGGCGACATGAGGCGTTCGACGGAATTCACGGCGTGAATGTGCACCAGGTCGAGATGGTCGACCTGCAGCCGCCGCAGGCTGCCCTCGACGGCCCGCATCACCTCGGGCACCGGCGTGTCGTCGTCGAGATGACCTTCGGACGAGCAGAACTTCGACGCAATGAAGATCTGATCGCGCGGCGTTCCCTTGATGCCCTGACCAAGCGCCTTCTCGGACGCCTCGTCGGAGTAGTCGGGCGACGTATCGAAGTAGTTGATGCCGCGCTCGATCGCGCGCTGCACGACTGCCGGGTCCTGCAGCTTCGAGGTGCCGAACGAGATGTCCGACATCTCGAAACCCGTCCGGCCGAGCGGGCGGTGCCCCACGACCTTCGAGTCGCCCCACGAAGCGAGCTTCCGGTCCGTCTCCGGCGCATCGCTCAGAAGATAGAGCTGGGTCTTGTACTCGCATCCGGCCACCGCCGCGCCCGCCGCGATGGCTCCCGTCGAGGTAAGAAGCGCCCTGCGCGTGAGCTTCGTTTCATCTCCGCCTTCGGCCATGACCATCCCTTCGTCTCCGACAAGACTACTCCCCCCGTGGGACGAAGAAAACAGGCGGAACATAGACTCGTACCGGGCGCTCGCCACGGACTCTGCCGTCTCGTGCGCACCGATCGCCGCGCCGGCGTCGAATCTGTATTCCCGACGAGCTCGACCGCGCGTAGCGTGAGCGTTTCATGCACGCGCCTAGGACAGTTCGGGCCCACGCCCTCGGTGCCGTAGCCATGATCGCGGTGGCGTGCGGCGGCGGCGGCTCCACGAGCGCACCGTCCGCCGCCGCGCCAGGGCCACCCTCCTCGCCCGACGAGATCTCGACCTTCGATCGAATCCAAGACGAGGTGTTCTCGGTGAGCTGCGCCTCGGAGTCCTGCCACAGCGCAGCCGGACGCGCGGCCGAGCTCGTGCTCGAGCCGGGATACTCCTACGACATGCTCGTCGACGTCGCACCGTCACATGCAACGGCCACAGATCGCGGGCTGCGACGCGTCGTGCCGGGCGAACCCGATCAGAGTCTCCTCTGCCACAAGATCGAAGGCGGGCTCGCAACCGAGCTCGGCGCCGGCATGCCCTACGGCGGGCCGAGGCTCGACGAGCGGACGACCGACATCGTCCGCGCATGGATCCTCGCCGGCGCGCCGCGCACCGGGCGGGTCGCGGGCGACGACGGCACTCCTCTGGGCACCGAGTCGGATGACCGTGGCCTCGCACTCCCGCCGCCTTCGTCCGGCCTCCAGCTCGACGTGACCGCCCGCCCGCTTCCGATCGGCAGCGAAGAAACACGGTGCCACACCTTCAAGCTCGACAGCGACGTCGACCTCGAGGTGAATCGGTTCGAGGTCGCGGTTTCGGGCGGCAGCCATCACATTCACCTCTACCGCCCGTTCGATCCCAGCCTGTCCCTGCCGGACGAATCGTTCGACTGCAACTACACGGTCGACTTCGACCGCTGGGAGCTCGTCACGGCGGCGCAATTGGCCCGTACCGACTGGCAGCTCCCCGAGGGCGTGGCGTTCCACTTCCGTTCGGGCGAACAGCTTCTCCTACAGACGCACTTCGTGAACGTCGGCGGGCTCGAGACCTCCGGCGCCCCCCGCGTGCAGATCAACCTGCACAGCGTTCCCGGAGAGGACGTCATGGCGCACGCCGGTTCGATCTTCGGCCAAGATCGCGACGTCTTCGTGCCGGCGGCCTCCGTCTCGACCCGCAGCGGCTCGTGCACGTTCCCCGAGCCCATCACGATCATGGCGATGACGGGCCACTACCATTACCGCGGGCGCCACTTCGCTGCCGAGCGACTCGATGGCGACACGGCTCTCTTGCCGCCCCTCTACGTGCACGACGGATACGAGGACCCGGCCTTCCAGATCTACTCGCGCGCGACCGCACCTCCCTTCGCCTCCGGCGAGAGCCTGCGCTGGACGTGCACATACGACAATCGCTCCAACCGAGACTACGAGTTCGGCCCGTTCACCGACGACAACGAACATTGCAACCTGTTCGCGTTCTACTATCCGACCCAGTCCACGAACGAATCGACGACGTGCGTCGTGAAGGATGGCACGTCGACGACGACC
>JAJCZO010000401.1 GCA_029262355.1 Deltaproteobacteria bacterium
CCGTAGAGGTGATCGCAGACCCACACGGAGTCGAAGCCCAGTCGGTCGAACTCCGTCGCGGCATCGCTGGCCTGCTGCCAACTGCGTTTGATCTGCGGAAGGGTGACTCCGAAGCGTATGGGTCGGCTCATGGCCGTACCTATACGGCGGAGACCGGCCCGCGGGCAACCGGGCGCAGGCCCGCTACGCGATCACGGCGAGGAGGGCTTCAACGACGTCGGGATCGAACTGCGTCCCGGCGTAGCGACGCAGCTCTTCGCGGATTGCGTCTCGCGGAAGAGCGGATCGATAGGGCCGGTTGCTCACCATCGCGTGGTACGCGTCGGTAACGGAGATGATGCGCGCCGTGAGCGGGATTTCGTCTCCGGCCAGGCCGTCGGGATAGCCTTTCCCGTCGAAGTGTTCCTGGCTCGCGCGGACGAGGTCCGTCAGGTGTCGCGTTTCGGGCAGCGAGTCGACGAGATCGGCACCGGTGTTGGTGTGCTGGTCCATGGTCTCGCGCTCGTCCGATGTCAGAGGCTCGGTCCCGTTGAGGATCTCGAGCGGGACGTAGAGCTTGCCGATGTCGTGCATCAGTCCGCCCTGGCCGGCAACGCGAATTTCGGCGGCACCGCAGCCCATTCGGCGCGCCACGCGAGCGGAAAGGGCACCGACGGCGACGGAGTGTGACTCCGAGTCCGGATGCCGGCTGCCCAGTGTCCGGAGCAGTGCGCGAAGCGCCGAAGGCGTTCCGACGAGCGATGGGCGAACGACCGCGCTCTCCGGCACCTCGCCCGTATTCAGCGTTTCGATGCGGTTGCGACCGCTCGTCTTTCCTTTCAGCATCGCCTGATCGGCCGCAGCGATCACCTCGGACGCGCGGCCGCGGCTCTCCGATAGACTCGAGACTCCGATCGTCACGGTGATCGGAATGGTCCCTGCGGCGTCCGAGCGGATCGCGGTCGAAACGCCCTCCCGGATTCTCTCCGCCACGCGCACGGCGGTCTGCGTGTCGGTGGTCGGAAGGACGACGACGAACTCGTCTCCGCCGTAGCGGGCGACGACGTCGACGGTCCGGACCAGTCGACTCAGAGTTCCGGCCACCAGGCGCAGGATCGCGTCGCCTCGGTCGTGTCCAAACTCGTCGTTGACCTTCTTGAAGTGATCGAGGTCTACGAAGAGCACGCTGAGTTGCCCGCCAACCGAGCGGGCGTGGTTCAGAAGCGGGCTGAGCTGTTGGTCGAGCCCACGGCGGTTCAGCAGGCCGGTGAGCGGGTCGGTCAGCGCTTCACTCTGCGCCTCGCGAAGGCGGAGACTCGCGTCGAGAGCGGTGGCGGCCTCGGCGCAGTACAGAGCGGACAATGTCCGCGACGGAGGTCGTTGCGCGGAAAGCCGTAGCGACAGCACGCCGACTCCCTCACTCGCGACGCTCAGCGGGAAGTGGGACCAGCGCTCGCCGTCGACGACGTCCTCCCCTTGGAGCGTCGACCACTCCCGGGTCACGCGCGACGGGAGGGAGGCGCCGTCCCGCGACACCGGGCTCGGCTCCGCTACGTTCAGTACGGCGAGCGAGTGAAGCTCTCGGCCATGAGGGACCCAGAGGATCGCTTGGCTGGCGTCGAGCACGTTCTTGGCGAGGTCGAGGATGCCGGTCGCGATCCTGTCGGGTGCGAGACCGGCGCCTACCATCTGGTGCAGTCGCAGGATCGCGGTCAGAAGCCGGTACCCGGCGTCGAGGCGTCGATTGAGCGCTTCGCGCTCGGCGAGCAATTGGCGGATCGTGAGGCGGTCCGTTCGCGTCCCCGAGTCTTCCAAGCCCGTGCCGAAGATCTCCCGAAGGTCGACCGGCAGGTCGCTGGCGTCGCCGTCCAGCGGGTCCGACTCCTCGGTCGAGCCCACCTGGCTCGGGTCGGTGCCCCGTCCCGTGGCCTTCCGCACGCGGACGAGAAGATCCTTGCGGTTGATCGGTTTGGGAACGATGCCCTGCGCGCCGAGGCCGAGGCCGCGGAGTTGGATGGCCGGGTCGGTGACGCTCGTGGCGAGCAGGACCGGGATTCCGGCCAGGATGGGGTCGATTCGCATGCGGCGGAGCACTTCGAGACCGCTCTTGCCCGGCATCATCACGTCGAGCAGTACGAGCGACACGTCGGGCCCCAGAGCCTCCCAGGCCTCGTCGCCGTCCTGGGCGATTTGGCAGTCGTAGCCCTCGCGGGTCAACACCCGTGACGCGAGTGCGGCCGAAACCGGGTCGTCATCGACGATCAGGATTCGCTCGCTCTCGAAGCCGGTTGCTTGTCGATCCTGTGCCGCGGCGGTCTCGACGATCTCCATGCCCATCCTTGCCGGACCACGCCCCAGAAGTGGGACGGCTCCTGTAGGTACTTCACGGCATTCTGGGCGCCGGGCTTGAGGAATTAGCTGCTTCGTCGTGCGTTCGAGCGCGTGCGCCGAGAGCAGTGGAGTTCGGAGGGCGCAAAGGCCATGGCGTTGGTCCCGGCAACGACGAAGGACCGCGACGCGTGAGCCCGTTCTCGAGAGAAGCAGGCGCCGGACTCTTTCGCGGCTCTTCTGGGTGGGAGCGGAGTTGCCGCAGACTTCGCCAGGTTTACGCCGTCGTCGGCCTTCCAGGCTCCTTGCCGCCGAACGCCATCTTGAGGAAGTCGCGGCGGGTCTTCGGGCCGTAGGTCCGTAGGCTTGGGATGGAGGCCGTTTGGTACTCGGCCCGGGCTTTGGCCAGCCGATTTTCGGGAAGCGAGCAGCGCACGGCTTCGACGTCGATGTCGTACAGCTTTGCTGCATTCAATCCGAAGATCTGCGCCTTCACCTCGTCCGTGATGTCCGGGTACCCAAACTCATTCATCAACCGCTCGGGCATTTTGTAGGTCTTGAGTGCGTTGATCTGCCACTGGGGCGTGCCGTACCAGATCGAATCGGTGCCCCACAGGACGTGGTCGGCGCCGAAAGCGCCCACCAGGTTCCCGAGCAGGTGTCCAATGCTATCGATGGCGTTGTCCGACGAAACGGCACCGGCAAAGACCGCACCGAGCTCGGTATAGACATTGTCGTTCTGCGCGAGCTGGTTTCGCTTGATGTTGATCCAGTCGTCGAACGGATCGCCGGCGGCCGAGTGATAGCAGACGAAGTTCATGTTGGGCCAATCGCGTGCTGCCTTCACGAAGTCGCGTGGGTGCAGATAGTCCGGGTGGAAGATGCCGAGCTGTAAGCCCTTGTGGGCGTTGATGATGTTGATCCCGAGGCGCTCGGCCTCGGCGTACATCGGGTACGCGACCTCCTCTTGGTCGAGTTCCCACGGTTCGAACTCGGAGAAGAAGCTGAAGCCACCCGAACCGGTGTAGGTCTTCAGGGCCTTGATCCCCAGCTCGCGTACGAGGAACTCCATGTCTTCGACACGGGTTCCGGTGTTCGCGGACGACGGGAAGTTGGGTGTCAGCATGCCTTGCGTGAGCATGCGCTGCGACGCCCCGAGTTCGTTCCCGACGTCGCGGGTGCGCGCCATTCCCTCGTTCGAGATGACCGCGAGGTCCTTGTCCGGGGCCGGAAGCCCGCTCATCATGGCTACGGCGGTCTCGCTGTCGAGGAACATCTCCTTCATGTAGTTCGCCTGCGAGAGCTCCTCGATGTCGCCGCGTGTGCAGTTCGGATCGGCGACGCCATCGGTGCGGCAGATCCGGAACGGAGCGAAGAAGTCACGGACCGCGTCGGCGAGAGGGCCGACCCCGGCTGCCCCGTCGAGGTCGACGTGGTGCGTCTGAACGTCGACGATGAAGAAGTCGGCGTCGAACAGTTCGCGCGCCGCCGCGGGGTCGCGCGTGGCGCAGTCGTCCACCTGGAATCCCCCGCCACCGCTAGCGCCGTCGCCGCAGCCGTTGACGACATTGAGCGCCATGAGCGCCGTGGCCATGCCAGCCGACGAGGACAGGAAGCGCCGTCGGGACCAGCCGAGTTTCGAGGCGCGCTCGTCCGCCATCTCGCGCACGAGCTCCTCGATCTTCTTCTGCTTCTGCGTCTGGTCGGGCGGAGTGAACTCGCCGTTCGATACCCAGTGGGACGGGATCGGGAGGCCGCCGTCGTCCTCTTCCTGCAGGGTCTTGTCGATGGTCTTGAGAAGCACGCGATCCCTCCTTGCTAGTTGAGCCGTGGTGGTATCACGGAGGTCGGCGTGCGGGCCAGAGACGGTGTGCGTTCTGCCCCAAAGCCCGGTGCGAAGCGCATATCGAAGCGGCTGACCGAACTCCGGAGACAGCCAAGCGGCTTCCGCGTGATCTCTCTTTCGGGGGAGGCTAGGGTAGGCGCCTCGCGAGGCGGTGTCGTGGGGACGAGAATCGAACGAGTGTTCAGGGAGCGGGCTGCCTCAGTGGTTCTGGCGGTTTTTCTCTTGACGGGTTGCGCCGAATCGGACGGACCGCCGCGGGCCGCCGAGCCCGCTCCGACACCGTCTCCGAGCCCCTCGCCGGTTCTCGTCGCGACGACCGAAGCCACCGTGTTCGTCGGCGGGAAAGTCTGTGCGGAGTGCCACATGGACGAGGTCCGTGCGTGGTCCGGCTCCGATCACGACCTTGCGATGCAGGTGGCCACCGACGAAACGGTTCTCGGGGACTTCGACGATGCGAGCTTCAGGGATGCGGGCACGACCACCAGCTTTCGCCGCACCGAAGGCGATTTCTTCGTACGCGCGATCGGGCCTGATGGGGTCGAGGGCGACTTTCCCGTCCGATACGTCTTTGGAGCTCGGCCGCTCCAGCAATATCTCGTAGACGTGGGTGGCGGGCGCTTCCAGGCGTATCCGGTTGCCTGGGACGTCGGCGCAAAGGAGTGGATCTCGCTCTATCCCGGCGAGGAGATCCCGCTGGATGATCCGCTGCATTGGTCTCGGTTCGGCCTAAACTGGAACCAGGGGTGCGCGGATTGTCACTCGACGAATCTGCGCAAGCAGTACGATGCGGAGACGCACACATACGATACCGTTTGGAGTGAGATCAACGTGAGCTGCGAGGCCTGTCACGGTCCGGGCGCGGCGCACGTGGCGTGGGCGCGTGCGCCGGACCTTGCGGCGGATGACGAAGCGCGTGGTCTTCTCGTTCGCCTTGGCGTGGGCACGTTCACCGGCCGTGACCGCGGGCTTCAACGCACACAGCTCGACACGTGCGCCCCGTGCCATTCTCGTCGTGCTCTCGTGCATCCGCAGGATGGCTGGGAGCAGCCCTTCACAGAGTCGTATCGCCCCGAGATCCTGCGTGACGATCTCTATTACCCAGACGGTCAGATCCTCGAAGAGGTGTACGTGTATGGCTCGTTCCTGCAGAGTCGGATGTTTGCCGAAGGGGTCGCCTGTTCCGACTGTCACGACCCACACAGCTTGAAGCTCGTGGCCGAAGGCAACGCGCTCTGCACGCAGTGTCACGTGCCGGCGACGTACGACACCCCGGAGCACTCTCACCATCCGGCAGACAGCCCGGGGGGCGCGTGTGTCTCGTGCCACATGGCCGAGACGACCTACATGCAGGTCGACCCTCGGCGCGATCACGGGTTTCACATCCCGCGCCCGGACCTCACGGTCGAGCTCGCGGTGCCCAACGCATGCAACCGGTGTCACGAAGACCAGTCCGCGCCGTGGGCGCGCGACCAGATCATCGACTGGCACGGCGCGGACAGGCCGGACGACATTCACGAGACGCGAACCATCGCCGCTGGACGCGCGAATGCTCCGGAGTCTGCGGATGCGCTGGCCGAGCTCTCGTCGAATCCCGCCCGATCGGCGATCGTGCGCGCGACGGCGCTACACCTTCTTCAGGCCTCCGCGCCCGCAATCGCGCTGGAGGCTTCACGCGCCGCGCTCGGCGACCCCGAGCCCCTCGTGCGCTCTCTTGCTGTCGTGAACGTCGCCGCATTGGCGACGTCGATGGCCGATTTCGAGTCCTTGGTGCCTCGGTTGAGGGATAGCAGCCGCCTCGTGCGCACCGAAGCGGCGATCTCGTTGTCGCGCGTCGCGGGGGAGCGTTTTGCGGACGCGGACTCGCCCGACCGCCGCGCGTTCGACGCGGCGCTAGCGGAGTACCGCGTCGGCCAGTTCGCGTCGGCCGATCAGCCGGCCGCTCAGATGAACCTCGGCGTATTGGCTCAGAATCAAGGTGACGATGCTGCCTCGCGTAGGTTCTACGAGCAGGCGCGCCGCATCGAGCCGGCCTTCGTTCCGGCGCGATTCAATCTCGCCATGCTCGACGCGACGAGTGGGCGGTCGGCCGACGCGGAGGCCGGCTTCCGTGAAGTGATTCGTCTGGCGCCGGCGCTCGCCGAGGCGAAGTACTCCCTTGGACTGTTGCTTGCCGAGGACCCGGCGAGACTCGAAGAGAGTGCTGGGTTCCTGCGCGCTGCCGCCCGCGCCGCACCGGACAATCCGCGCTTCCAGTACAACGCGGGCCTGTCGGCGCAGCACCTCGGCCGCACGCCGGAGGCCGAGGGCCTCCTGCGGGCCGCGGTGAACCTGCAGCCGGACAATCCCGAGTTCCGCAATGCGCTCGCAATCCTCTACATCCAGCAGGCGCGCTGGGCCGAAGCGTTGCCGCAAGCCGAGCGTCTGCGCGAGCTGGTCGGAGAGCAGCCCGAGGTCATTCGACTCGTCGAGATGATTCGCAACCGCGCCGACGCGCCGGCAAAGTAGGTGGCGTTCTCTTAGAACTCGATCTTCGGCGCGACCTTCGCTTCGTTCGGGGCCTCGAAGTAGTCGGCGGCCTGGAAGCCGAAGCATCCTGCGAAGATCGTCGTGGGGAAGCCCTTGATGGTCGTGTTGTAGGTCTTTACTTCCTCGTTGTAGCGCCGCCGCTCGGTCGCGATTCTGTTCTCCGTTCCTGCGAGTTCGTCGGAGAGGCGGGCGAACTGAGTGTTCGCCTTCAGGTCCGGGTAGTTCTCGGCGATCGCGAGCAGGCGGGAGAGGGCGCCCGATACCTGGTTCGAGGCTTCGATCTGCTCGTCCCGGCTCTTTGCGCCGATCAGCTTTGCGCGGGCCTCAGCGATCGATTCGAAGATCTCCTTTTCGTGGCTCGCGTAGCCTTTGGTTGTTTCGACGAGGTTCGGGATGAGATCGTTTCGGCGCTGAAGCTGGTTCTCGACCTGCGCCCATTGGGCATCGATGGACTCGCGCTGTGCGACCATCGTGTTGTAGCCACAGCCGCTTGCCAGCATCGTGAGGGCGACGAACGTCGCCAGGTTCTGAAACGTCTTCATACGGGTCATCTCGAGCCTCCTGGTCACCAGCTACCACCGGCGCCGCCGCCGCCAAAGCCGCCGCCCCCAAATCCGCCGAATCCCCCGCCACCACCGCCGCCGAACCCGCCGCCGCCGAACCCGCCGTGCCCTCCGCGTGGGAAGCTCCGTCCGAGGAGGCCCCCGAGCAGGAGCGACGAGGCGACGTCGTGGCGGCGGCGGCCGCGGTAGCCCCCACCGCCGCGGAACATCGAACGGAAGAGCGCGAACACGATCAGTAGGGCGAGGAGCGAAGGAAAACCGCCGCCTCGCGCCCTCCGCCGCCGGGGCATTTTCGGCGGCGCGACGCCCGTCAGCGTCACGCCCGCGTCCTTGGCAATGAGCGAGGCCATCGTCGTGGTCGCGTCGAGGATGCCGGCGGCGTAGTCGCCGCGCCGGAATGCGGGGCGGACGATTCGGTCGCGGATCTCACCGACGAGCCCGTCGGGCAGAGGGCCCTCGGCCCCATAGCCGGTGAGGATGTACATCTGTCGATCCTCGGTGGCGACGAGGAACACGACGCCGTTGTCCTCTTTCTCCGAGCCTGGTTTCCAGCTCTCCGCGATGGCCATCGCGTAGTCGATCGGCGGCTCGGGCTTGGTGGTCGGTACGATGACCACGGCGATCTCGGCCCCAGTCTTCTTTTTGAGTTCCTCGTTCAGTTCGACGATGCGTCTTTTCGTCGCTGGGTCGAGGACGCCGGCTTGGTCGACGACGAATCCGGTCGGTTTCGGTATGTCGAATGTGAACCCAGGCGCTGAGTTCGCGCTCAGCAGGAACAAGAGGCACAGCGCCGGGGCCAACCGCGCCCGACGTAGGCCCTCAGAGCGTCGTCGTATCGTGGGCATGGGCATCGACCCAGACGACCAGATCTTCGACGTCGCGCAAGGCTGCTTCGACGAGCTCGTCGAGAGCGTCGCCGGTCGGCCAGGGCTCGGAGCCCTCCCGCATGTCGTGCAGTCGGGCGAGGGTGTGGAGAGAGATGCCTTGCCGATTCTTGATTTCGGCAAAGAGCGCGGCGCCGCGCAGCCCGGTGTCCTGTCGCCCGCGCAGGAGGGCGCGTTCGATCAGGGCGATCGTGGAGACGAGCCCCGCCATGGCGTGGCGCATCTCGGCCTCGGGGGGGTTGTGCATGACGAGGGCACGCAGGTGCAGGAGCTTGCCTCGCGCCTCGCGCTCCGCCTCCTCGCGGATGTGTGCCGTCTTCACGTGAATGCCCGAGAGAAGATCTTGGCCGTGCAAAAGGCGGTGGCGGGCGGCGATGTCGTCGAGTTCGATGGGAAACGAGTCCGCAGCATCGTTCAAGAACGGGGGTGCGATGACCAGTGGCGTCGCGAACACCAAGTCGTCCCGCGCTTCGCGCTGGAGCGTGGCTCCGATCAATCGGAGGTCGGCGAAGGTGACCCGGCGGAGCACGATCAGCAGGTTCACGTCCGAGTGGCCGGGCGAGAAGTCCTCGCTGGCTGCGCTTCCGTACACCGCGATGCACTCTGCCCCCGTGCCGAGACCCTGGGCGAGTGCCTTGCCCATCTCGTCGATTCGCTGTCGGACCTCTGCTGCGGGCTCCACGCGGCTCTGCGTAGCAGACCTTGCGCGCCGGCACGATCAGAAGAGGCCGAGTCCGTTCAGAATCACCAGGAGGACGAGAGCGGGGGTGATGAAGCGAATCGTGAACGTCCAGGTGGTCGCGAGCGATGTGCCGCCGCCGGGAAGCGCAGCGAACCCGGCCTCGCGATCTTCCTTCGAAAGGAGCCAGCCGGCCGAGAGCGCGATCAGGAAGCCGCCGATCGGCAACATGTAGCGCGTGGTCAGATTGTCCATGAAGTCGAGGAACTCGCCGGAGAACGCAGAGGGGAGTCCGAGACCCCAGATGAGGATCCCGATCCCGATTGCCGCCATTCGTCGGCTCCATCCGAAGCGGTCCACGGCCAGCGCGACGACGACCTCGAGGAGGGAGATCCCGGACGACCACGCCGCGACCACCAGCAAGAGGAAGAACGCCAGCGAGACGACACCACCGCCGGGGATCTGCCTGAACAGATCGGGCAGCGTGATGAAAACCAACCCAGGGCCCGCACCCGGCTCCGCCCCCATGGAGAAGACGACGGCAAAGATGACGAGCCCGGCCAACAGGGCGATCGCCGTATCGAGGAGAGCAACTGCGAGCTGATCGCGAACCACGTGCCGGTCCGATGCGAGGTACGATCCGTACGTCACCATCGCGCCCATGCCGAGCGAGAGAGTGAAGAAGGCGTGTCCCAGCGCTTCGAGCACGGCCTCGGCGCTCAGCTTCGAGAAATCCGGCCGGAAGAGAAACGAAAGTGAGCTGCCGAGGCCGCCGGTGACGCTGACGTACGCGAGCAGCAAGAGCAGGATACCCATCAGGGCCGGCATCAGGATCTTGCAGGCGCGCTCGATGCCGGACTGAACGCCGGCCGCCACGACCAATACGACCAACACCATGAACACCGTGTGCCACCACGCCGACAACGGTCCATCGCCTGCCAGCGCGGTGAACGTCGCTTCCGAGCCGGCTGGATTCGCCGACGCGAGCCCCACGGAAAGGGCGACGAAGTGAAGGGCCCAGCCCGCGACGACCGCGTAGAAGGAGAGGATGAAGAATCCCGAGCCGACGGCGAGGAGCCCCACACCCCAGGTGGCGAGCGTGCCGGCGATTCCGGACTGAGCCGTCAGCGCAGCCATGCTGCTCAGCACGTCCTTGCCGCCGCGGCGACCGATGATCATCTCGCCGTACAGAAGCGGCAGTCCGACCAGGGCGATGCATCCGAGGTAGACCAGGACGAACGCACCACCTCCGTACTCCCCGGTGTTGTACGGGAACTTCCAGATGTTCCCGAGCCCGACCGCGCTTCCCGCTGCCGCGAGAACGAAGCCCAGGTCGGTGTGAAACCCGCCACGCCCGCCACCCGTGTCGTCGCTCATCGCGTCCTTGTACCAGTATCGGGAGGAGCGTCGCGAACGAGGCCGTGGGGTGTCCTCGCGATGCCCGCCTCGATGTTCGCCTCGAACCGCGCGCGGTTCTCATCGCGCATGGCCTGATCTACGTAGGGCCGCTCGTGATGCACGTGCCATACCGGAACGCGGTAGCGTACCGACGCGTCGCGGATGCCGTTGAGGCGCAGGCGGTGGCCGAAGTCCTTGTCCTCGAAGCGCTGGAAGCGCTCGTCGAATCCGCCAACGGCCAGCGCGTCGTCCCGGGCAACCGACGCGTTCCCGCCGTGGAACCCGACGGGAGCGGGCGAGAATCGCCGATCGAGTAGAGGACCCAGGGCGGGGATCTGCAGAGCCGCGACGCGGCGCGCCCGGCGGTTGCCCGGCCGGCACGTGCGAACGCCGTCGAGGGCCCCTGCTCGGACGGCGCTCGGTGTGAGGTTCTCGCTGCATTCTGGACCGAGCAGAACGCAGCTGCCGGACAGATAGGTGTGCGGGCGCGCCAACTCGAGGTGGCGCGCGACGAACGTCGGTCCCGGAATGCAGTCGCCGTCGAGGAAGACGAGGTAGTCGCCGGCCGCAGCGAGGATCGCGCGATTCAGGATCCGACCCTTTCGTAGCCCCTGGTCGGGCTGCCATACGTGCGCAGCGGTGAGGCCGCTGTCGTCGATGAAGGCGGACACCAGGCGGCGGGTGGGCTCGCTGCTGCCGTCGTCGGCGACCAGGACCTCGAAGTCCGTCGTCGACTGGCGAGTGAGTCCAGCAAAGACGAGACCGAGCGCAGCGGGGCTCTCGTACGTGGCCACGATCACAGTCGCTCGTGGCTTATTGTCGGGGTCCTTCATCCGTATTCGCCGTCGGGTCCACCCGTTACCGCCCGCGTGACGCGACGGTCAACCAGCGACGTGTGCTTGGGGAGGTGTTGCGCCTCGCCTCGGAGTGAGGCAGGAGGCGCGCATGGTGCGGTGGACCGTCGCGTCGGCTCGCGCGGTGGGCTAGGGGAGGCGCGGATGTCCGATCTGGAAACCGACGAGTCACCCTCCGAACCGTTCTCGGTGCGAGCACTCGCCATGGCGCGCGAAATGTGGGCAGGGGCCCGGTACCTCGTTCTTGGAGCCCGGCCGTCTCTCGACCTCGAAGACGTCGCGCGCGGAGGTGCGTTCTTTCCCGCGCTGGGGCTCGCTCTGGGTGCTCTGGTGGTCGTCGTCGTGTGGGGGCTCGAGCCGGTCCTGGGCCAGCGCTGGTCCCCGTTGGTCGCGGTCTTGACCATGACGGCGCTCACGTCGTCGGCGTTGCCTCGCGGTTTTGCCGGAGCTGTCGCGCTCGTCCTGTCTCCCCGTGGGGCCGCGGAAACCGGCGACGTGGCTCCCGCGGCTCGGCTCGCAGGCGTTCTTGGCGCACTTGGCACGACGTGGGTGAAGTGGTGGGCGCTTTCCGTGACTCCGCCCGAGGCGCTCAGCTTGTCGTTGCCGTTGGCGGTCATGTTGGGTCGCTGGGCGTTCGTCGTGCAGGCCTACGGTTCGCA
>JAJCZO010000402.1 GCA_029262355.1 Deltaproteobacteria bacterium
CGCGCCCGAGGCCGCCGAGGCGGTAGTGTTGGGCGGATCCGTTGCGCTGGCCGGGGTCTGTCTCTCGGCGGACGATCGCCGTGACGATCGGATTCGAGTGCGCCTGAGCCTCGAGACGCGCAATCGCACGAAGCTCGAGCACGTCGGGCCGGGCGACCGGCTGAACGTCGAAGTGCCGATGCGAGGTGGCGAGGCGCTGGAGGGCCATCTCGTGCAGGGCCACGTCGATGCGATCGGCAAGGTCGTCCGCGTCGTCGACGAGCCGCCGGGGCGTCGCGCTTGGATCCGTCCTCCCGAGCGGTTCCTCGACGCCATCGAGGCGAAGGGGTCGGTTGCGGTCGACGGGGTCAGTCTCACCGTGGCGGAGATCGTGCGCGATCGGTTCTCGGTTGCGTTGGTCCCCGCGACGCTCGAAGCGACGACGTTGTCCGAGCTCCACGCGGGTGAACGCGTGAATCTCGAAGGCGACCTCGTCGGTAAGCTCGTGCGTCGGCACCGAGGCGATGCCGACAAGGCGCTGGCTCGTGCGGTCGCGCAGCTGCCTTGGTCGGGTATCGTCGAGGGGCAGCTGGGCGTGCAGAAGGTCGTCCAGCAGCTGGCAGCGGGGGGAGTCGTCGTGGTCTGGGATCCCGACCGCGAAGGCGAGGGCGACGTGATCGCCGCGGCGGCACACCTGCGGCCCGAGACGATGACGTTCATTCTCACCCAGGCGTGCAGCCATCCGTGCGTACCGTGTGATGCCGAGCGGCTCGAGCGGCTCGAGATTCCGCTGATGGCGGGGGCGGGGGATCATCAGGGTACGGCGATGCACGTCGCCATCGACCTCGCGGCATCCGGCGGGACTGGAGTCTCAGCGGTGGAGCGCGCGGCAACGATCCGCCGGCTTGCGGCACCCGATGCGCGACCGGGTGACTTCGTGCGCCCGGGCCACGTCTTCCCGTTGTCGGCTCGTCCGGGCCTGCTCAGCGAGCGGCCGGGCCACACCGAGGCGACGGTCGCGTTGCTCGGGGCGGCAAAGGTGCCGACGGTCGGCGTGTGCTGCGAGGTGATGAGCCCCGACGGCACGATGGCGGGTCTGGCGGAGCTCGAACGCTTCGCCCTTCACTGGGGCCTCCCGCTCGTCTCGATCGATGATCTGAAGCGCTGGCTCTGAGGTGGGGCAGACGACGGCCGGGCGGCACTCTCCACCCGTCGCCCGGTCGTCGGACTCAGGCCTGCGTGCCGTCGCGCTGCGCGACCTTCGTCGCCCGCTGCTTCTTCGCCTTGCGGCCGTCCTTTGACTTTTTCAGCACTGCCTCGGCGTCGAGGTGATCATCGCCGCACTGGGCAAGGTACTCCTGGTACGTGCCGATGAAGTCGACGATCCCGTCGGGGCGAATCTCGATCACGCGGGTCGCGATCCGTCCGACGAACCACCGGTCGTGCGAGACGAAGATCGACGTGCCGTCATAGGCGAGAAGCGCGTCGGCGAGTGCCTCGATCCCCTCGAGGTCGAGATGGTTCGTGGGCTCATCGAGAACGAGGACGTTCGGTTGCTCGACGCCGAGCTTGGCGAAGATCAAGCGGGCCCCCTCGCCACCGGACAGATGCTCGACCCGCTTCTCGGAGTCGTCCTTCGTGAACAAGACCTGGGCGAGGCGGGCCCGGACAAATCCGATTGATTCCATGCCGCACTGATCCCAAAGCCAGCTCTGAAGGGTCTCGCGGTCCTTGCCAGCCAGAATCTCATGGTGGTCCTGGGCGAAGTAGCCCGGGTGGGTTTCGTAGCCCCACTCGATCGTGCCGGCGTCGGCCGGCAACCGGCCCATCGCGATCTTGAGCAGGGTGGACTTGCCGATCCCGTTGGGACCGATGATCGCGACGCGGTCTCCACGCGCAATGCGAAGAGAGACGTCATTGAGGACTTCATTGTCTTCGAACGACTTCGAGATCCCTTTGACCTCGAGCACCATGCGGCCGCTCGGGCGCTGCGATTCGAACGTGAAGGTGGGGTACCGGCGCGAGGACTGCGGCAGTTTCTCGATCTCGATCTTGTCGATCTGCTTGGCGCGGCTCTTCGCCTGCCGGGCCTTGGTCGGCTTCGCCTTGAAGCGTTCGACGAAGCGCTTGTGGTCTTCGATCTCGCGTTCGCGGCGCCCGATGTCGGCCTCTTTGCGAGTCCGCTCTTCTACCTTCGCTACGGCAAAACTGTCGTAGTTCCCCTTGTAGAGCGTCGCGCGTTCATAGTCGACGTCGATGATGTGGGTGCAGACGTTATTGAGGAATCGGTGGTCGTGGCTGACGATCAGGGCACAGCCCTTGACCCCACACAGGAAGCGCTCGAGCCAGCGGATCGACAGAATGTCGAGGTGGTTCGTCGGCTCGTCGAGTACCACCACGTCGGGAGAGCCGGTAAGGAGCTGGGCGAGCAGTACGCGCAGCTTGTAGCCGCCGGACAGCACGGACAGAGGCTCGGAGTGAACGCTGCTCTGGATTCCGAGCCCCTCGAGGACCTCGCCCGCCCGCGATTCTAACGCGTATCCATCGTTTTCTTGAATGAACGTCTCGAGCTCACTGAACTTCTCGACGTCGAACTCGTCCTCGGGGCCTTCCAGGAGAATCCGCTTCTTCTCCATCACCGCCCACAGTTCTCGGTGGCCCATCATGGCGACGTCGAGGATCGGGGCGGTGTCGTACTGGAAGTGGTTCTGCTCGAGAACGCCTAGGCGAGCCTTTCGCGCGAGGGTGCTGACGCCAGTGCTGGCCTCTTCTTCGCCTGCGATGATGCGCAGCAAGGTCGATTTGCCCGATCCGTTGGCGCCGACGACGCCGAAGCGTTGTCCGGCGTGGAAGTTGATCGACGCATCGCGGAAGAGGGTGCGACCGGCGTAGTCCTTGCCGAGGTTCTGGACGGAGAGCATGTCGGCGGGAGGTTAGCAGCTGTGCTGTGGGCCGCTCGTGCCGGTATCTGAAGTGCGTTGACCAGTGTGGCGCGTGCTTGCGACACTGCTGCGTCATGCTGCGATGGATCCCCGCCCTATGCCTGCTCGCCGTGACCCTATCGGCGGCGATGGCGGGTGCCGCACGGGAGCTGGCGTTTCGCGGGGCAGTTGGGTTCGGGCGCCGGCGCAGTGAGATCAGCCGCCCGCGGAGGCGGCGCGTCGCCGCGCGCGCCACTGCGCCCTCTCGAGGTCTTCTTCCTGCGAGAGGAAGTTGAAGATCCGGCGAATGAACCGGAACGCGCCGCCGTAGCGAGCGAACTCCTCGGGATGGATCAGAATCGCCTCGAGCGGCCTCGCGTCATCTTCGGTCTTGGCAACGCGGAGAATGCAGGCGTAGCACGGGGCGTCGATGCGACGGCGTTCGATCATATACGTGATGTACGCACCGATCTGAACCTTGTGCGAGACGCCGACCGACTTCGAGGTCTTCCAGTCTACGAGCAGTGGGACGCGAGAGCCCGGTGCTTCCTTCACCTCGTACTTGCGGTTCCACGTCGAGCTCGCGAGCAGTCGGTCCAGGTCGACGGTGCCGAATGCGTCGGCGGTGCCGGCCGACCATAGTCGCTCGTCCTCGCTCCATAGACGCTCCTCGATGCCCTCGGGGTCGGGCTCGAAACCGGTCGCCCTGAGCCAGTCCTTGGCAAGCTGAGCGGCGCGGACAACGAGGGGCGACGGCTCCTCCTGGCTGGTTCTCTCGTTCGGGGGAAGGCCCGCGACTTCTCGAAGGTGATCTTCGAGCAGTGCGTGCGTGGCGGTGCCGAAGTCGGCAGCCACGTTCTTATGAACGTCGCAGGCGAGTTCTTTGCCGAGCTTCTTTTTGACGTCGCGAAGTATGGCCTTCGCCGTCACTTCGTCCACGTGCTCGCCGAGTGCGGTGTGCACCTCGTCGAGCACGGTGTCTCGCTCCAGACGCGCGGCCCACGTGGTGAGAAACGGTTTACCGATCCCGCGGTCGATGACACTCGTGGTGCGCGGCATGGGGCGCCGTGCGCCGTCCAGGACGTAAAAGTCAGCGTCCGCGTGCGGGAGCTGGGGCTTGCGGGGGCCGCTGGTGGCGTCGCTCATGCGGAATCCATAGAGACACGGCTCGATTTGATCTCCAAACGGAGTCGGGCAGAATCTGGATGATGCGACATGTTCTTGCGCTCGCGATCGCATGCATCGCCGTCTTCACGACGGGCGGGTCGAGTGCGGATCTGGGCCCGAGTACGGAGATCGTCGTCCTGCTGCGCGACCGCGCGGGGCGGGACGGCGACCTGGACCCCCGCCCACTCGAGTCAGTGGAGCTCGAGCTTCTCGAAACGGCGGCCGGGGCGTCTCTCGTGCCGGTGCGTCTCGAGAGCAACGGGGCGCAGGTTCTCGTGGTATCGGGCGGCGCAGACGGCGCGAGATTGCGTGCCCTGCTCGGCGGTCTCCGAGCGCTCCGCGAAGTCGTCTGGGCCGACGGCGTCGTCCGCGCTTCACAGGCCTCGGCACCGCCCGGCGGGACGCTCGATCGTATCATCCTGAAGTTGGAAGACCCGGCGTCACGTGACGGGTCGGACGCGGCGCGCCCGATGCCGCAGGAGACGGTTCGGGAGCTGAGCCGGGTTGCAGGGGTGCCGCTGTTCTTCGAGCGCCCCGTATCGGGCGGCGCGTATGCGCTGCGGCTCTTTCAGAAGATGCCCGACGCCTCCGTCACCGCCATCGCCCGGCGGCTCGCCGACAGCCGGTCGGTGTCGTACGCCGAGCCGACCGTCCGTGGGCGCTTTCAGACGCTGCCCAACGATCCGCTGTACGAGGATCAATGGCCGCTCCTCGATGGCCCTGGCGCGATCGGTGCGCCGCATGCCTGGAAGCGAACGCTGGGGAGCAGCGACATCGTTGTCGCGATTCTGGATTCAGGCATCCGCCCGGAGCACCCAGATCTCCGCGGACGATTGCTCCCCGGGTATGACTTTGTGAGCGACGCGCGCCGCTCGAACGACTTCGACGGTCGAGACGCAGATCCGGCCGATCCCGGCGATGCGACGCTGTCGGGGGAGTGCGCCATCGGCGCGCCGGCAAGCGTGTCGACATGGCACGGCACGCACGTAGCCGGCACCGTGGGTGCAGCGACCAACAACCGGATCGGCGTGGCGGGAGTCGATTGGAAGGCGCGCATTCTCCCGGTTCGGGTAGGCGCGAAATGTGGGATCGACCCGATCGACCTCGTGGACGCGATCCGTTGGGCGGCCGGCGCGGTCGCCCTGGGGGGAGTGATCGCGGACGTGGGCGCGGCCCCGCCGACCCCGGCGCGGATCTTGAACTTGTCGATGGAGTTCCCGGGATCCTGTCCGCAGTCGTTGCAGGATGCCATCACAGACGCCGTCGCCGCGGGCGCGCTCGTCGTCGTGGCCGCGGGGAACGCGGGCCAGCCCGCGGGCGGCTTCCATCCCGCCAACTGTTACGGGGTGGTCGCGGTCCACGCGAACGACGCAATGGGGGCGCACGCTGCCTACTCCAACTACGGAGACGTCGACGTCTCTGCCCCGGGCGGGGCCACCTCGATGGACATCCGCCGCGGGGTGCTCTCGACCGTGGTTCGGGGACGCAAGGCGCCGGGCGCGCCGGACTACGGGTTCAAGGAGGGGACGAGCATGGCGGCGCCGATCGTGGCGGGGGTTGCGTCTCTCGTGCTCTCGGTCGCACCCGGTCTGACCCCCGGCGACCTACAGACCCTGCTCGAGGCGACATCGCGACCCTTTCCGGTCGGCACCGGGGCGGACTGCGCCGACTCGGGTCTGCGGGGCTGTGGCGCGGGCATCGTCGACGCCTCAGCAGCGGTGGCGGCGGCCGAGTCCGTCGCCTCCGCCAATTGACCTGTCGGTCGGGCGGGGCGGCTGGCGATCTGCGGCCCCGAGTGACAGGATTCGTCGATGAATCGCACGCCAGCCGTAGCCCGTTCCCTCGTTGTCGTCCTCGTCTCGCTCCTGGTCGTGTCGGGGTGTGGCGACGGCACCAGCTCGGGGGACGGTTCGACGGGAGCGCCAACCGCGGCGCCGGATGCTGCGGAGGCGGGACCGTACCCGGTGGGCGTCACGCGGATCGAGTTGTACGACGAAGCGCGCGACCGCGTGTTGCTGACCGAGGTCTGGTATCCGGCCGCCGAGTCGGCGCGTGGGCTGCCGGCTGCGCCGGCCACGAGCTACTTGCCGCCCGACCTCGGCTTCTTGGCTGACGACTCCACGATAGCTCTGGTCGCGGTGCGCGATGTGCCGCTTGCGGCCGATGGCCCGTTCCCGATGATCGCATTTTCCCACGGCTCGGGCGGGATCCGGTTCCAGAACACGTTCCAGACCGAGCATCTGGCGAGCCACGGATTCGTGGTCGTCGCCCCCGACCACCAGGGGAATACGTTCTTCGACAGCACGGGAACTACGGCCGGCCTGCAGGAGGACAGACCCCTCGACGTGATCTACGTCCTCGATCGATTCAGTGAATTCACAGGCGAGCAGGGGAATGCGTTCGAGGGCTGGATCGACCTCGGCAAGGGTTTTGGAATCACCGGCCATTCCTTCGGTGCCTTTACGACGATGGCCGTGGCCAGCATGGATTCGCGTATCGTGGCAGCGTTGCCGATGGCACTGGGCGGACCCGTTTCTGACACCTACTCGGCGGCGACTCTTCTCATGCTCGCAACGGTCGACAACACGATCGGCCCGGAGGGGAACGACGGGGTCCGGGAGACCTTCGAGAGGGTTCCGGGGCCGCGCTTCCTGGCCGAGTTGGTCGACGCGGGCCACTTCAGCTTCAGCTTTGCTTGCCAAACGGGCTTGGGGATCGGCGACGGTGATGGTTGTGGGACGAGCACCCGCTTCGATGGCTCGCCTGTCACCTTCATCTCCGACATGCGTGTGTGGGACTTGGTGAACACGTACTCGGCGGCGCTCTTTGGTCGCTACATCAACGGGGTGGAAGAGTACGACGAGGTGCTCGCAACGACGCTCGACCCCGAGGTGAATCGGTATGTCGCGGACCCGAATCGCTGAGGCGCGCCCAGTCGGCGCGTCTGTTGCTGCCGCCGTGCTGGGCCGGCCGCACAGCTCGAGCGATCTCCAGCCGAGCGTGTTCGAGGCGCGGCAGAGTCTCGGCTGTCGGCATCGGGAGTTCGGGCAGAGTCGGCCCGCGCTGGATCGGCCGCGCGCGAGCTGCGCCGCGCGCCTGAGCCATCGGGGCTGAGGAGATGCCCACGGTCGAACAATGGCAGGCCACGATGAAGGGGCTCTTTGCCGAGGTCCTCGGCGTGCGCCTCACCGACGTGACGAAGGACCGGGTGGCGGCCGAGATGGACCCGCGAGACGATCTCTGTACGCTGCCGGGCCGAATCCACGGCGGTGCTCTGATGGCGTTTGCAGACACGCTGGGTGCCTATGCCACCGCGATCAACTTGCCGAAGGGGGCGGGCACCACGACGATCGAATCGAAGACGAACTTCTTTGGAAGCCCGAAGTTCGGAGCTCCGATTCAAGCGGTTTCGACTCCGTTGCACCGAGGCCGCAGCACCATGGTGTGGCAGACGCGAATCGAGTCCGAGGGGCGACTCGTCGCTCTCGTGACGCAGACGCAGATGGTGCTGGCGGTGAACAGGAACGAGTGAACGGCAGCCACTCGGCTGCCGTTTCGAGGAACTCGACTCGTCTAAAGGCTGCGTTTCTTACGGCGTAGGTTGCGGCGGCTGCCCTTCGGCTTGCCGGCACCACCTCGCGGCGGGGCGCCACCGCCACCGCCACCACCGCCACCACCACCACCACCGCCACCGAAGGGCGACGGGCCGAAGTCGGGCGGGCCTTGGTTCGGATTGAAGGAGGGGGCGCGTGGGCGACGTTCTTGCGCCTCGTTTACGCGCAGGGCTCGGCCGTTCACCTCGAAGCCGTCAAAGCGTTGTGTCGCGGCCGTGGCCGCGGACCCATCGGTGAACTCTACGAACGCGAACCCACGAGGCCGGCCAGTCTCCCGGTCGGTGGGGAGGAAGACCTCGGAGATCTCCCCGACGTCACCGAAGAGCTTTTCGAGGTCGGCCTTCGTCGTGTCGAAGCTCACGTTTCCAACAAACAGTTTTGTGCTAATGATGTCCTCCAGATTCGGGTGGTGGCCGCCTGGCCACGCGGGCCACGGGCCTCCAAGCCCGCTCCCACTCGCCCTCTACCATAACAGGCGACGCGGCGGTCCACAGGGGGCCCAATCCATGTCGCTGCGGGCAATGGCTGGTGGGGTCGCGCCATGTCTCGACTGGCCGGGGCCCCAGGTGTAGACCGTATTTTTGGCGGGCGGACCGCGCCGGCTGAGGAGAATGGGGCGCATGAACCAGGCGATCAAATGGGTGGCGCTGGCCGCCGTGGCCGTGGTGGCCGTCGGGTGCCCGGCGACCCGGCAGGCCCGGTCCGTCGCTCCTTCGGGGTTCCTGGGGGCGGACAGCTCGCTTCTTTCGAAGGGAGCCGACGGCGATCCGAAACTCTACTACCTGAACCCGGCCATCAGCTGGAAGGGGTACGACAAGATCCTTCTCGATCCGGTGACGATCTGGCGCAATCCGCGAACGAAGGGGGTTTCTCAGGCCGACGCTCAGACGCTGGCCAACAACTTTCATCACCTGCTGTACCAGGCCCTGTCGCAGGATTGGACGATGGCCGAGGCGCCCGGGCCGCGAACGATCCGCCTGCAGGCGGCCCTCACGCAGCTCGACGGCTCGGACGTGGTGCTGAACGTCGTGTCGACCGCTGTC
This sequence comes from Deltaproteobacteria bacterium, assembly GCA_029262355.1. Classification (GTDB taxonomy): domain Bacteria; phylum Desulfobacterota; class Binatia; order UBA12015; family UBA12015; genus VGTG01. The sequence continues at coordinate 8,725 of JAJCZO010000402.1, forward strand.
CCGCAGCTCCGTGCCGTGACCGGGCTCGAGGGATACGCTACGGGCAAGCCTCTGTTCACCGGCGAAGCCGGGATGGCGTTCAAGGTCACCGACGCGTCCAGTGGTCAGCTGATGTCGGAGGGCGTCGACGGTCGGATCGGCCAGAAGCACCTGATGGATTCGTGGCAGAAGTGGGACGACGTCGACGAGGCGATGTCGTACTGGGCGCAGATGTTCCGCTACGACTTCTGCGAGTTGCGAGGGGCCGTGGGCTGCACGAAGCCCGCATCCGAGAAGACGTTCTAGTGTATCGCCGTCGACGTTGCGTCAACGAGTTGACGTCAAGCGGCGTTCGTCGCGAGGGACGGCGACGCGGGAACGTCTGTAATCTTTCGAGTCGAGGTTGCGCGTCGAGGGGTGTCGAGGGGCGGCGCGATGTTCGCGCCATCCTGACGGCGTCACACTCGTTCCCGGTTCCTGGGTGTGGTGCTTAGATAGGCGGAGAGCAGGGCGCCCTATGGACGAACCGAAACCCAGGCCTCCCGAAGGGCCGGCGAATCCGGCGACGATCATCCGCAATTTCCTCGCGGAGCACTCGATCGGCGACGTATTTCGGCTCAAGGTAGAGCAGTACCTCGGCGCGCTCGTGCGAGGCTTCCCGGGCTTCGTGGGGGTCGGACTGCGTTACGGCCTCTACAAGATCCTGTTCAAGCGGCTCGATGGATTCGCGTTCATCTACGCCGGCGCGCGCTTGGATCACGTGCGCGGGATCCAAGCCGGGCGGGCTCTGTCGATCAATTGCGGTGCTTTCATCAGCGGTCGCGGCGGTCTCACGATGGGCAACGGGGTCCTGATTGGGCCGAACGCCGTGGTCGTGACCACCGAGCACAGCTTCGCCGGTGACCGTCCGGTCAGCGAGCAGGGGCATGAGTTGCGGCCCGTCACGATCGGCGACGACGTCTGGATCGGGGCGAACGCGGTGATCCTCGCCGGGGTGAGTGTTGCGACCGGAACCGTCATTGCGGCCGGGGCGGTGGTGGGGAAGGACACGGAGGCGTACACTATCGTAGGAGGCGTGCCGGCTCGAGTGCTGGGGCGTCGCGAGGGGGCGCCGAGGCTCCCGAGTTGAACGAGGGCCGCGAGCGGACAACCGGTGTCCGCCCGTCGCGGTAGGAGTGGTGGATGGGGACGCGGAGGAGACCTCGATGACCGCAGCGCAACTCGTACCGTACGTGCCGATGGCGTTGCTGGGTGCGGCTGGGCTCGGAGGGTTGATTCTCTTCTTGTGGCTGGCCAGTCTCCGTCGCGGCCTCTCGTCCCTGGAATCGGCGACGCTCGATCAGGCTGAGGCGGCGGCTGCTGCC
>JAJCZO010000403.1 GCA_029262355.1 Deltaproteobacteria bacterium
CCTTGCCGCGCGTCGACGCCCTTGCAGTTTTACTAAGCTTGTTGTCGGCCATCTTGAACGCCTCCGCCGGCCACTGCCGGCAATCACATTTTCAGAAGCGCTTCGTACCGGCCAGAGCGCGCGGTCGCAAGATCCGCGGTCCAGCGTTGGAGGGTGGGACGGACGCAGGGGACGTAGCCCTGCGCCCGTCCCGCCTGTCGCCGGAGGAGGTGTGGAGGGGGAGGCGGGGGGGACGAAGCCCGCCGAATCGGCGACAAACGGCCGGGCGGGACGTGTCCCTCGAGGCCAACACCACAGGTCGCAAGGCTCATGCCGCCGTTCGGCCCAATGAATCCGGCAATGAACCGACTGGAATCCGGGCGCGGCTGCACTTTCGAGCGGGAATCGTGCGCAATCGCCCGATTCTAGGGCGAAATCGACCATTAGCCGACTGAGGGGCGGATTGGACCTTTTAGAAGCTCGTCTTTCACGAAGAGAGAAAAAAATGCAATTTGCGTAATCAGACTGGTGACACGCTGAGTCAATGCTGGTAGCGTGGGGCCGCGTCGAGGGAAGAAGCCTGGGGGCTTGGCGATGGTAGGGACGCCCGCGTAGGTCATGTGGCCAAACGCATAGACGTCTCCTTACTTGTCGCTTCCTTCCGATCGAACAGATTTCCATACACTCTTCGCGGCTGGTCCTACCGACTCGATCGATGAAGAGCACTTTCGCCCGGTTGAGCCGCACTGCGGCACGTGCCGAGGCTTTGTGAAAGATCAGGAGACAAATGCGAAGCGCAAGCGCAACGTACGAGAGCGAGCCGGCCAACGGGGCCGACGGTGCCGAGTGGACCGATGGACAGGAAGGTTCCGCTCAGAGCAACGGCAACAACAACGCGCTGTCTGCCGAGGACTTGGGAGAGATCGAGGAGGAGGCCACGAGCACGGCTTCGACCACGAAGTCCTCGACGACTGCCACCGCGAAACCGGCCAAGGCCGATGAGCCCCTCATTGGTGACCTGGACGTCCTCGGCCGTTTCTATGCCGATCTCGCCAAGACGCCCCTGCTCGACCGTGAGGCCGAGCGCACACTGACGACGGAGATCAGCCGAGCCCGCGATTCTGTGGTGCGCTGGCTGCGACGCAACCCGCGTATCGTCAATGTGACGCTCACCGAGCGCGGGCGTGGCGTCATCCGTCCGACGGAAGAGTTCCGCGAGCGCGAGATTCTGCTGGTCGTCGATCGCGCGCGTATCCTTGCTCGTAGCCCTGCGAAGCTTCGCAAGCTCCGCCTCACGCGTGAGCGTGTTGCGAAGTTCGCTCGTGAGCTCGACATCCGGCTCGAGTCCTACCGCACGGCACGTGACTCGATGCTGCGCGCGAACCTCCGCCTCGTGGCGGCGATCGCCCGTAAGCACGCCCGTCGCGGTCTCCCGCTGCCCGACCTCATTCAGGAAGGGACGCTGGGTCTACTGCGCGCGGTCGAAAAGTTCGACCCGGCGAAGGACATCAAGTTCTCCACGTACGCCGTCTGGTGGATCTGGCAGTACATCGCGCGCTCGATCGACAACGATCGGTCCGTCGTTCGTACGCCGGTTCATTGGCACGAGCTTCGCCGCAAGGTGGGACGTCTCTCGCAGGCCCTCGAGAGCAAGCTTCACCGCGCGCCCTCGAAGGAGGAGATCATCGAGGCTGGTGGCATCGACCAGAACCAGCTCGAGATGATGGCGGAGCCGGCTCACGTCCTGTCTCTCGACATGGAGCTGGGCCACGACGACGACCGCACCCTTGCCGAGGTCATTCCCGACGAGCAGGGCGATCGCCCCGAGGCACGTAGTGTCGCCGGTGATCTGTCTCGCCACCTCGAGGATGTTCTCACGGAGTTGCCCGATCGTGAGCAGGCCATCATCCGCTTGCGCTTCGGCCTCGACGACGACCAGGTCGAGACCCTCGAGGAGATCGGCGTGCGCTACGGCGTCAGCCGTGAGCGTATCCGCCAGCTCGAGGCGAAGGCCCTGACGCGGCTGCGTGATCTTTGCGGTAGTGCGGGCCTCGAGTCTTTCCTCGAAGTCTGAGACGAAGAACCAACGGTAGGATGGGCGGGGCGGGTCGCGATCAGCGACTCGCCCCGTTTGCGTTTTCGCCGTAGAAGCCGGGTTGGAAAACCCGGTAGTCGAGCGCGGGGAAGAGGTTGTTTCTTGCCTCGATCTCCGACAGCCGATCGAGGTCGATCTGGTGGCTTTCGATCTGGTCGGCGATCGCCGCGAAGTCCCCGAGGTGTCTCCGCGCTCGAGCCACGGCGTACTCGGCCGACGTGCCGCGAGACATCATCAGCGGCCAGTCACTGGCCTGGGCAAGGAGCAACTCGCGCGCGGCTTGGTTCAGGGCTCGAAGCACGGAACCGCTCGCATTGGAGTGCCGCGTCGCCAGGCCGTGCATGCGCGCGGCTGCGTCGTGGAGCGGGGGATAGAGCCAGTCGTTCTGCGCTGCGAGCCAAGGAGCGTTGTAGCCGCCGTCGCCCCAGCTGGACGCGGCGGGTTCGGCTGCTTGTAGCACGGGATAGGCCCGCAGGAGATCGCTCGGGCTCGCCATGTCGAATCGGTCCTGATCGTACGCGACGTGTCGGATCAGTTGTTCGAGCCAGTGAGGTCCTTCGTACCACCAGTGCCCGAACAGTTCCGCGTCGTACGCGGTGACGAGGCTGCTCGGGCGATCGGCGGGGCTCCCGGCGCTGAGCCAGTCTCCGCACCGCGTGGCAAAGTTGCGGGCGTGTGCGCCGGCCTTCGCCTGTGCGCGACTGGCGTCGTAGGGCGCCCTCTCTTCGCGAGAATCCGTGATCCGGTAGTACTTGACGCCCGTCGCCACGCGCTCTCCGCTCGGCGGGAGGACGCGTCGCAGGGGCTCGAACGGAAGCTCGAACGCGACGTCGGTATCGAAGTCTCGGTAGTTGGGGTCGCCCGGGTAGCCCTCTTGGGTGCTCCAAACGACCTTTGCCATGGTGCGGGCACGCCCAAAGGCGGCGATGCCGCTCGGGGTGATGATCGGTGCGCGCAGTCCCAGGCTGGGCGCGGGCCGGGCGAGGGCGAGTCCGTGCCCTTCGAGCACGATCCAGCGAACGCCGGCCGCCGCCAGCGGTGCGTCGAGCTCTTTGGTGAAGCCGCACTCCGGAAGCCAGAACCCGTCGGGTGCCCATCCGAAGTGGCGGTGGAACTCCTCGACCCCGAGGTAGATCTGCGCGGAAGTGGAGTCCGGACTGGTGTGGTGGAGTGGAAGGAAGGCATGTGTCGCCGCGCTGGCGGCGAGCTCGGCGAGTCCCGCCTCCGCGAGCTCGCGGAAGGCCGCGATGAGATGTCCGCCGTACCGATCGCGGAAGGAGCGTGACGCTGCGCGAAAGCCGTCTCGGTACGCCACCGCGAGGCGCTGCAATGCCGGCTCGTGGCGCAAGCGGCGGACTTCGGCATCCGTGAATAGGATCAGCCGTTCGAGGTGACGGACGTAGCGAGATTGAAGCAGGGGGTCTGCCAGCATCCCGAGAAGGGTCGGGCTGAGAGAGAGGGTGAGCCGGGTCGGGACTCCCTCGGCGCGCAGCGCGAACAGTCGGTCGATGATGGGAAGATAGGTCTCTGTAATCGCGTCGAACAGCCAGCGTTCCTCGAGGTGGTCTTCCTGTCCGGGGTGGCGCACCCATGGGAGATGGGCATGCAGGTGAAATATCAGCTTGCCTCGGGTGGTCGTCATTTCGGCTGGCAGGTCATTGGCGGGCCGGCACTGCGCGTGGGTTTGGTGCGGGCGTCGATACGGAGACCGGGGCACTCGTCGCCGGGCGCGGCGGTAGGTTTCGGCCGAGGTCGCGGGGCGAGACCGCGGTAGTGCCGGCGACACCATCGTAGCCCGGAACGCTCAGGCCGCTCGCATGATCTCGCCAGGTTGAGCCGACCACGGTGGCCAGGTCCCGATGGGGCATTCGGACGAACGTCGGCTCGGTGGTCTCGACGAACCTCTCGGAGCTTGGGAAGCCCACCGAGATCTCCAGATCCATGCCGGGACGTAGACCAGTAACGTACAGACTCGAAGCGCCAGGGCGGAGCGTGATCACGCGCGTGGCTCCAGCGCTCTCCGTGGTCGTTTCGTATCCGGGGCGGCGAGGCCGGATTCGAACGGCCATCGGCTCTGGTGAATCGCGCTGGGCGTGGCGAGCACGCGCGACGGTGTCGGCGGAGAGCGCCCAGAAGACGAAGGCGGTTTCGGGCTGTCTCGCGAGTGCCGCGACGTAGTCGGTGGTGCGGGCCGCCGGCAGCGTGGGAGAGACTTGCGAGAACACCACGGTTCGGGGTCGGCGCGGCACGAGCGAGGTGAGGGGGGCGGGGGGGCGCGCGAAGGCGACAGCGGCACCTCGGTATCGGGAGCGCTTCTGAGCCTGTTGGTCTTTCCTTTCGAGCGGGGCCGCACCTCGGTCCGAGCCCAAAAGCTCGACAGCGAGCCCCAGTCCGGCCGCGATCCAGCGCGCCGGCGCCGCCAGCATGCGAGCGGGTTCCGAAATCCAGTCGCCGAGCACCACCTCTGCTTTAGTCGATGAGCCCAGAAGCGTCGATCCGGTCAGCACGCATGGTCTCCTCGCCGTGCGGGGCGGGGAGCAGGACGACACGCCGGTGGGGCTCGCGTCCGCGGCTGATCGACACGACGCCCTGGCGCTCCGCGACCTCGTGTTGTTGGCGCCGTACCGAGGCGGGGGAGGCGGTTAGGCTCACCGACTCTCCGTTCTCCCGAACGGAGCGCGCAGCCGACTCGGCTTCTGCAATCGCGTCGCCGCCGTCCGCCAGCCCATGTGCCTCTTGGAGCAGCTCGCTCAGGAAGGCCTCGATATGCGCGACGCTCTGGTTGCGGAGCAGATGCACGGGAAGATTGCGGGCGATCGCCTCCTTTAGCTTGGGCGGCTGGCGTCGCGCGTAGGTTCGGAGGGTAAGCACGAGATCGGCGCCCTTGAGCGATCGCGCCACCGACACCGGTGCTTGGGTGGCGCGGATGGCCCGGGTGAGCCGTTCTTCACCAACGGCGTACGGATAGATCCGAAGAGGCCGCCGGCGCTTCGCACGCACGGGAGTGGCGGTCGTCGGAGGAGGTGCGGGCGGGTGGACCTCGACGGTGCCATCTGGTGCGCGTACGCGGATTTCGGGAGGAGCCGCCTGTTTGCGGAGCATGGCGTCCACGACGGCGGCCACGTCGTGGTGGACGGCCAGTCGCGTGCGATCCTGGATCTCGACGAGGATATCGAAGGTTGGGGGCTGCCGACGTTCGAGAACCGTCTTCTGTGTTTTGCGACGCCGCGCCTCGTCGTCGCCGAGCGTCACCGACTCGATTCCACCGAGCAAGTCGGACAGTGTCGGATTGCTGATCAAGTTCTCGAGCGTGTGCCCGTGCGCTGTCGCGACGAGTTGAACACCGCGCTCGGCGATGGTGCGTGCCGCCGCGGCTTCCGCCTCCGTGCCGATCTCGTCGATCACGATGACCTCGGGCATGTGATTCTCTACCGCCTCGATCATCACCGCGTGTTGACGCGACGGTTTCGCGACCTGCATCCGGCGTGCTCGACCGATCGCCGGATGGGGAACGTCGCCGTCACCGGCGATTTCGTTCGAGGTGTCGACCACGATCACGCGCCTTCCGGCCTCGTCGGCGAGGACGCGCGCCGCTTCGCGCAGGAGGGTGGTTTTGCCCACCCCGGGTCGACCAAGCAGCAGAGCGCTGCGTCCGGATTCGACGACGTCGCGGATGATCTCCACGGTGCCGTGTACGGCGCGACCCACTCGACAGGTCAGGCCCACGACTTGTCCGGACCGATTTCGCATCGCCGAGATGCGGTGCAGCGTGGCTGCGATCCCGGCCCGGTTGTCGTCGGAGAAGCGACTGAGTTGGGAGGTTGCCTCAGCGAGGTCGTCCTTGTCCACGACTTCGTCGGCGAGCCAGACGCTCCCGTCTGGGAAGCGGGCCTCAGCGGCTCGGCCCAGATCCAGGATGATCTCGATCAGGCACTCGAGATCGGGATGGTGCGCGAGGGGCCCCCGAATGCTGGTGGGCAGGACGCGCAGGAGGAGGTCGATGTCGTCGGTATGGTGCACGCGGTCCTCCATCGGTTGTGCCCAGCGCACCCGTGAGTGGGCACATCGACGACCTTCGGGGATGCAGCTCGATCTCTCAGTGCTGGACCTCGAGGGACGCCTTCAGAGCGCTCAGGTGGGCGAGTTCGGTGCAGATCTGGTTCAGGGACTTCGAGAGGCGGTCGGCCTCGGAGCTCGCCCAGTCCAACTCTCGGGTCTCCAGCCGTCCCAATGCGTCCCGGAACTGCGTGTAGAGGCGAAAGAGGTCGGCCAGCCCGGCGATTCCGTGTTCGGCGAGACGCCGGTCGACCTCCTCCGTGAATCGGAAGATCGCCTCCGCCTGTTGAACCACCTGGTCCGCCTGCTGCACCGCAGCCCCCTCTCTCCACAACCGCTACGCGTCGAAGTGTACCGCGTTTGGGCGCTCTGGGGAAAGCGCTTGCTGAGAATCACAGGACGACTGTTCGACATATTCCCGGGGAGGAGGACCTCCGCCATTTGAGAGAGCTCTGCAATGTGGCTAGCCTGCACTCCTTACGTGTTCTGGTGCGACGGTAGCCGAAGGATTCGGTATGCTGGCCAGACCACCGGGGGAACACACGTCTAATGTGCAGTCAGAACACGAGCCCGCATGAATCCCGGTGACCGCCAAGGGCCCGGTGGCCCGCCTCGTAGTGCGTTTGGCTCTGCGCCGTGGACAGAATTGCCGGCGACTCCGGAGGTCGAGGAACATCGGGACCGACGTACACCATTCGGCGGCGATGGCTGGACGGGAACGCCCGGCCTCGCCGCGGATTCGGCGGAGCCGGAACGTCCCGAAGAGAAACCGGCGGGGAAACGTCGTCGATCGAAGGGGCCGACGCACACGCGCCGCACGCTCGCGGCACTCGGGTCCTCCGTGGACCTGCTTCGTGATCCCGGAGGTGTCGCGCACGTCTATGCGAAGTCGGAACGTGACGCGTACGCCGCTCTCGGTTTCTGCATGGCCGAGGACCGGTTGTGGCAGATGGATTTCTTCCGCCGGCGCGCGGGTGGCAGATCCGCCGAACTTCTCGGTGCGTCGGCAGCGCGCCACGATGCTCTCGTTCGTACGGTCGGGATTCCGCGCCGCGCCGCGGCGGCCGCTTCGCGGATGGACGGGATCGCCCGGGATGTTCTCGCGGCGTTCGCCGGCGGCGTAAACGCCGCGCGGGCCGTCGTGAAGCCGCCCGAGTGTGAGCGCCTCGGGTATGAGATCGAGCCGTGGACCATCGCCGATTCGCTTGCGATCGAACTGTATCTCGCGTGGTCGTGTGCCGCGGCCACGTGGCCGGAGAAGCTCGTCGTTGCTCGTGCTCTCTCGGCCGGCGGCGTCGATCGCGCGCGCGTGATTGCCTCTCGGTCGGTCGATTTCGTTGCCAACACGGACGAGCGGATCGCGTTGTGGCGCAGGATCGATTCGCGGATCGTCGATCTCGTGACGGGCCCGGAGATCGGGATGCCGATGGGACACGCCGCGGGGGTTCTCGCAGGAGACGTCGGGGCGCTCAGCGCGTCATTCGAGTTCCCTGCGATGTCTCCGAGCCCGATGATTCCGATCTCGCTCAATGGGCCCGATTTCAAAGTGGTCGGGATCGCGCACGTTGGGATGCCGGGCCTCCTCGCGGGGCGCAACGAAGATATCGCCTGGGGCGTGACGGCTGGTCGTCTCGATGACGCCGACTGCGTGATGGAGGAGCTTGATGGCATCGGGGGTTTCCGCACCGAGGCCGGGTGGGAGAAGCTCAGCCGTCGGCGAGAGATGGTTCGCGTCCGCGATGGCGAGACCTTGCGACTCGAGGTGACGGAGACTCGCCATGGGCCGCTACTTTCGCAGCTCGTGGACCAGCTCGAGGGGCCCATCGAGGGCGAGCGTCCGGTGGCTCTGGCCCTGTGCTGGGGAGCAAACTCGCTCGGCACCGCGCTGCCGGGCCTTCTGGCGATCGCGCGCTCGGCATCGGCGAGCGAGGCGTGTGAGGCAGGCCCTCTTCTGGACCGCTCGCCGCTCGCACTCGAGGCCATCGTGACGGATCGCTCCGGCCAGATGGGCAAGGTCCTGGGTGGGGGCCTACCGACTCGCGACGCGGCTGCGCGCCTACCCGTGCGCGGTTGGGCGTCCGAGGCTCGATGGACCGGGGTTGAGCCCCTTTCGGGAGAGAGCGGGCTCCTCGACGCTCGTGTCGCGGTCGCTGTCGGGGCTCTGGGTAAAGGGGGCAACGAGGCGTTGCTCGTAGATCGAGCGGCCCGGCTCGGCGCGTGCGTCGAGAACGCCGTCGGCGTGAGTGCCCTCGACAAAGCGGCAGCCGACGATGTCGATGGCGCCGCACTTGGTGCCGTCGCGCAGGTACGGACCGCATTCGATCGCGTTGGCCCAGACGCGGTCGGGGTTGAGCGCGTGCGCCGGGCCCTTTCCAGTTGGGACGGCAGTACGGGCGAAGCCTCTGTGGGGGCAGCCGTCTTTCATGTCGCGCTGAGCCCGTACCTGGTCGATTCACTTTTGCCCGAGGCGAGATTCGGGAAGGTCGCGCAATTGCGCGAGGTTGCCCTGGGCGCCGTGCTTCGGCTCCTGCGCGACGGCGATCCGAGCGAGGAGCGCGTGCGTAGCATCGTCGACTCGTTCCAGAAGGCCGAGCAGTGGCTCGGGCAGAACCTGGGTGCTGATCCGAGCGGATGGACGTGGGGGCGCGTTCTCACCCGGCGCGCCGGCCACCCGTGTCCCGATCCTGATCAGATGGCTCCGTCGCCCGTCGCAGGATCCGGCTCTCCGTGTACGGTTCTTGGTCAGCGCTTCAGCGGATCGTACCCGCCGTTCGAACTGGATGTCTCGACGGCCGCGCGTCTCGTCGCCGATCTGGGGACGGCCGACGTCCGGGTCGCGATGGCTGGGGCGGATGTGATCGTGACTCTCGGGGAGCGGCCCAAGGGTGAGCGCGTCGAGTTGATTTCGGGCTGATCGGGTCGGCTCGTGCTTCGGACCGGCCTCACCGGAGGGATCGCGTGCGGAAAGAGCCTCGTGGGCGGCTTCTTTCGCGAGCGCTCGATCCCCGTCGTCGACGACGACATCGCGGCGCGCGATGCCGTAGCGGCGGGCAGCGAGGGCTTGGCCGCGGTGGTCGCGGAGTTCGGCGAGGACATCCTGCTCCCCGACGGCAGTCTCGATCGCCCTGCGCTGGGCAAGATCGTGTTCGCGGACGACGGCTTGCGGCGCCGCCTCATGGCGATCACACACCCGCGGATCGGGGCGCTGCTCACCGAGCGGTTTCGCGAGGCTGAAGAGAGCGGCG
>JAJCZO010000404.1 GCA_029262355.1 Deltaproteobacteria bacterium
GAACATCGCCGTAACGCCAGCGCGGCCGATCTTCGTGTAGGACTCCTTGCGCCACTTGCCATCGGGGTTCCATTCCGACCGCGCGCTGGCGGGCGTCCCGATTCGGTCGAGGTTCTTGATCGACTGGTCCATGCGCTGGAACTGCTCGGCGTCGAAGCCGACGGCCGTCAGTGCAGCCGCCACCTTCTCGTCAACCGTGCTGAGGCCTCGAGAGATCTTCTCGTCGAGGGAACTCGCAATGGAGTCCTTCAGTTCCTCTGTCGCAGCGCTAAGCTGCGCGATTTCGTCAGTCTTGGGGATCAGATTGAGGTCGATACCGCTGCGCTCGAAGTGCGAGCCGACGGCCTTCGAGGCCGCTGCGTCGATCGCGGCCTGGTCCACTACTGCGGGGGCACCCATGATGTGGGCCCTCCTTCCTCCACGCGCCGGATGTGCGGCGCGCTTCCGCTAGGGGTTCAGGAATCGGAAGCGGAATCGGAATTGGAAGCGAGACACCGGCCGTGTCTGCGGAGCGTGTGAGGCCTTGCGCCTCCGCCCGCCACGGACCGAAAAGAGCGGCTACGGATCAGGTAGCCGCGCTGCGTAAGCTGTGCGTCAGTTCGTTCATGTCCCTTGCAAGATCGCCGAAGCTGGATCGAGCGACAGGCTCGTGACTCTCCCCCTCGTGGGCCGGCTCGGTCGTCTCTGCACGGAACTTCGCGCTCGTCTCGTTCATTGAGCGAGTGAGTTCGGCGAGAGGGGACGGAGTCGGCTCGGGTGTGGCTGCGGGTTGTGGCTCGGGCTCGGGTTGCCGGGCGGCGCTGAGGCTGCGCGTCAACTCGGTGACGCTCTCTATGGCGCGTGCCCACTCCGACGTCTCCGCGCCCTGAGCAACGGTGTCGGGCGGCTTAGTCTCCGTCGCGTCGTGCTCGGCCGCCGCCTCGCTGAGCATGTCGCTGAGTTCGGCGTGTGCCGCCTTCAGCTTCTTGAGGCGTGCCTTACTGTACTTCTTGCCCGCTCGGGTGATCCCTTCGGTGGCACTCGCCGCCTGGGGTACGCCGATGACAGGGACGATCGGCTCTACGGCCACTGGCTCGGGGACGATCAGGTCTCGGATGTCGCTCGCGACCTCCTGGGCGTTTTCGAGGAGGGACTCGAGGAGGTTCAGTGTGCGCAGGCGGTTCTTTACCCGCATCTCCGACGGCGCAGCGTCGTCGGCCTCATCCTCATAGAATGCCTCGTCCACCATCCAACGGATCTCGTCGATGTTCTGGGCGATGCCGGCGAGGTTCCCGCGGAACTGTACGAACGCGAGGTCGAGTGCGTCCGACCGCGCGCTGCGCCCGACAGCCTGAAGCTGCCAGTCGCCGCTCATGACGGCCACGTCACCCGCTTCGACCGACTCCTCGAGTCCGCGCTGGATCTTCTCGTGTTGGCCAGAGGGCGCGTCCCCCTCGCCTCGGTAGGTCAGGACGTACTCGCCGCCCGCAGCGACGGGGATCGATTGCCATCCCTCCGCGAGTTCCGGCATGGCCCTGGTCTCGAGGGAGCGAACGCAGCCCTCTGCCATCTTGGCGAGTTCTTCTGCCGTAGCCTTGGCGCCGCGGGAGACCAGGACGAACCCCACCTTGCCGTCCTTGGGCGAGAGGGTGAACGCCTGGGGGTCGCCGGCGTCGATGGTCCGTACCTTCGGGCCTGCGTCGGGTTGCGGTTCGATCTTCTTCTCAGGCTCCGTCACTGGCTCTGCGCTCCGTTCGATAGGGTCGCGGCCGTCGAGGATGTAGCCGCGCTCGGTTTGCAGGACGTAGGGCTGTTCGTCGGCGAGCCCACTCCAGCGGGCGTACTCGTCTACATCCCCGACGAGCCCGCGCTGAATCAGTATCGATCTGGCACTCGGGTCTGCCCCGACCGGGATTAAACTGCCCTCAAGGGGGTCGTTCCGCGTGAAGTGAAACCCTGTGGGAATGGGCACGGCGTCCAGGGGGCGCCAGTCGAGCGAGCAGGAGTTGCATGTCTCGTCCCCCCCTTGCGAACGCGGAAGGTAGGCGTTGTAGACCTTCTCGGCGAAATCGTCGGTGCCGAAGCGTGCGTCGCCGATCATTCGCCACTGATTGCCGTCACGAACGAACTCGATGTTCTCCCATTTCCCAATCGGGAGCATCGGGGGGCGCCCGTCGCGCTGCTCCGAGGGCTTGCTGCCCATGTCGTGGCCCCACAGCATCGGGAGCCCAAAGCGCTGCACCTCGTCCATGATCCAGGCGTCAGGGCTGAGTGCTAGGCTGTGCCCGTCGCGCTTGACGCCCTCGGTCGCGAGGGTGAATCGGAGCATCCGCTCGCCAAGGTCGGGCATTGCGCGCGCGACACCCGCCTGGAACCGCGTCAGGGAGACGGCGTTCTCGCCCATGACATCCCGCCGGAAGTCTCCGGTGGGGACGCGGAACAATCGGCCGCTCTGATCCGTGTATGTGGCGATGTCGCCCATTCGCTTCCTCCGCGCCCCGTTGTGGGCACTGGTCCGATCGGGAATTGGAATCGGAAGAGGAAGCGAAACTAGGCGGCGATCTGCTGGCCGATGTCCTGGCCAAAGGCTCGCGCCCATTGAGTTACGAACAGTGTACCACCAAGAGACCGCACCGCACCAGAGACGGCGGGGTTCCGCACGCCTTCCGACCCGAGGTACTCACTCAGGAAGGCCGCAGGCTCGTCGATCGTGCCGTGCTCTGCCTTCAACTTCTCGGCAAGGGCGGCTGGGATGTGACGTGTGATCGACGCGATGGGGCATTCGATACCGAGGTGCACGGCGCGGCGTGCGAGGTTGTCGGCTGAGGCTCGGAGCATGACGTAGTCGTTGGTGACATCGACGCTGGCAGCGACAGCCGTCTGGGCCTCGAAGGCTTCGAAGGCGGATGAGACCGCGAGGAGTTCGCAGCCGCAATTTACAACCTCCTTCGCTGCGCCACCGGGCATTTTGGGGTGTGTCAGGCCGTTCTTGAACCACGTATCCTTGCCGTCCTTGTCGAACATAGGCAGCCGCTTGCCGTCCAGTTCATCATGAGTCGCTCGTCGGATCTCCGGGCGGTGGCCGGCAAACCACTCCTTCTCCCCGTCCCGGTTGTGCTTCTTCATGTTCTCAAAACGAGCGACGCTTATCGACGTGCCCACTTCAGTCCGGGCAATCGTCCTGGCGCGCTTCATGCTGACCTTCGAGATATCCCGGACGCGGTCGGACAGTTTCGAGAGGCTCTCCCCTTGCTTGTAGCCCTCGAGCAAGGACGAATGGATCTCGGCCTTCATCGAGTCGCCGATGTGGGTGAGCATCCCGAGCCTAGAGTCGAAATAGTTGGTCGCGATGCGCGGGAGCCTGTCCCGATCGGCATCGAGGACGCCGTTGTCTACGATTCCCAGATCGATGAGTTCTCGGTCTACCCCGAAGCCACCCGCAGTGAACGCGACCTGGATGATCGACCGGATGAGTTCTGCGAACGCCTGAGGGTCGAAGAAGCCGGCGGAGTCGTCCGCACCACGCGCGATGTGCCTCTCTAGTCCCCTAGAAACAGCGGTCTGTCGATTGAGAATTCGGAACTTCAGCTCGTGGTCGAACCCGTAGAAGTCCTCCACTTGTCGAGCGATTCCCGCTGCGTGCTCGCTCACGAAGAGACTAGATGTGGCGCGCTCGACCTGAGCCTCTGCCGGGACATCCGGGTCCGTTGGCGTCAGCGACTTGAGGATCTGGCGCTTCGTCTTCAAGATGAACTTGCGCAGCTTGGCCTCGGCTTTGTCCTCAAAGGGGCGGAGCTTGGCGTTGTATGACCGCCACTGAGCGTCGCGGATCTGGTCGCGTGTGGCGTTGCTCACGGGTTGCGGTGTGGCGTCCACAGCCCGCGAGCGAGAGAGGACGCCACGCGCGGGGGAGGTAGATCCCGCGTCGTCGTCTGCCGGGTTGAGGTTGGGGGTTGTGGGCGAGCCGGTCCCAGCTGAGCCCAGCATCTTTTCTGCCTGCTCGGTGGTAAGGTTGAACAACGTCTCGAGTAGCCCCTGCGCCGAATCCCTTGGGAGTTCGCCCGTCGCGACCTTTTGGACGATGTCCGTCGCTGCCGTCACCTGAGCGCCGTTGAGCACTGTGGCCTGCGTCGTCTCGAGTTCCTGCTTCGAGCCGGCCGCCTCGACCGCAGCCTCCGCGTCATCGAGATCCTCCGACGAGAGGCCGCCGGCGAGCGACGGCGCGATGATCGCGCCAGCCCCAGCCATCACCATCTCTGCCGGCATGAGGCCAGCCGGAAGGAAGCTCTGGAGCGCGTGGGGAAGTGGTTTCCCGCTCTCATCGGCGAGGTCTTCTCGCCCCAGGTCGAACAGTCGATTGGCCTCCCAAAGCGACACGCCCTGGGTGAGCGCGACGTTCGAGCGCGCCCACCTCGAGTCCTCATCCTCCTTCAGCGCGTCGACGTTCGAGAAGTTCGTGTAGACGTAGAGCCTCTCGTCGAACCGCTGAGCGAAGACGGTCATCTGCTCGTCGTAGGACCCGGCGAAGTCGAACACCGAGTTGTGGTAGGTCATTGCCCGCTCGACCATGACCGTGGCGCGGCTGAGTGCGGAGTGGTCGAAGATGCCCGCCAGGGCAGGGGTGACGCCTGTCGTCCGCAGGATCTCCTCGAGGGCTTGCTTCTCCCCCGCCTGGATCTGCATCTCCCTGGCCGTGCTGGGGCTGACCTGGGTGAACGCCGCCTTGGCGGTGACGAGCATCACCTTCTCGGCGTTCTCCGGGCCCATGTTCTCCTCGTAGAACCGCCGCTTCACCTCCTTCGCCTCGGGGTCGGTGAGAGGTCGGTCGGAGTCCAGCGAGATGACGCCTTGCATGCCGGAGTTGGCCATCGCGTGGCGGCGGTACGTCGTGTACGCCTTCGCGGCGTTGATGGCGTCGTAGGCTGGGGTGACCGGGGCCACGCCGCTGAAGATGTTCGACGGGTCAGGGGCGAAAGGAATGGCGACCACGTCCTGCGGCGCGAGCGGTATGGGGGCGCGGCCGCGCTGGCGGAACTCCCAGCAGACGAGTTCGAACGGATCGGACTCCGCTACCTTCGGCGCGATCGTCCCTGGGATTGTCGGCACGAGCCTCACGGGCATACCAGAGATGCGGCCCGGCACCGCCAGAACGTAGGCGGCGTCGTGGATCATCGCCTGGATAGCGACAGTCTGCTTGAACCGGCGCGCCGAGAGCATCGTGCGAGCGATGCCCTGTTCGGGGATCATCTCGATGGGCTTCTCGAAGAGCTCCAGGGCGTCTATTAGGGGGCGGGTCTTGGCGTTCTCGTAGGTGAGGACCTCATCGTCTTGCTTGGACTGGGCCTTTCCAGAGCGGATGCGCAGCTCCTGAACGCCCTCGGCAAACGCGCCCTTGATGACGTTGCCTGCACGATAGACGGCGGGGATCTCCTTGTATGGGTCGGAGACTGTGACGTGACGGACCGAGCCGCCACCCTTCTTGTTGAGGATGGCGCTTAGGGTGTCTGACATCGTCCCGCGCTGGAGAGAACCGATCTCTCCACGCCCGGTGATCGCGTCGAACAGTCTTCCTAAAATCCGTCTGTCGGCCATCCCTCTTCCGGGTTCCGTGTGGCGCGGTTGATTTCGGAAGCGGAAGAGGAAGCGAGACGTGGGAATACTAGCACGGATATGGGGGCGCGGGGTAGAGCCGGCGGTTTCTCTCTACCCCGTATTGAGGGCAGTGACTCAGTTTGAAATCCGGTGATTCGCGACGCCACTAGCACCAGCCCTCTCCGGTATGGCATCCTTTAGGCATGCCAAAACGCTCTGGCAAGAAGCCAATCGCCAAGGTTTCCAAGATCGGAGAGAGGGACAGCAACCAGATGGCCCGCTCCGTCATGGCCCGAATCGAGGAGTTGTCCGGGGAGAGGGAGAAGGACCCCGCCGCCGTAGCGCTAGGCCGGAAGGGCGGCAAAAAGGGTGGGAAATCCCGCATGGAACAGCTCAGCCCCGAGGAGCGGAGCGAGCTAGCCAGGAAGGCGGCTCGGGCGAGGTGGGGCAAGAAGCGCGAGGGGGGATGAGGGCACGCGCCCTCCCCAAGAACCCTACCTCTCCAAGGGTTCTTGAAAGGGCTGCGCGATGCGATAGACTAACGTTGCTAGGCGGTAGCCCATTAGAGGCGCCCATCTGAAACTGGCCCGCCCGGCCAGGGCTGTGGAGGCCCTGGCCGGGACGGAGTCCCACCTGCGGAAGCGGCGCGTGGTCTTGGACACCTACACGCCTGGGGGCTTCGCGGATGGAACCAGTCGAAATTCTGGTGTCACTTAAAGAGGGTCTCGTGCTCCTCCTTGGGCCCGCTCACCCACTGGCGGCTGCCTTCTCGGCGATGAACTTTGCCCGCCTCCTGAAGCCCCTTTAGGTCAGTCTTCACCAGGTCAAGGCTAGCTGGAGTACCGAGAGCCGGATCATTCGCTAGCTTGTCCGCGATGTCCGTCGCCCGCAGGCCACCAGGGGTCAACGAGAGCATCTCCTCTAGGACTTCCCGGCGCCTGGCCGCGAGTTCATGAACCGTGAAGACCTCGGGCTCCCCGTAGGCCCTGGTCCCGTTCAGCTTGGGTGCCTTCTCCGGGAAGGTCACGGACCACCCCTCCTTGCTCCTGCGGATCAGGTTGCGACCAGCAAGTCGGCTCATCATGTTCGCCAGTGAGTTCTCGCGAACCTTCACTCCGCGTGCTCCGATCTCATGGAGGAGAGTCTTCACCGGCAAGGGCCCGTCCGACGCGGCCAGAATCGCGAGTGCCAGCGTTTGCGGCGTCATCTGGGCGATCGGGACTGAGATCTGGCCTGGACCGATGCGTTCCGGCCCCGTGGGGGGTGCCTCCGCCCCGTTTCCGGCGCTTGTCCCCTGTTCGAGAGGACCGCCACCCTCGTCCACTCGCGGCGTGGCCGTCATGATCGAGATCCCCAGCATGCGCCTCAGTGGGGCCGGGTAGTCCATGTGGGCGTCGTCGAAGAGCATCCGGCAGTGCTCGGCGTCCTTCATTAGGACTGCCAGCGATTCCAGGGCCAGGGTCTCCTTCTCGATCATGCGTCTACCCTACAGGGCCCTCCCTCATTCTACAACCCCCTCCGCCTCACCGTTTCGACGTTCGTGCAGGGGGGTGGGGGCTTGACTATACCAGAGCGCTCTGGCATAGTCTTCCCATGAACAGACTCTCCGCCGAACGCCGCGCGCGCATAATCTCATGCCTCGTGGAAGGCTGCTCGCTCCGGGCCACGGCCCGCATGACCGATACCGCCTTCAATACGGTTCTGAAACTCGTAGTTGACCTTGGCGTCGTCTGCCGGGACTTCCTCGACGAGAGCATGCGGAACCTCCCGTGTCGCCGCCTCCAGGCCGACGAGATCTGGCAGTTCTGCTACGCCAAGGACAAGAACCTTCCCTCCTCGATGCGCGGTCAGCCGGGCGTCGGATCTGTCTGGACGTGGATCGCGATGGACGCGGACACCAAGCTCGTCCCAACCTTCCTCGTCGGAGACCGTCACGCTGGCTGCGCGTGGGACTTCATGCAGGATCTCGCGGGGCGTCTCACTCATCGCGTCCAGCTCACGACGGACGGCCACGCTGCCTACCTCGAAGCCGTCGAGGGGGCCTTCGGTGGGTCGATCGATTACGCGATGCTCATCAAGGTCTACGGGGCTGACAAAAGCGAGGAGAAGCGCTACAGCCCGGCGGTCTGCACCGGGATCAAGGTGCGCGACGTCTCGGGCAACCCCGACCCGGATCATATCTCGACCAGCTACATCGAGCGCCAGAATCTCACGCTGCGCATGGGCTCGCGCAGATTCACGAGGTTGACCAACGGCTTCAGCAAGAAGGTGCAGAATCTAGAGCACGCGCTCGCCCTGCATTACGTCCACTATAACTTCGTCCGTATTCACAAGACCTTGCGATGCACGCCCGCCATGGAAGCTGGAGTGTCCGATCACCTCTGGACGATGCGGGACATCGCGGAGCTGCTGGAGCGGAAGGAGCAGCGAAAGGACGAATGGGCCGCATAGGCCGGCCTGTTCAAAATGAGTCACTACCCGGCCGACTCCCCGCTACCCAAGGCTGGCCGCATCGTGATACAGGGCGCCAAAGCCAAGGGAGGAACTGGGAATGCGCACAGGAACGGCCGCCAGCTTTACGTGTATCCTCGTCCTGCAGTTCTGCGTGGGAACCGCGTTGGCCGAGAGCAAGTGCACCGCTCTCAAGTACAAGGCCGCCGGCAAGGCAGCGCTCGCCAAAGCGAAATGCAAAGCCGCCGCCGCGAAGAGCGGCGGCGCCGTCGATTCGCTCTGCCTCGCGAAGGCGGACACCACCCTCGCGAAGAACTGGCGCAAGGCCGACCGCAAGGGCGACTGCGTCGCAACGACCGAACTTGCCGACGTTCGGGCTGCGATCGACACCTTCGTCGCCGGACTCATGACGGCCCTCGAGCCGAGTCCACCGGCCGGCGTGTGCTGCGAGACCGGAGACTCGTGCTGGGCCGGCGAGCAGTTCGTCGACGCGGCCGCGTGCGTGCAGTTCGGCGGGACCGCCGGAGCGCTGGGAACGGTGTGCGACGGCGCGACGGGCAGCTGCCAAGCACCGCCCGCCGGCACCGGGCAGTGCTGCTACCTGCCCGACTTCAACGTGTGCAACGGCGGCCCCACGATCGACCTCGCCGGATGCGCATCTGCCGGCGGGCTCGACTACCCGTTCGAATCGACGTGCGAGCCGACCGGGTTCTGCTCGTTCGCGCTACCGTAAGAGGACCGCGCTCAAGCCGTCGCGGATGGCGCCGGCACGCGGCGGAAGACGGTGACGCCGGCGATGTAGACGACCAGGCCGAGTAACATCACCATCCGAAATCCCATCGTCATCGACAGAACGGTCGACAACACCGACGCCATGACGGAGAAGAAGCCGTTTACGGCCCAGGACCAAGCTACGTATTCGGGCCCATGCTCACCGCCGGCCGCAGAGACGCTGCGCAGACCGATCGGCATGAACGCGCCGAGCACCAGCCCCAGCGGTGCGAGAAACGCGATCGTGGCCACGACCCGCATCGCAAACGGCCACGCGAGACCGGCCTCGATCACCGGGCTCATTGCCCAGAGATAGACCGCCGTCAGCACGACCAAGGCGCTGAGTAGGACCGTAAAAGCTCGATCGCGTTGCGACGCGTAACGTTCGGAGAGAAGACTGCCGACGCCGGTGGAAACCAGAATGGCGAAGAGCGTCACGGTCAAAGAGTACGTCGGGTACCCGAGGAACAGCGTGAGCTTCTGGATCAGCGCGACCTCGAAGAACATGAAGCCCAGACCGAGCGCCGCGAAGTACGTACCCGCCGCCAACTTGTGAGGCACCCGGCGCCAAACGTCGCGAATGGCGACGAGCGGCAGAAGCAGGAACACCGCCGCGAACGCAACCGCAAAGCCCAGCAGAACGAGCAGCAGGCGCTCACCGACACCCTCTTCCACGTTGACCCTCTGCATATCCTGGGAGCCGCCGAGAATCGTGTCGAAACCGACGAAGTGCCAAAAGAACGGAGAGTCGTCGGTGATCGGCCGAACCCGATACGGGTACTCGTCGTAGAAGCTCTCGAGCGCCTCCCCGGTGAGCTCGATCGTCGACGGGATCGGATGCCCCGGCACGCCCTCGCCTGGGGTATAGATCACCTCCGCACCTTCGATAACGGCCGCGGCGCCGCGAAAGGCAGCGACGTCAGCTTCGGTGAACGGCGACTTCTTGAGAAGAATGGTCGAAGAGTTGAGGCGTCCAAACCCGGGGGCGACGGCCACCATGGCGTGGGCCGAAAAGTCGCGCACACCGAACGTCGCCATCGCCTCACGGGCCGTGCCGAGATAGCGGATCACGCGGTTCGGCTTGATCTCGAAGTCGATCTCGCCGAACTGGGCACACAGAATTCCATCGTCGTCGAGATGCGCGAAGGCCTCTTCCATCATCTCGCGCGTGTAGAGATAACTCTCGGACAAGACGAAGGCGCCTGAGGTCGCCGCGTTCATCGCCGCATAGCTGTCCGGCGCGACGAGCCAGATCAGGTCGAACTCCTTGCCCGACGACGCGAGGTAGGAACGCCCCTCCGCATTCACGATCGTCACCCGGGGATCGTCCGCCAGGTGACTCACGAAGTCGGCGAAATGCTCTTCGACCAGAGAGACGGTGACGGGGTTGAGCTCGATGCCCGTAATCTCCGAAGCACCCAGCCGCAGAGAACCGAGGATCTCGTTGCCGCCGGCCGAACCAATGATCGCCACCCGAGGTCCGGGCTCCAGGATGCGGAACGGATACGAGCGATCCATCGTCTCGTACCGGGTCAGCGATTCGATGTCCCCGTCCCACGAAATGATCGAGGAGCCCAGCGTTCCGTCGTGCACCAGGAAGTGCGTCGGCGGTTGCGCGCCGGGGACGGGGACGACGTCGACCCGGAAGACCGGGCTCCACGCCGAGAAGATCGCCGTGACATCGTTCCTGCCCTTGACCTGATCCCGCACGGGGTCGGGCAGGATGCTGGGGAAAATCGAAGCACCGAGCAACACGCCCGAAAGGGCCAGCGTCCCGCCGAACCAAGCGCCGCCCGCCTCCTTGGCGAGGCGCAGGCCAGCCAACGCGAACGCGAGACCACCGAGTTGCACTGCGCCCGGCGGCCCGATCGAACTGATCGCCGGGATGATCAGGACACAGCCGAGCGCCGCGCCGATCAGGTCGGCAAAGTAGAGCCTCCCGATCCGCTCCGTCTGGGACGAAAAGATCGCAGACAGGGCGATGCCCCCGGCCAGGAAGGGCGCGAAGAGAAAGCTGATGACCACGAACAGCTTCACGGCCTCGGCCAGAACGAGCGCGGAATCGCCCGACCGCACCATGCGAAACAGATTCAGCGGGATCGAGGCGACGACGAAGTAGCCCGTCAACACGAGAAAGGCGCCGGCCAGGCAGCAACCAAGGAGCAGCCTCTCGGTCGGCATCCGTCGCAGCCGCTCGAAGATCGCCACGAAGACGCCTCCGGCTCCGAGTCCGAGCAGGGAGATCCCGATGACGACGTACGTGAAGTAGTAGACCAGCTTGAACGAGAAAACCCGCGTGTAGCTGATCTCCAGCAGGATCACGGCGAGGGCGACGAGGAACGTCTCGAGGTAGAGCTTGCGCATCGGGAAGGGGGCCGAAAGACACAGACTACCGACGGGAGGCGCGATTGTCGACGCCCCCCCGCCGCCCGCCGGCTACTGCTCGGTGTGCAGCCGCGACTGCTGGACCAGCCAGACCGCCACCAGCGGCAGGGTCACACTGAGCGCGGCCACGACGATCAGGAGCAGACCCAGGTCGCCGTAATCGGCCTCCGTCGCGACGACCCCGGTCGTACGATCCCGAACCTCCCGAGTCACCACGAAGATCTCGTTCACGTACTTGGTACCGAGACTGCTCGCCGAGAGAGCCAGGTTCGTGAACGACGCCATGACGGCGAAGAACGTCGCCTTGAGATGCTCCGGCGCACTCTTCGCAATCCAGGAGAGCATCGGGATCATCGAGATCTGGCCGAGCGGCGACTCGATGGCGGTGTCCAGGATCGCGATGACGCGCGCGTCGACGACACCGCCGCTCCAGAGCGCGGTCCACTCCTGAATGCCGTAGTAGAGGCCGATGTTGGGAAGGGACAGGACGCCGGCCGCAACCGTCAGCAACGCCACGACATACGCGATCGAGCGATGCGCCATGAGTGGGCGAAGCACTACCATGCCAACCAGCGCGAGACCCGACGTAATCAGAGACAGGACCGAGAGGAACTGCTGGTCGAAGCCGAGCGTGTCGATCTCGAACCAGGTGGCACTCTGCCCGGGGAGGGGGACGGCGCGGAAGACGAAGATGATGATCGCGGTTCCGATCAGGCCCCTGCGAGCCCCGGAATCCAACTCCACGAGAAGGCGGGACATCAGGAACAACACGATGGTCATCGAGCCCACGAAGACGATCTCCTGGGCAAACGGCACATCGCCCAAGCCCATCGCGAGCGTGAAGGCCACGAAGAGACCGCTACCAGCAAAGATCCACCACTTCGGTTCCGTGCGCTCGGATGGCGCGAACAGAATTCGGTCGATCTCGTCCGGTTCGACACCGTGCCGGCGCAACCGCCGGGCGCGCAGGCGCAGTGAGACCGATCCAGAAACGACCCCGAGTACCGAGATGACCGGTATGACGAGGGCCAGCAGATAGATGTCCGCGTACACGGCGGCCTGCCGGGCCTCGGACATCTCCTCGACGCCGGAGAACATGACGATGTTGAGCGCCGCGACCAGGGCGAAGCCGCCGATGATCGCGAGGCGGCCGAGAGTCTGCATGGTGGTGTGCATCACCTTGAGCTCGTCCTCGCCGAACGGTCGACCCTGCGCATCGACCGTCGGCACGGCCTCGACGGTCATGGCGTCAGCCACGACGTCCTGAACCACGTAGCCGGTCGGCGCAAGCAGCGCGCTCAGCACGTACCAGGCCTCGACGGTCATCACCGTACGCATCGCGTCGGGCTGTGTGATCAGGCCGAACATGATCATCATGCTGAGCGCAACCAGGGCGGCGCCGACGTAGATCAGGACCGCCTTCCAGCGCCAGATCAGGTCGACCAGATGTCCGAGTGGCATCTTGAGCGCCCATGGGATCCCGGCCCAGAACGTCAATCCCGCCAGAAACGCGGCCGAAAGCCCCAGGTACTCCTTCACGAAAAAGATACCGACCACCGAGGTCAAGCCGGAGACTCCGGCCGCGAGGTACACCATCAATGGCGGCAAGAACGACCAGCGAAGCTGCCGACCCAGGTCGACGAAGGTGGCGTCGAGCCAACGCAGGACACTTTGCAAGGGGGTCTTCGCCACTTCGACCATCGGGGGAACATAGCGCACTGCACCGGTCTGCGACGCCCCGTCGCCAGCTCACCTTCTCCTTCTGGCGACGGCTGTGCCCGTCCCTCGCGCCAGGTGCGAAAGTCACAGTACGAGAGCCACCGCGGATGGAGATCGAAGCCTCGGATCGCGAGACCGTGCTCGGATTCTCGCGACACACCTTCGATGAAACCCTCGTTGCGTTCGATACGACCGCGGCCAATCGAGCGTTGCCGGTCCAACGGGAATCTGGTGCGTTCCTGCTCGACCGATTACGTCGAGGATTTTCGCCGCGGCAGCGCGTTTCATGCCAGCAAGCACGAATCGGCAAAGAGCTGAAAATACAAGAGGTTGAGAGGGTCGCACGTCTCGGTTGCTACGACGAAACTGCGTTGGGCGGCGACGGTGCGTTGTGAAGCGCGAGGACTCACGGGACACTGTCCCGATGGGATCCCACGTGTTCCGTCTCCCCTTCGAGTCCGTGCAAGGACTTCTCCTGGATCTCGCTCGCGAGCGCGACCTAGAGGCATCGCTCGCTCTCGTGGTTCATCGTCTGAGAGAGGTCTCCGACGTCGCGCTCGCCCGGGTCTGGCTCGTCCGCGAGGCGGACATCTGTCCGACGTGTCCCAGGCGACAGGCCTGCGCGCAGAACGTCCCGTGCCTCCAGCTCTCCGCCAGCGCGGGCGCGCCCTCGGCGGATTCGGAGGCCGACTGGTCGCGGCTCGATGGCGACTTTTGCCGCTTTCCAATCGGCGACGGGAAGATAGGGAGTGTGGCAGCGACGACAGCGGCCGTTTGTGTGGAGGATACGCGCCGCGACGCAGCGTGGATCGCGCGACCCGAGTGGGCCAGCCGCGAAGGGATTCTGGGCTTTGGTGGCCAACCGCTGGTGTTTCACGGTGAGGTGCTGGGAGTACTCGGCGTCTTCACGAGGGCCTGCTTTGGTGGGGAAGCGCTCGCGGCCCTCCGGATGGTTGCTGATCACGTGGCAGCAGCCCTCGCCAACGCACGAGCGTTCGCCACGAATGCGCAGCTTCGCCAGCAGCTCGAAGCCGAAAACACCTACCTCCGCGACGATCTGAGTAACGCGCAGGCCTTCGGTGAGATGATCGGTGTGAGCGGGGCCATTCGAGAGGTTCAAGAGAAGATCGAACAAGTGGCGCCGACGGATGCGAGTGTTCTCGTTCTGGGCGAATCCGGGACGGGCAAAGAGCTCGTCGCACGTGAGATTCACGACCGAAGTGAACGACACGACCGCCCGATGATCCGCGTGAACTGCGCGTCGGTGCCCAGAGAGCTCTACGAGAGCGAATTCTTCGGACACGTGAAGGGAGCCTTCACGGGCGCCGTACGAGACCGCGTCGGACGCTTCGCGGCGGCAGACGGGGGAACGCTCCTTCTCGACGAGGTAGGAGAGATTCCGCCAGAGCTACAGAGCAAGCTGCTGCGTGTGTTGCAGGAGGGCCAGTACGAGCGTGTCGGGGACGATCGCACGCGCTCGGTCGACGTGCGCGTCGTGGCAGCGACGAATCGCGACCTCGCGCGCGAAGTCGAAGAAGGCCGCTTCCGCGCGGATCTCTTCTATCGACTGAACGTGTTCCCCATCGAGCTTCCCCCGCTTCGAAAGCGAACGGAAGACATTCGTCTCTTAGCCGCTCAGTTCCTCGAACGCGTGGCCCAGAAGATGAAGCGCCACGTCAGGCTCACCGAGGCGGATGTGGACGCGCTCCAGCGCTACGATTGGCCCGGGAACATTCGAGAACTTCAAAACGTGCTCGAACGCGCGGTCATCACGGCGAAGGGGGAGCGCTTGGAACTCCGTCTTCCCGCCCGCGAGGCCCGTGACTCCGCCACTCCGCCGTCCATGACCGAACGAGTGCTTACGGATGCGCAGATGCGGGAGTTCGAGCGAAGCAACCTCATACAGGCGCTGGAGCGCGCCGGCG
>JAJCZO010000405.1 GCA_029262355.1 Deltaproteobacteria bacterium
CACCCTCGAGCGAGTCTTTGGTCTCACTCAGGTGCCACGGCGTACGGTAGACGGCCTCGGGCACCCCTTCGAAGCTCGGCACCTCTTCCACGAGGCCCCGTGCGGCGAACTGCGGCCACGTCGCGAGCTCGTCGATGCCAAGCACCGGTGCGACGGCCAGGCCGGCCTTTCGGAAGATGTCGACGACCGCGTCCCGCTCGTGCTCAGCCGTCCAGGCGCCGAGGTTCGAGTCGATCGCCTCGCGCGCGGTGCACCGGCCCGCCGCGGTCGAAAGCTCTCCACCGCTCGCCCACGCCGGCCGGCCGAGCACCTGCACCAGCGCGGCCCACTCGTCGTCGGAGTCGACGGCCAACGATACCCACTGGTCACCACGAACCGTCGGATAGATCCCGTGCGGCGCCATGCGGTCGTTCTCATTGCCGCGCGGCTGCGCGGAGGCCGTCGGATCGAGCTGGTGGCGTGCCAGAAGAACGCCCGAGAGCGCGGTGGCCGCTTCGACCTGAGAAAGATCGATGGCCTGCCCTTCGCCGGTGCGCTCCCGGTGGTGCAGCGCCGCCAGAGCGGAAACCACTCCCTGGATGGCCGCGTTTGCGTCTCCGAGACCGATGACCGGAAGCCCGGTCGGGCCGGTCTCCGCGTAGCCAATCGCGTTCTCGAGCCCGGCGAAGCCCGTTGCGATCGTCGCGAAACCGCGCAGGTGGCGCAGCGGCCCCGCCTGCCCCGCCATCGCCATCGACAGAGAGATGATGTCGGGTTTCACCGCGCGCAGATCGTCGTAGCCGAGGCCGTTTCGGGACATGACCCCGGCAGCGAAGTTGTCGAACACCAGATCAGACTCGCGAACCAGCGAACACACCAACTCGCGCCCCTCGGACTTCTTCACATCAACCGAGACCGAGAGCTTGCTGCGGTTGGCGTTGTGGAAGAACCGACGTGCGTGCTTCCAGTGACGCATGAAGTCGAGGCGCCCGGCCGTCTCGACCTTGATGACTTCCATGCCCATGTCGGCGAGGATCTGTCCGACCATCGGCCCCGCCCAGTTGAAGCCGAATTCTACCGCGCGATAGCCTGCAAGCGGCCGCGGCCGGCGGGGGCCGGGTACGAGCGGCTCGCCTTCGCTGGCCGGCGCATCAACGGGCGCGATCTCGCGGTGTTCACCGAGTCGAGGTACCGGCCCCAGAGAGTACGGCGTAGCGGAGAGCCGGTAGCCCATCCCGGGAATGCGCAGCTTCTCGCCACCCACGATGGCTTCGGTCCAAAACTCTCGCGCTTCGAGATGGGAGCTCTCGAGCACATCTTTCGGTTCGTTGATCGGTCCCAGCACGAGGCCGGCGTCGCGCGCCAACTCCGTGAGCTCCGCCCGCGTGTGCTCGAGCAGCCACGGAATGAAATGGAGATCGACCTCTTCCGCGCGCTCGAACCCGATCGCCACGCCGTCCTGGAACGCCGGGTCTTCCTTCGCCCAGTCGGGTTGGCCCATCAGTTCGAGGAAACCGGACCACTGCGCGCGGGTCTGGGTGGCCATGAAGACGAAGCCGTCCTTGCAGGGATAGAACCCCGATGGATAAATGCTTCCGTGGCGCTCGAAACCGCGGCGCATCCAATCGCCGCCGGACCCGAGAATGAAGAGCGACATGCCGCCGGCGTAGTATGCGAGCACCTCGGCTTCCGAGACGTCGATCCAATGCCCGTTGCCGCTCTTGAGTCTTGAAAGAAGCGCCGCCAGAACCGCGCCCGCGCCGTGCAGGCCCGCCTGAAGACCGGGCAGCTCCGCCGGAAACGATAGGGGCACTCGGTTCGGCTCGCCGAGAATCACGCTGATCCCCGCCGCCGCGCACACGTTGATTCCGTGCCCCGGGGCGCCCGCCCACGGGCCCGACGCACCGTACGGCGAGAGCTGGATCGCAACCAGGTCGGGACGCTCGCGGCCTAGGGCGTCGAAGTCGATCCCAAAACGATTCTCGCGACCCGACGCGACTACATTCGTCACGAATACATCGGCGTGCGCAATCAGGCTCGAGGCGATTGCCTCGTCCCCATTCGGCTCCCCGGTGAGACGCACACTCTTCTTGCCGGCGTTGAGGTACGCGAACGTTGCACTTGCCTCTGCGTCTGGCCGACCACCGGGAAACGGCCCCCATGTCCGGGACGCGTCGCCATCTACAGGTTCGAGCTTCCAGACTTCCGCACCAAGGTCTGCCAGGACTCGCGTGCAGAATGGAGCAGCAACGCCCTCCCCACACTCGACGATACGCACGCCATGGAGGGCGCCGCGCGAGGTGGCGCTGTCGCTCAGCGGCCCGCCCCCCACGCAATCTCCAGCTGCTCATACCCGCGCAAGAAGAAATGCGGGCGAAGCGCGGCCGCACCGTCGGGGTCGCGGCGGATGTGCGGTAGTCGCTGCGTCAGAGTCTCGAGCGCCACGCGCCCCTCTAGACGCGCAAGCGCCGCTCCCAGACAGAAGTGCACTCCGCCCCCAAACGCCAAATGCGAGGCACCGTTCGGACGTCCCGGCAGAAATTCGCCGGGATTCGGGAACTCGGACGCATCACGATTGCCACCGCCGTACAGGAGCTGGATGTGGGCCCCCTTCGGGAGACGTACCCCGCCGAGTTCGACCTCTTCGGTCGTACTTCGAAACAGCCCCTGCACCGGCGATTCCATCCGCAAAACCTCCTCGACAGCCGCCGGAGCGAGGCTCGGGTCCGCGCCGATCGCGCGCCACTCCTCGGGACGATCGAGATAGATCGCGACCATACTGCCGATGAGGCTCGTGGTGGTCTCGTTGCCCGCAACGAGCATCAGCTGCAGCATGTTCAACATCTCGCCGCGCGTCAGGGGCTCAACTCCCTCCGCCCGTGCCCCGAGCAGGTCGGTGAGCATGTCGTCTTGGGGTGACTCCGCTCGCTCCTCGAGCATCGCGTTCATGTAGTGCTGGAAGTCGACGAGGCTTCGGGCACACTCGACCTGTCGCTCGATCGGCAACGGCATGAGGCGCGCCGTGATGTCGTCGCTCCACGCCTTGAACTTCGCCATGTCCGCAGTCGGCACGCCGAGGATCTCCGCGATCACCGTGAGCGGCAGCGGAACGGCAAACGCGCTCACGATGTCCGCACGTCCCGCGTCGATGACGGCGTCGATCAGCCCGTTTGCGATCTCCCGAACGTGGTCCTCGCGGCCCAGGACCCGACGCGGCGTGAACGCCTTGTTCACGAGGCTCCGAAACCGTGTGTGAGCCGGTGGATCATTCGTCACCAGCGTGTCGACCTCACCGAAGCCCTCGGCGAGAACTGCCTTCACTTCTTCAGGCACCTCTGTGCCGACCGAGGTCGAGGCCGAGGAGGTGAAGCGGTCGCTGTCCTTCAAAACCGTCCAGATGTCCTCGTAGCGCGTGACCACCCAGAGGCTGAAATCGGGATTGAAGAAGACTGGCGCCTCGCGGTGAGCCCGCGCGATCGTCGGGTAGGGATCCCGCAGCTGCTCGGGCCCCATCGGCGCGTATTCGAAGGGCGGGATGCCGGCCCTCTCCGCTTCAGCGGTGCGCGCGTCCTTCTCGTCTTGCGCCATGATCTCGTCCCCTTGTCTCCGGCAATACTGGCGCTCGAGCACGCAGAACGCCGGCAGGAGACGAGAAAGCAACCTGCCGGCCAGACGGCCCGGCGGCAAAACCGACCGAACTCCCGGAAGAACCCTCGGGGACCGATGCAAGACCGCATCGAGAATGCATCGGGGCATTGCGCCGCGATGCGCGCGCGCGGCCGGTCGGATCGACGACGCAGCTCGTCAATGAGACGCAGGCGGCGGGATGCCGTACTTCTTCATCTTGCGGACCACCGACGACTGGTTGATCCCCAGACGGTCTGCGACTTCGTACGTCGAGCGGCACTGATGCGAGTACTCCACGAGGATCGACCGCTCGAACTCCTCGATCCGCTCCTTCATGGAGGCCGGGGGCGCGTCCGCAGGCAGTTCGGCGCGCGGTGTTGCCGTCCCGCCCTCGTTTCCAGTGTGACCGAGAACTTCGCGGACGTGCGACAGGCCGATTTCCGCGTCGTGGCAGGTGAGAACGAGCCGCACGAGCAGGTTCTTGAGCTCCCGGGCGTTGCCCGGAAGCGGATTCTCCATCAGGCGCCGCACGGCTTCGGACGCGATTACCTTGTCTGTGCCGAACTCCTGGTTGTACCGATCGAGAAAGCTGTAGATCAGCGCCTTCAGGTCCTCTTTGCGATCGCGCAGAGGCGGCACGACGATTGGGATCGTCTCGAGACGATACAGCAGATCCGCGCGGAACTGGCCGTGACGCACCAAGTCACGCAGCCGCCGGTTGGTGGCGGCGATGATGCGCACGTCGAGCCGACGCTGGCCGGTACCGCCCACCCGGGTGAGCATCCGATCGTCGAGAATCTTCAGAAGCTTCGCCTGGGACTCCTTGGGAAGCTCGCCGATCTCGTCGAGGAAGATCGTCCCTCCCTCGGCGGCCTCGAAATAGCCCTTCTTCCCCGTGCGCGCCGAGCCCGTGAAGGCACCCGGCTCGTAGCCGAACAACTCGGACTCAACGAGCGATTCGGGAATGGCGCCACAGTTGACTTCGATGAAGGGCCTGTCGGCGCGACGGCTCAGCCGATGGATCAGACTGGCCAAGATGCCCTTGCCGACCCCGGTCTCGCCCTCGATCAAGACCGTCAGATCGAAGTCCGCGATCTGGAGAACCGTCGCGACGATGCTCTCCATGATGGGGCTCTTCACGACGAACTCGTCGAAGCCCGCCCTCGTGAGGCGCTCTTGGACGATCGAGGGGCCACCGGTTGGGGCGCCGTCGTCGCGATCTTCCTCTTCTATCTGCCGCTTGAGATAATTCAGCTGCGTGATGTTGCGAACGTTCAAGATGATGCTCATCAACTCCCCGCGGTCCCCGAAGTGGGGGCTGGCGGTCACGAGCATCAGCTCTCCACCCGAGATGTTCACCAATGTCGTCGCCGGGTAGGAGCCGTTCAGCACCTGGAGAGCCGCCGAATTTCTCGTCACGCCTGGGGCACTTCGCATGTCGTCGATCGTGCGCCCGAGCCACTCGGAACGCTTCAAGCCGGTGATGCGCTCGAAGGCTCCGTTCATCTCGAGAAAGGTCCCTTCCGGCGAGATCAGGCAGATCCCGTCGTACGACGCCTCCAGAACCGCTCCGAGCAGCTGCTGCTTCAATTGCAGCGCCTGCTGAAGGGAAGCCGGATCGTCGGTCAAGACTTCTTCCGAGAGGGGAGCCCCCGATGAGGGGTCAGTGGGACGCACCCACCGACTATGGAATCCCCACCGAATCGTTGTCAACGGCAGGAAACCCGATTGACAGTCGCCTTACCTTCATCGTAGTGCCGCCCGGTACCCGCGGCCTCTTCGCCGCCCGCCCCTGGAACGGAAATGAGTGACAAGAATCTGAGAATCCACCTGCGCGCACGGCCCGTCGGCAACCCCAACGAGAGCGATTTCGAGTGCCGGGAGGCCCCGATTCCTCAGGCCGGGGAGGGCCAATTCCTCATCCAGAACCTCTATATTTCGCTCGACGCGGGGTTCCGGCAGTGGATGAACGAGGGCTCGGGCGACGAATACATGCCCGCGATGGAGATCGGCGCGCCGGTCACCGGATTGATCCTCGGCAAGGTCCTGGAATCGAAGAATTCGGACTACACCGCAGGGGAACTGGTGATGGGCCGCACCGCGTGGGAGTCCTACTCCCTCGCAGACGGCACAGACTACATCACCAAGATGGTCGCCGATCCCAGCGTGCCGCTCTCGGCCTACCTGGGCCTCCTCGGCGCGACGGGCCTCACGGCCTACTTCGGCCTCGTCGACATCGGCAAGCCCCAGCCCGGAGACACGGTGCTCGTCAGCACCGCAGCTGGCGCAGTCGGCAATGTCGCCTGCCAGATGGCGAAGATCCTCGGATGCCGCGTCGTCGGCACGACGAGCAGCGACGAAAAGTGTCGATGGCTCGTCGACGAGCTCGGCATCGACGCTGCCATCAACTACAAGGCGCCCGGCGGGGTCGCCGCCGGACTCGACGAGCACTGCCCGGACGGCGTCGATGTGTACTTCGACAACGTCGCCGGCGACACGCTCGACCAAACGCTCGCCCGTCTGAAGCAAGGCGCACGCGTCATCCTCTCCGGAGCGCTGGCTGCGTACGATCGGGTCGAGCCACCCCCCGGACCCAGGAACATGTTCAAGGTCATCACGGCCCGCGCGCTCTTGCAGGGCTTCATGGTGACAGACCAGGTAGAGCGCTACCCCGAAGGCATCGCACAGCTGAGTGCCTGGCTGAGGGAGGGGAAGATCAAGAACGTCGAGCAGATGATCCACGGCGTCGAGAACACCGGCGACGCGTTCTGCCAGATGTTCCGCGGCGGGAACCGCGGCAAGCTCGTAATCGAGGCTTGAGCGACTTTCATGAGTGACGAAAGCCTCGAGAGCCTCCGCGATCGTCTGGCGATTCAGGACCTTCTGATTCGGTACGGTACATCGCTCGACGCCAAGGACTGGCAGCGCCTCTCCACGTGTTTCCTGCCCGACGCGGTCGCCGACTACGGCACGCTCGGCGAACACAAGGGCTACGCGAAGATCGAGCAGATCTGTCGCAACGCACTCGAGCCGCTCGACGGCTCTCAGCACTACATCACCAACTTCGAAATCGAGGTCCAGGACGATTCCGCGACGAGCCACTGCTACCTCATGGCGCAGCACATCCGGAACTCGGCGCAGGACGGCCCCCATTTCGTTCTGGCGGGAACCTACCGCGACGAGCTCGTGCGCACCCCGCAGGGGTGGCGGATCACCCGACGCGAACTCAAGACGACTTGGACAGAAGGCAACCCAAAGGTAATCGAATGAAAGATCTCTCGGGCAAGAACGCCGTCATCACCGGCGGGGGCTCCGGCATCGGCCGCGGCATGGCACTGGCATTCGCCGACGCGGGCATGAACGTCGTCATCGCCGATGTGGAGCTATCGGCCGCGGGCGCGGTTCAGGCGGAGGTCGAGAAGCTCGGCGTTCGCGGCCTCGCGATCGAGACCGACGTGACGAAGGCCGACTCGGTAGAGGCCCTCGCCGAAGCCGCGTACCGGGAACTCGGCGCGGTCCACCTGCTGTGCAACAACGCCGGAGTCGTGACCTTCGGGACGATCGATCAACTGACCCGGGCCGATTGGAGCTGGGTACTCGCGGTGAACCTGCACGGCGTGATTCATGGCCTGCAGGCATTCATCCCGAGGATGAAGGAGCAGCCCGGAGAGAAACACGTCGTCAACACGGCATCGACCGCGGGAATGTGGCCACACCCCGCTCTCGCGCCGTACGTCGCGAGCAAGTACGCCGTCGTCGGACTCTCCGAGACCCTGCGGATGGAAGGCACCGGCTACGGCCTGAGTGCCTCCGCTCTGTGCGCCGGCAACACGAAGACCAAGATTGTGACGAGCGCTCGCAATCGGCTGCCCGAGTTCGGCGGCCCCGAAACGACCGATGAACCGGCCGTAGAAGAAGCGATCCAGGACGGCATGGAGCCCGAGGAGGTCGGGCGGATCGTGCGCCAGGGGGTCATCGACGACCTCGAGTACATCTGGACCCACCCAGACATTCGAGAGCTCGCCGACGCAAGGCTCGACGCGGTGCGAAGCTCGCTCGACGAGGCTCAGAAACGTAACGCTTGATCGACCCGCGCCGCGGCGTGTAGTTGCAACCCATGGGCCGTCCATCTCCTGCTCCGCGGGCGCGTGCCGCACGGCGCCCTGCGGCCGAGCGGCGTGCCGAAATCCTGCGAACCGCGATGAGGGCCTTCGCCCGAAAGGGCTACCGAGAAACGGGCACCGCGGACATCGCGAACGAGATCGGGATCAGCGAGCCCACGCTCTACCGGTACTTCGACAGCAAGCGAGAGCTCTACCTCGAAGCGATCGAGCTCGGGTCAGGCGAGATCCTCGCGAACTGGCAGAAGGTGGCGGCCGAGAGCGCGACGCCGGTCGACGCGCTTCTCGCGCTGGGGATCTGGTACTTCGACGACCTCCAGCGCGACACGTCGACTCTCATGCTGCGCGCGCGGGCCGAGATCGCGACAGAAGAACCCGAGGTGAATGCCAAGCTCCGGGCGCACTTCCTGGAGACCTACGACTTCGTTCACGGCCTGTACGCGGACGCCCAGAATCAAAAACTGATCTCGGCCGACATCGACCTGAACGCCCGCACCTGGTTGTTCATCAGCCTCGGGAGCCTGATCGACCGAACCGAGCTACTGGGTCTCCGCGAACGGCTCGACGTCGATGAGATTGCACGCGTCGTGGCGTCGCTCGCGCCCGAACTCGCACCCACCACGCGGCCCCGGCCGAGCAAGAGCAGCTGACGACGGGCGCGTCCATGAGCCTCCGACTCGCGATAGCCCTGCCCGTCATCCTCGCACTTGCCTGCAGCCCAGCCGTCACCACCAACCCGGACTTCCGCCAAGCGGATCCAAACGCCACGACGAGCCCGAAGCGCTGTCTGCAGATCGCGCGGATCTACCGAAGCGAGATCGTCGATGACGACACGATCCTGTTCCACATGCGCGGCGGTGCCATCTGGCAAAACCAGCTTCCGCAGCGCTGCTACGGGTTACGCATGCAAGGCGGCTTCGGCTACACGACGCCGCTCGACCGCCTCTGCGACCTCGACCTCATCCAGGTGCTCGAGGGCTCGCGCAGCGTGTGCGGACTGGGGCGCTTCGAGGCCTACGAGCCACCACGAGACCTGGAAGCGAACGCAGTCGACGCCGGAGATGAGGATGGTCCCACGCGGTAGCCGTCGCCGACGACGCGGGCTGCCGCGGCCGAGCGCGTGGCCCAAGTCCTCCGGGAAGTCGATCTTCGCCCGGGAACAGCCGGCTTCCACTCTCCGCACCATTGCAGTAGGAGTCGGGCGGCGATTCTCATCGCGCCCACAACGGGGAGACCCCATGCCCTTTTCAGCTAAGACTTCGATGACCGTGGCGACCGCAACGGCCGCGCTCCTGTGCACCATCACGTCGGGACGCGCCGAAGACGCGTGGACGCCGGCAGACTGGGTCGAGGAAGAAACGATCGAACTCGGCACAACGGAGCCGGGAGAGGATCTCTACGAGTTTCCCGTCTGGCTGGTCGTGATCGACGGCGACGTCTACGTGAGGCTCGGAAGTAGTGCCACCGAGAAGGTCGAAGAGAGCACCACCAAACCATACATGACCGTGAAGATCGCGGAAAAAGAGTTCTCGAAGATCGAGGGAATCCCCGAGCCCGACAAGGCCGAGCAAGTCGCCCAACTCATGGGCGACAAGTACTGGAGCGACATCTTCATCCGCTTCGCTCCCCACCCGCTCACGCTTCGACTCGAGCCCCGGTGAGCCAGAGCGAGACCCGACCCGGGTCCACTGCGCCGCAGGAGGTGCGCGCTTCGCGCGACGTCGGCGGCGGTGCACGCCTCACGTTCAGGTGACGGAGCGCGTCGCGGTTAGTTGAGCAGATTTACGCCCCGCGCCACGAACGCGGAGGACGCCGAACCGTACGGGGGCGGAGTCGGGGTCGGGGTCGGCACCGGGGTGGGCGTAGGCGGCGGCGCGGGCACCGCCGGGCAGACGGCCGGAGCCTCCGTGTGCTTGTCGCCGAAGAACCGACTGGTGTTGTCGAACTTGATCGCGGGGGCACGGGCGGAAGCCTCGGTGCACCACACCTCGCCTTCGGCCAACTGCAGGCGGAGCGCCATCGTGCCCTGGGGCGCGTCGGCCAGCTCGTAGAGCCCACTGCCCTTGCCCTTGACGGTGAGCTTACCCTTGATGATCTTAACCGCCTTGATCGGCCCGTTGACCTGGTTCTTATCGAGATACTTGTATCCCGGCAGAGAAGGCTTCCCGATCCGCTGCCAGGAAGAGGCAGGCAGCGTGAGCGTCATGACGTCGGTCACGTCGCCGCCCACCTTGTACACCATCAGCGTCGCGCCACCTCCGGTCGCGCCTCCAACCGTCGGGTCACCGGCACTGCCCCACGCCGGCGCAACCACCCCGCTCGCCGTCGTTTTCTTCTTCGTCGACTTGAAGGTCAGCCGCCGCCTGATGGGCGTGATGGGCGGGACCGCGTCGTCGAGCAGCTTGAAGACCGTCGACCGGATGGGAGCCAGGGTCTCTGGTGGAGTCGGGCTCGGCGTCGGCACGGGCGTGGGTGACGGCGTCGGCGCAGGCGGCGTACTGCCCGGGTCTGCCGGATCAGCACCCGCGTCGATCTCGTCTCGATCGAAGAAGCCGTCCTCGTCACGATCGACTCCGATCCGCGTCCCCGAGCCCGGGGGAACGCACGTGTAGGTGAGTTCCTGCCCGCCGGCGTTCGCTTCGGCACGCAGCGCCGCGTCGCCCAGCACCTGGGCCGCTCGATCCATCTGGAAGTTGCCACCGGGGAGGCGCGCGGCGCCGCGATCCTCGCCGGCGATCGTACCCTTCACGACGACATCACACTCGCCGGCCGCCGCTCGCGCGATCATCAAACTGATTCGCGCATCGACCGCGAGCGCACTCGAGTCGGTGAGCGTGATCTGTTGACCGACGATCGGAGCATAATCGGTATCGAACGCGAGGCTGAACGCCTCGAGATTCTGCTGCTCGGTATCGTCGATCGAGAACAAGCTGGCCGACAGGAATCGGAAAACCGTGTCGACACTACCGTCGTGCAAGAACCCGACCCCGCGCACCTGGTCGCCGGTATGCGGGAACGGACCACCCACCCCGCCAACCGGCGCCATGCCGAACATTCCGACCTTCTGATACAGGTTGCGCATGTGCGCGACCTTGAAGGCCTGCGTCTCCCCCTCGAAGGTGCCGAAACCGTCGGAACCAAAAAAGCCCTGCGCCGGGTCCAACCGGTGGCAACCCTCACAGTTGAACACGGAGTCGGTCGTGCGACCGAAAAAGAGATCCCGCCCGGCCTGCTCCTGCACCGTCAGGGAGTTGTCGAGTGACCGAATCGGGTTCGGCGGCAGCTCGACCGTCAAGATGAAGTCGGTGAACGCCTGCATCTGAGGGTCCGAAAGCTCCGTGTCGCGACCGACCAAACCAACGAAGGCGGGGTTGAACTTCTTGAACGCTCCGTCTTCGTCGAAGACGGAGCCCCCTGGATCATTGCCCGCGGTGCGGTCGCCACGCCAGTGCATCGAGCCGTGCGTCGCCATGCCCCGCAGCGTCTGCGTCGTCATCGGCCCCTTCAAAGGATGGAAGTCCTGGAAACCGCTGATGACCGGAATCCGCAGGGGCAGAGGATTGTTCAGAACGTCGACCTCGTCGGGGTTGCCGAGATCCCAGGAGAGACTGTCGAAATCACCAAACACGTGACACGACGAACACGATGCCTCGCCGTTGCTCGACGTCTCGTTCGCGTCGTACAGCAAGGAGCGGCCGTCCACGACTTCTGCCGGTTCCGGGTTGTAGGCCGCGAGGTGATCGACCTCGGCGTTCGTGTTCGTGTCGATTACCGAGATCGAGTTGTCGAAGCGCGTGAACACGTAGAGACGGTCGTTCGCCTCGTCGAGCACGAGGCCGGTCGGGCCACCCCCCGTGACCGAAACGTGGTCCGAGCTGCTCGGCGTGAAGGTGTCGTTCTCGAGCTGCGTCGTATCGAAGATGCCGACCTTACTCGAACCGAACGCGGCCACGTATAGCGTCGAGCCGTCGGCGGAGATGGCCATCCCCAGTGGCGTCGAGAGACTATGGTCTTTCACACCCGGAGAGCTTGGAACGACGGCGTAGTTGATGTGCTTGTTCAGGTGCCGCGGGGAGACCGTGGCACCGTCGATGACCGTGATCCGCGCCTCGTGCAGGTGACCGATGACGCTCGTGCTTCCGAAAAACGCCCCAGGGCCTTCGAAGCGAACCTCGTTGCGCGCCTCGGTGTTGGTCACGTACAGATTCCCATTCACCGGGTTCACGATCGCGTTCATGTTGATCGTGCCCACGCCGGAATGCTGCACGCCGTTGGCGACGGGGGGGAACACCGTCGCGTCGATCCCGAACACGTCGAAGTCGGGCAGGTCGAAACGCAGTGCCGCGCTCCAGTCGCGCCCCAACTCGTCCTCCCAATCACCCGTCGTCGTGTTCTGACGGAGAATCAGGCCGACCTCGGGTCCGGTGACGAAGCCGGCATTCTGGTTCGGAGCTGGCAGTCCGCCAGGCATCAGCGTGCCGGCGACGAGGCACGGCGCGGCCCCCGCCCCCCCGTTGCAAACCGCGCCCTCGTTGATGGCAGTCGTCTTGTTGCCGGAATGAAAGACTCCGACCCACACCGTGTTGCCGTCGGTAGCCAGCGGCCTCGGCGTGTCCCCGAAGAAACTGAGAATCGACACCTCGTCGCCGCCCATGCTCGCGCCGAGGCTCGTCGCGTCGAACACCCATACGTCCGTACGGCCGATTCCCTCGGTGGTGAGCTGAGGGGCGTTCGGGTTGTTCTGACCGCGATGTGCGGCGGAAATGAACCCGAGATTGCCGCCCGCACCAGCGAAGACGATGTCGCGCGGCTCGTCGCCCACGAGCAACGTCCTCGTGACGCGCGGCGGATCCGAGCTGACGTCGACGACGCTGACGCTGTCCGAGAGATGATTGACGACCCACACTTCGGCGTTGCTGCGGGCCGCGACCGACACCGGCTCCATGCCGACCGCAACCGAACCGAAGTGGACCAGCGTGCCACCGGAGACGTCGAAGATCTCGAGTCGGTTGTCCGGCGTGTTCGTCGCGAAGATCTTGGTCCCGTCGGGCGAAATCGCCAGAGGCCGAACCTGGCCGGACTCGAAGTTCACGAAGCTCTGTGCCTGCACGGCATTGGGCAGCAACACCGCCGCAGCCGCAAGGGCGAGCGAGGCGACGTTCCAGGACGACCGAATTCGATTGCGAAGCATGCAGACCCCCCAAGGGCGTGCGCCGGCGGGACGATCTCCGCCCCTCTCGCGCAACGACTCCAGTTGATGCCCCACAGCACGGCCCAGAGGCAAGACATTTCCTGAGGCGGTTCGGCAAGAACCCGGCGATCCGAGGTGCTTTTCAGCATCAACGCCCAGCGGACACGCGCGGGCGAGCAGCAGTTTTCGACCTAGCAGGCTGTTGAAAGGCTCGGTCCGGAGCTTTTCAACAACCTGCTAGA
>JAJCZO010000406.1 GCA_029262355.1 Deltaproteobacteria bacterium
GAGCCGCTCCTCTTCAAGGGGCAAGACTTCGCGCGAAGTGACATCGAACCGGCACTGCGCTGAGGCTGGCGGTAGCATACATCAAAGGCCCCATTGGCCCGCCGGTCACTTCGTGCACTGGGCCGCGCCCGACCTCGTCTCCGACACCTCGCCCTTGAGGTGGGGCGTTACGGGTTTTCGCGGACTATGGGCATCCCGATCCCCTACGGGGCCTCGAACGCCTCGCCGCATGTAGAGCGGTTCAACCGGACGCTGCGCGAGGAGGCGCTCAATCACTTCCTCTTCGTGAGCGTCGCGCACCTACGCCGCGTCTTGAATGCCTACGTGGCCTACTACAACGGCGCGCGGCCGTCGCAGGCGATCCACGCGATCCCGGCGCCGTATCCAGAACTCATGCAGCCGCCCTTGGCGGACGGCAACCTCGTCGCGCTGCCGGTGCTAGGTGGCCTGCTCCACGACTACCGCATCGCAGCTTGACGGTCGATCGTCGCCCGGGTCGACACAACCAGAAGACGGCGTCTTCTCGCCGATCACTTCTTCGCGACGAAGATCGTGCCGGTGTCCTTCTTGACCTGGTCGAGCGTGGCCGAGAAGCAGCTCGCGAGATCGTCGCCGTGAAGCTGCACGGTGACGCTCGTCGAACCGTGCAGCGCAGCGGTGATTCCCTGTGGATTCTGCCCCTTCGAGGTCTCCGCGATTGCCTTGAGCTTGATCTTCGACTTGCCGGCGGTGCCGGCGCGCAGTGAGATGAGCAGCGTGCCGTCGGCCGACCGGTTCCTGTCGCGGTACAGCCACCCCTTTCCGTTGGGAGGGGAGTCCCCGACGGGTTTGAAGCAGAACTGGCCGCGGCACGAGCTGCCGGCGCGGTCGATCTTCATCGAGCCGACGAGCAGGTTCGCGTCGTCGTAAACGCATGCCGTGTACCCGGTTCCACCTAGTGCGAGCGGATCACCGAGATCCAGCTGGCTGAGCGCGGGGCCCTTCTTCATCAACGTGGTAGTCTGTTCCTTGTCGGTCGACGTCTGCTTGAACGACACCGTCCCGTTCGGGAAGGTGTGCGCACACCCGGCAGGTGTCGGGTCGCAGAACGCGTCGTCGTCGAAGATGTAGGCGGCGCCCTGGAAGCCTGCGTCGCCGCTGGCGCCGCCGAGGACCGTGGTCCCGCTCACCGCGAGGGATTCTCCCAGCTCTTCGTTGCCGGTCGCGTCGGTTGCGGTGATCAGCTTGGCCTGTCCCCATGCCTCGCCCCCGCCGAGATCGCGCTGGTAAACGTAGAGAGCGCCCGCGCGGAGGTTCCGGTTCTCGTCGTACCTGGCGCCGATCACGATCGTGTCGCCGGACACTCCAACCGCGCTGCCGTACAGTCCGACCTTGCCCTTGGAGGAGGGGAGGAGTTTCCTGACCTCACCCCAGTTTTCTGCGCCACCTTGGTCGCGCTCGAAGAGGTACGCCGCTCCCTGGTGGTTGCCGCCGGGATCGTGGGTCGCCGCGCCGGCAACCAGCCGATCGCCTCGGAGCGTGAGCGCGAGGCCCAGCTTGTCGCCTTGTTCGCCATCGGACGCGGTCCGCTTGGTGACGAGTCCCCAGTTGTCCGTGCCGCCCAGGTCGCGCTCGAAGACATAGACGGCTCCGGTCGCGAACTCAGCACCACCGTCTGCGGTCGCTGCAACGGCGGCCGTGTCTCCGTCGATCGAAACGCGAAGGCCGAACGCGGAGTTGATCACTGCGCCGACGCTCGCGCCGGTGATGAGCTTGATCTGTCCCCAGCTGTCAGCGCCCCCGACGTCGCGGCCGTAGATGAGGGCGGTGTCGAGATCGCCGACGATGAGCGTGTCGCCGTCGAGCGCGAGGTCGCCGGAGAATGTGCCGCCGAACTTGGTGACCTCGCCCCAGTTGTCCGGGCCACCTTCGTCACGTTCGAAAATGTAGACGCCGTCTCCGTCGGAGCGTACTGCCAGCGTGTCGCCGCTGAGCGACACCTTGGCGCCGAAGTCGTCGACCAACCCCGAATCGACGAGCTTCTTCACCTCGCCCCAACTCCCTGGCCCACCGGCGTCGCGTTCGTAGATGTAGACCGCGCCGGGGCCGTTCTGATGGGCGCCCACGGCGGCGGTGTCACCGTCCAGTGAGAGACCAAACCCAAACCGGTCGCTGGCTGCTCCGTCGGAAGCCATGACCTTCGTTTCGCCCGCGAGGAGCGAAGGTTGGGCAGAGGCACCGATGGGCCCGCAAAGGCAAGTGAGAGCCAGGCCCATGGCAGCCAGACGCATCGGCTTGTTGGAGGAGTTGGCCATCTAGTTCGCCTGGTATGCCACCGCGCGGTCTCGAGCAAGCGTCCATTTGCTGAGCGCAGCGCCTCTGCGCGAGTGTGTCTGAGCGTGTCTGAGTGTGTCGCCGTCTGGCCCCCCGGGGGGCCAGTGAGCTGGTTGGTTCGCGGCGGCCGGCGGGGCGGGGCCGCCGGTCGCCCGGCTCTCCACTTTATCGTGGATGCAGTGCGGCGAGGGTTGCGGCGGCTTGGTCATCGTCCCCCAGAGGGCCGGCCGAGCTCGAAGGACCCCTCCGGCGTCGCCAGCGGCAGGGCGGGATCCTGGACCATTGATTCAGAGAGGCTGCGTTGCGCCGTCGGCCGAGTTTCCGGACCGGACGGGGTGAGCGACCCCTCAGCGCTGCTCGGCCGTACACAGCCCTCCGCACACGTCGATCACCGTCCCGCTGTCTAGAAACACGCCGCGCTGCTCGACGGAGATCGGTTCGCCACGCGGATCGTCGTGAGGATCGTCGCCTTCGCGCGGCGCAATGTTGTCGGTCGGGGGCGCCGGAATCCCCGAGTCCCAGATGATGAGCGCGGACCCTTCGTGGGGAAACGCTTCCAAGCGATCGAGCCCCCAGTAGGGCTCGACGTCTGGGTGGCGACCGTCGGCGATGGCGGGCCACGAGATCGGGATCCCCATCGTCCGTGCAAGCACATCGGTCGTCACGTTGGCGACCTGATGGTCTCCGAACGCGACGTGAAGGAGAACGCGTTTGTCTTCCGCGGTTCCCGGCAGCGGATCATCAGCGAGATGATTCGCGTAGCCGTTTCCCTCCCCCCGGTCCCAGAGCATCTGGATCAGCATCAGGATCAACGCCTGATCGT
Source organism: Deltaproteobacteria bacterium (assembly GCA_029262355.1). GTDB lineage: Bacteria > Desulfobacterota > Binatia > UBA12015 > UBA12015 > VGTG01. The sequence continues at coordinate 3,137 of JAJCZO010000406.1, forward strand.
AGGGGGACGCATAGGACCCTTGCATCACTTCGAAGAAGGGGTCGAAATCGACGCTTCGGTTCAGGAGCGTGGAGTAGTTGATCCCCGGAACTCCCAGAACCGCGCGGCTCCAATCCGTCGCAACGGCAGTCGTGGCGACTCCCATGATGCCGCCCTGGCTGATCCCGTAGTACTGGAGGTTGGCGTCATCCCCGGCTGCCAAGTCGGCAAAGGCCGGATCCGAGCCGAGGCCATCCGGGTGAATCATGAGGCGGCCGAGAAACAGGGTATTGAGATGCCCCTGGAGCAGCCGGTCGGCGAGCGAACGAAACGTCGAGATGTCCTGCAAGATGCCGATCGCGTTGATCGTGTCCTCATCGGCCATCCCGACGAGGTCCGTGCCGCAAGAGACGCGCCCGAACTCGCGCCCGACTAGACCTGGGCCGGACGACAGGGCCTGGTTGCCGGTCCCGAGGAGTCCGTGGCCATAGACCATCGCCTTGAGTAGCCCCGGACCCGGCGGGGGGATTCCGCACACGAAGCGGGCCGTGAATGTCCCGCTCGCCGTCGGTTGGCCCAGCGCGTCCCGGCGAAGAATCGATCCGGGCTCTCCCGCTCCCTCGAGGAATAGCGGAACCTCATAAGTGCCTTCGACTTCCCGGCTCCATCGGTCGCTGTCGACGTCGCGCACCTCGGAGATCGCAAACGTCGGGGATGCGTCGCCCAGGATCTCGAACGCCTGATCTCGGATGCTGAGCAGGGGGCCCGTTAGATTCTCGGTGCTGATGACGGTGAAATCCCACGCGATCAGAAGATCGGATCGGTCCACACCCGCGCCCGCGAGAGTCTCGAAGACCGCGTCCATCGCCGCCCGTCGGTCCTCGACTGCGGGGACGCCGGTAGATAGGTCGTCGCGGTAGGCACGGAACACGTCCGTCGGCGCAACGTCGTTGCCCTCCGAATCGACGAGCCTGCGGATGCCGACGACGATCCGATGGCCTTCGGGGAAGTTCTTCGCCGGACGAATGAAGAGAACTGGAACCTCGTCTGCCGCGTTCGCGTCGAGTTCTGCCCAATGGGGCCAACGCTCACCCGTGTGGGCGTCGACGACGACGGTCGCAGAGCCAGCCCCTAGCGAGCGCGCGATGTCGGTAATGGGAGGAGCGCCGGACGCGGCGAGATCGACATCCGCGTAGCGGACTGCGACTGCCGAACCTGGGCTGAAGCCATCGTTCTCCGTCCAGGGACCGGGATCGATCCGAACGCCGTTCTGATTGGCAGGGAGCGTTTCGCGTGTGAACGAGATCTGCAACCCCGTCGACGCCGCAGAATCCTCGACCGTGTAGAAGTTGGAAGGGAACGGCAGGAGGCAATCGGGATGCAGCGGTTCGCACCCAGGCTGCAGCGCGCCGGCATCGATCTCGATCTCGACCGGGGGCGGGCCCGGAGGCTCAGGCTCGGTCACGGGCGGCGGATCGGTCGGACCGTCCGTGTTCGGCATAGAAGTCCCATCGCCACACGCGCTGACAAGGGCCAGCGCGCATGCAAGCAAACCGAGTCGATTTCTCATCCTATCCCTCCGTCTAGATCGGCGCGATCGGCGTGCCGTTCCTCTTGTGCCTAGCAGATCTCGGCCGAGGTGCGGCACTTCGGCAACATTGCACATTGCGCATGTCGCAACGGGCTACTCGGAAACCCCCGTCGTGCTCCGCCTTCCCCCACTCTCGGCAAGGGAGAATGACATGATCGTGGGCACCCATGGAATTCTACGAGTTCGTGGGCGTTGCCCTCTCGATGGTCCTTGCCCGCGGCCTAGCGCGCTCCTCGGCGCGGCGGCGAAGCGTGCCGAGCAGGGCGCGGTTCGCGCTCCGCCACGAGCTTCTTCCGCCGCGCATTCTCCTGCTCGAGCGAGCGCAGTCGTTTCGTGTCGCATTTGCCCAGGTCGAGGGGCCCGGTGCCGGCTTGGCATGATCGCCGTGTTCGAACCGACCCGCAGGCCCCGCGCTTCTGCGGTGTGACAGATACCTGGACATCGTCAAATCTCCCGCGCGAATCCGGACGATGCCTCTGATGCGTATCGAGACGGAATCCGAGCAACAAGCCGTCCGGCGCGCGCGGACGTGGATGGACGTGCAGCTCGGCAAGCATCGCATGGAATGGCCAGGAGGCCCTTGGGCGGGCTGCGACGTCGAAGAGCTCGCGCCGGACCACAATCGGTTCGATATTCTCGCGACCTTGGGCGGCCTCTCCTTCAACTCGCGGAGAAGATGACCCTCGACCCGGCGTTGAAGGCCTATCTGCAGGAGCTGGAGGCGCTACGCCCTCTGCTCCTTTGGGGGGCGTGAACGCCGTCGAAGAACCGACCTCGCGCGGGAGATGCGCAACGGTTGTGTTGCGGGATCAACGTTACACGCCGGTGGAGCGACGTTTCGTACCCCGGCCGCCTACTCCTTCGAGACTTCGGCCCGGTTGGATGTGCCGCATGAGAATACAGTCCGGCCGCAAGCTTGGCGACCTCCGGGAACGCTTCAGACGCTCCTCCCTGGCACCGCGTCCGCAGCCACATCTAGGTAGGACGCAGGCCTCGTCGATCGAGAATTTCTCCTGCAACTCTGCGGTGGATCGTCCAGGTAGCCCGCAGGGCCCCCCGTACCGGTGAGAGCGCCTGGTCTGAAAAAGCCAGGCTTCGGTGAGGCTTGGCGCGATACGGACGCACGGAAGGGCCGGGGTACTCCGCCCGGTTGATGATCGCAGTCGTTCCAGAGGACAGAGCGGGAAGGGTTCGATGTTTTCGTTCCGCACTGAGTGTGTCGCCGTCTTGCCCCCGGGGGGCCAGAGAGCTGGTTGTTTCGCGCTGACCGGCGGGGCGGGATCCTGGACCATCGCTTCAGAGAGGCTGCGTTGCGCCGTCGGCGGAGTTTCCGGACAGGACGACCAATTCGGGCTACGGTGGCTATCTTCCTTTTGTCCATGGACGCCAGCCGAACGGACGTCAGTCGAGTTCCCGAACTCGATTCGCTCCGGAGGCGTCCTCGACCTCGCCGCGACCCCTCGACATCGGCTCGTGCGCGCACACACCCCTCAGGGGAGAAGCTGGTGCAGTCGCTCGAGCAGTGCGGCGCCGGAGAAGGGTTTCTGGATGAACTCCGTGCCGGCCTCTTCCAGAAGTTCGGTGAGGACCTTCGGCTCGTTGTAGCCACTGGCAAGCAGGATCGGGACGTCGGGCAGCATCTTGCGTAGCGCCCGGTGCGTGTCGCTGACGGAAAGGCCGGGCATGGTCATGTCGAGAAGTACGACATCCACGCGGCCGATTCGCCGGACCGTCTCGATCGCGCCGTCGCCGTCCTCCGCCGTCTGCACCACGAAGCCGTGGTCCTCGAGCGCGTCCGTCGTGGTTTCGCGCACCACGGCTTCGTCGTCGACGATCAGCACGGAGCAGCCCACACGCGCCGGCGTCGCGTCCGGAATTCGGGGGCTGACCATACGTGCGCGGTCCCTCGCGAGCGGCAGCCATACTCGCACGCGCGTGCCCTCGCCCGGCGTCGAGTCCACCTGAAGCCCCCCTTGGTGCGCCCGCACGATGCCGATCACGGCGGCCAGGCCGAGGCCGCGGCCTTGCGTCGCTTTGGTCGTGAAGAAGGGATCGAACATCCGGCTGCGGGTCACCTCGTCCATCCCCGGGCCGTCGTCGCTCACCTCCAGGCAGATGTGGTCCGTCGCACCGCGGACGGAGCGCGTTACGAGACTCGCTGTACGGTGGCTGTCCAGGAACTCCTGTTGCGCCGCGACTCGGATCGTTCCCGCTCCGTCCGCGATGGCTTCCGACGCGTTGATCACCAGGTTCGTGATCACCTGGCTCAGCTGCGAGCGGTCGCCCTCGACTAGGGGCAGGTCTTCGGGAAGCGAGGTCTCGAGGCGCATCCGGGCCGGAATCGCTGCTTCCAGCAGCACCAGCGTCTCCTTGGTCAGCGCCGGCAAGTCGATTGGCGCGATGTCCACGTGGCCGCGCCCCGAGTACGCGAGCATCTGACGGCTGAGCCCGGCCAGACGATCGGCTGCGGACTTGATGCGCTCGATGAACGTCTTCGCGCGGGCGTTGGTGGCGACCTCTCGTAACGCCAGATCCGCATTGCCGAGCACGCCGACCAAGAGGTTGTTGAAGTCGTGGGCGATTCCGCCGGCCATCAACCACAGCCCCTCGAGTCGCTGCGCTTCCGCCAGCCGGCGCTCGATCTTCCTGCGACCGACGGACGCCTCGCTGCTGTCGGTCACGTCCATGGCCGTGACGAGAACCGCGGCGGCGCCTTCGAAGCGAACGGGGTCGCGGGTCATGTGCAGCACCATGGTCCGGCCGCCTCGTGTACGAAAACGGAACCCGGGCACCGTTAGGCTGCGCCCGCTGTCGATGACCTCCCGATCCTTGGCTAGGACGTCCTCGAGATCGTTGCCGGGGGGCAGCAGATCTCGCTCGAGCGCCCCGATCATCTCATGGGCAGCCACGCCGTAGCCGGGCGCCGCGGCCGCGTTCGCGTACAGGAAGCGCCCGTGCCAATCCTTGACCGCGGTGGCCAGCGGCAGCGTGTCGATCACGGCTCGTAGTTCGGACACCCGAGCTTGCAGAAGCTCCGGGCCTGCCACGGAATCGCCGTCTTGCTTGGGCACCGCCGACACCACCTATCATGATATCACCGATGTCTCAGCTGAAGGAATCCCGCCTCCCGCTTGGCCGGACTTGCGTCCAAGCTCTAGTCCGAGCAACCCTCGGCGGAGCTCGCGTTCAGGATCCCCCGGACGAAGTCTAGCGAGACAGCGTTGACGCCGGTGATCTGAGTATCGGAGGAGAAGAAGCCGTCGACGCTCTCCTGGGTCCAGAACCGACGCGGACCGGGCGCCCCGTTTGTCGGTCACGCGTGACCACCAGTGCGGGTTCCGGCCTCGTGGCGGATCCAGTGTCTCCTGCCGTCGGTTCCCTATTCACCGCGCCCGGCCGCCGACGAGTCGGACCACATGGCAAAGGGAGTGGATCTCGCGGATCACGCCTTGCCGGGCAGGCCGTCGGCTCGGTATGCACAGGGGGCCAGAAACGCGGCGATGCCGAGCGCGCCAAGCTCCAAGGAGTCCCATGCTTGCCCCGAAATCCTCCCTCGTACTCAGCGCCGCCCTGGCCCTCACCGTGGCTGCCTGTGGAGACGGCAGCACCGGTGCCAACGGCGGTGGCGGTGGCAGCGAATCGCTTCCTCCGCCGGTCGGATCGGTCCCGGCGGCCTTCACGGTCGCTCCGGGCGTCCAACAGGCGACGGTCACGGGCGCGGCCTCGCGCCAAGAGCTCACCCTGATCGATCCAGACGGCCGCCGCCGTGTGACGCTCGTCGCAGACGAGTTCGGTCAAGCCACGTTCGCCTACCTGCCAGCTGAGCACACGGTGATCGACACCAGCACGGGAGTGCTGCCACCCAGCCTGGGCGGAATGGCGATGCGCCCAGGTGATGGCTACCTCGTGATCGACGAGCAGCGGGAGCCGCCAGCCGTCTCCGAACCCTTCCGTGTTCTCGCGCGCGACGATCACCCGCCCGAGTCGCACTACGAGCAGGAGATCGTGGGCGTTCCCTGGGAACTCATCGGTGGACCCCAGGAGGGCCACGAACCGGCCGATGGCGTCAACTACCTCGTGATGCGCGACGGAGTCCGGCTGTCCGCGATGGTCCGCTTCCCCGACGAGCGCTTCTACGGCCCGCCGCCCTGGCCGACCGTCGTCGAGTATTCGGGCTACGATCCGTCGAACCCCGACAACCCTCAGCCGGGCACGCTGATCGCGAACGCCTTCGGTTTCGCGACCGTGGGCGTCAACATGCGCGGCACCGGCTGCTCCGGAGGAACGTTTGACACGTTCGACCCGGCACAACAGGCCGATGGGTATGACATCATCGAAATCATCGGGCGACAGTCGTGGGCCTTGAACAACCGCGTCGGAATGGTCGGCCTCTCCTACTCCGGAATCACGCAGCTCTTCGTTGCAGCGACGCGTCCGCCGCACCTCGCGGCCATCACACCTCTCTCGGTAATCGAAGATTCCTGGCAGATGTCCTGGCCTGGCGGCATCTACAACGCCGGTTTCACGCGAGAGTGGCTGCAAGAGCGCGATCGCCAGGCCGCCCCCGGTGGGCAGAGCTGGACCGCGCTACGCATCGAGGGTGGCGACTCGGTGTGCGAGGACAACCAGAAGATCCGCACCCAAAGCGTCGACTTCGAAGCGTTCGTGAATTCACTCGAGCGACGCCCGCCGGACTCCGATACGCGCGACCTGTCGCGTCTCGTGCGCGACATCGAGGTGCCGGTGTTCTTGACCGGCGCGTGGCAGGACGAACAGACCGGACCGCGGTTCGCCGGCATGCTGCGCGACTTCGTGAGTACGGATCGCAAGCACTTCACGCTCTTCAACGGCCATCACCCCGACGGATACCAGGCCTTCCACTTGAGCGGCTGGTTCGACTTTCTGACGCTCTACATCGCCGGACGCGTGCCACGGGTGGATCCCGTTCTCCGCCTCGGGCTGCCCGCCGAGATGGAGAACAACTACGGTGTCCCGATCGAGCTGCAACCGGACCGGTTCGCGGATCTCGACGACTCCGACTTCGAAACGGCTCTCGCCCGCTTCGAGGCCGACCCAGAGGTGACTGTCTTGTTCGAGTCCGGTGCCGGCGAGACACCGATCCCCGGATCACCGGCCCATCGCTACAGCGCCACCTTCGACTCATGGCCGCCGGCCGACGTCGAGCCCTGGACGCTCTACCTGGACGCCGGCGAGCGTCTCAGCCCCGAGCCACCGGCGACCGAATCCGCAGATTCGTTCGCGTTCGACGTCGATGCCGGACCCATCCGCTACTCGTCTACCGGCGGCGGTAGCTTCATCGCGCCGATGAGCCAGCTCGAGTTCGACTGGACCTACACCGAAGACGGCTTCGGCCTCTCTTACCTGACCGAGCCGCTCGCCGAGACGGTGGTGCTCGCGGGCCCGGGATACGTTGATCTATGGATCTCGACCGAGGCCGGCGACGCTCCGATCGAGATCGTGCTCTCGGAGATCACGCCGAGCGGCGACGAGACCCGGATCCAAAACGGCATACAGCTCGCCGGCTTCCGCCAGATCGACGAGGCCCGGTCCGGACCGTTTCTCACCCGGTTCTTCTTCGGTGAAGGCGACTACGAGCCTCTGCCGTCCGGAGAGCTCACCCTCGTACGCGTCCCCGTGTTCGACGTGGCCCATCCGCTGCGGGCGGGCTCGCAGCTCCGACTCCAGGTGAATACGCCCGGCCGCGACTTGCCACTGTGGTTCTTCGACAACCCGGACCCAGGGCCCGCCGGGGCCCGCTACCGGATCGCGCGCGGCGGCGCCTACCCATCGGCGTTGGTCATGGCGGTTCTACCGCCAGGGCGGGTCGAGGTTCCCGCAGAGTGGCCGGCGTGCGGAATCCTTCGTGGCCAGCCCTGCCGGCCCTACGTGGAGATGCGCAACGAGCCAGGGTGAGCTTCGCGCGCGGTTCCTTCCGCGCACCGACACGCGCGCGGAACTCGTACGTGAGGTCAACCGCAGGAGTCGTTCGTCGGCAGCTTCGGCCAGACGCATACGGTGATGAAGGTCTCGTCCGTGGGCCCGCCGGCCTGAGGCACGACGTGCTGACCGTCTCGGTCGGTCAACGGCAGTGGTTTCGAAGGAGCGTTCGACCCCGAGGCCTGGCCCACGGAAGAGCAGCATCGAGTGTTGACCCACTATCTCGAGAGGCTCGCATCGGGAACTCACCGGTGCGGTGGGGTGTTACGGGTTTTCGCGGACTATGGGACGTGCATGATGCGTCGCGGAGCGATTGTCTCACCTGGAAAGCCGGAAGTGCGTGCGCCTCATCCGACGCATAGTTCGATGTTGCGAACACTCACCTTCCCGAAGATGCGGGAATCAGCGGGTCGCCGCATACCTTCAGGCATACGCCACTCAGGCGAGTCGCACGAGCATGGCCAGCCAGTCGCGCTTACGCAGTCTGGTCATGCCTCAAACCGGATCACCTGAGGTCTCGCTCGAGCTCCAAGGTGCCAATGGTCGTACTGGTGATCGTGAGGTCGCAGTTGGTGAACTGGCGGCGTCCGAGGTTGCGCGTTGCGAAGAGCTCGGTCGCGGTGAAGGTCCCGCGATAGGGAGTACCGACCGCCGTATTGACTGCATCCATCTCGAAGGATCCGTCTTCACTCCAGGTTCCGGTGACAAGGGTAACGATATCCGACCCGGCCGTAACGAAACGGCCAGGCGCGCCCGAGATTGGATCCGGACAGATCGTCTGGATGAAGATTGGGCACGCATACTCTCCCTCGATCGTTCCATCGGTGAGCAGGGTGAGCTTCATCGGGCAGGGAGTGACGATTTGAGCCTGTCCGAACTCGGCCGTCAAGGTTACGTCGCCGGTGAGCGTGCCGGTGAAGCTCCAGGGGAACGGATCTTCCGGCGGGCAGTCGTCCTCGCCGTCGGCGCACGGCGGGGGCAGTGCGGTGCCTTCGAGGAACAAGGCGGGCGTGAGTTTCGGCGGGACCAAATCGTCGTCCGGAGTCAGAAGGATGATCTCGAACCGCTCACAGGGCAGATCTCGAGCCGGACCGATTCCGCATTGGCCGACTGCATGCACGCCGAGAATGAGCCCGGTGATCTGCTCGGCATCGTAGCCGGAGGCTCCGAGCGCAAGGAGTACCGCCAGGACTCCCCTCTCCCGGCTGCCGTTGCGAAACTCCTGGATCTTCTCGAGGACTTCCACTGGGGTGAGTGGCTCGTCGCCCTGGGGCACGCCGCGAACCATCGCCGTCTCGGCGCGGGGATTCGCCCCGAACAAGCCGAAGGGCTCGCCGTCCGGCAATTCGAAATCCCCAGATCTCGTGGACAGCTCGCCCGACAGGAGAAGTCGACCGGATAGGGCGGCTCGTACGATCTGCTCCAGGGTGTAGCCACGATCGAGCGCGAGGAGGATGGCGACGCCGCCGTTTTCCTCAGCGAGCGCTCCTTCGACCGCGTCGACTACCTCCAGAAGACCGACGACCGCAGGAGGCGCGAAGAACGTGCCCGGTATCTCCACGTCAGCGATGAAGCCCCACGCGTCGGGGCAAGGCGAGGCATCACAGCGATCGGCACCGAAGCAGGCGAGCTCCAGAATCTCTCCCGACCGGGTCTCCTCGCACCAGACGAAGCGTGGCTCGCCGCCGTCCGGCAAGAACACGTTGCCCGTGATCGTTCCGTCGTCCCGGTTGCGCGTGATCGCCCAGCGTTCGGCCCCGACGTCTTTGCTCACCAAGTCACCGCGCCGGTCGGCAGAAGGCTGAGCTCCCGAAGGGAGGTTCTCGACCATTCCCGCCGGCCGGGCACTTGCCCTCGCTCCGGGCACCGATGTCGCGGCTGGTCCGGCATCGCCGGCCGGAGGTTCGAAGAATGCTGCGGGCACGGTCACCTCGGCGATGAAGGTCCACTCCTGGATGTCGCAGCCTGCGAGCGGGCAGGGGTCTGCGCCCAGGCAGCGAAGGAGGAGGTCCTCCCCACTGCGGGATAGCTCCTGGCACGACAAGAACTGAGGCCGCCCTCCGTCGAGCCGAAACACGTTGCCCGTAACGGAGCCGTCGTCTCGATTGCGGGCGATAGCCCACCGCTCGGCGCCGACGTTCTTGCTGACGAGCGTTCTCTTTTCGTCGGGCGTCAACTGCACTCCGGAGGCGGGTTGACCATGGGAGGAGCCGGTCGCCGCCACCACGGCCAGAAGAGCGCTGAGTGAGGCGACCGTCGATACGAGGAGGCGGCGTGGGATCAGACGAATCATTCGTTGATCATGGCAGCTGCGGCACCCGGAGTCGTTCAGGTTCAGTTGCAAATCTTGCGAGGCAGGGCATCTTCTCAACGAAGGTTCGACACGAACCGATCCGGCGTCGGGAACGGGCGGTAGCGAAATGAAGGCCCCGTCCGGAGTAGGAGACGCTTGGCGTCACTGGGCTCTTCCCACAACCATTCCGAAGGGTTCAGCGGGAGAGGCCCCGAAATCCCCGTCCTTCTGGACTTTCCAATCGACGTTCCCGGGTATTCCCGAACGGTCATTTGGGAATGTACCCGAGTGCAGCGTGGGTGGCACTCCGCGATGGGCTGTCGCCGTCACCTTCAGAACTTGCCGTTCTCGTTCTTCCACTTGGACGGTGCGGGGACGGCTTCGATCGTGTCCCAGTGCTCGACGATCCTGCCGTCTGCGACCCGGAAGAGGTCGTAGAACGACGAGTGCACGCCGGAGATGATGCCTTCACTGACCGAGAGGACGAATGACCCCTCTGCGAGAATCCGGTGAAGGTGCTCGTATTTTATGACGGGGCGGTCGCCCGACACGGCGTCCAGTTCCGCCTTCAGCGCCCGGAGTCCATCCTCCAGCCTCGGGTTGTGCTGTGTGAACCCCTGGGTGTCGATGTAGTTGGCTAATCGATCGACGCGTCGATCGATCACCACTTCTTCGATGAACTCCCGCACGAAGCGTCGATTTGCCTCGGTCCGATCCAGATTGGTCGCTTCGGTGGGGCCGTCGACCATGCTGCGCCCGGATGGGTTCGGCCCTCGTCTCGGTTGGATGTTGTCCCAGTGTTCGACGGCCTGATCTCCCTCGAATCGGAAGACCTCGAATCCGATTCGCCGTGTGGAGAAGTCGTACTCAGTGTGCGCGAACACGAAGTCTCCATCGGAGAACACACGTACGATGTTGACGCGCGGAGATGTTTCTGAGAGCCGTTTGAACAGTGCTGCTAACGTGTTTGACGCGGTGATGTCCTGCCGGGGAACGTTGACGTGGGGCGTATGTGTTGGTTCAGCGTACACGCGACCGGGTTGACATTGGCTTATGCATACTTTGTTTATGCTGCCTGACGACACTTCGGAGTATGATGGGCAGGTCCGACGTCGCCAGCGTCTCGCCAGAGTGCTGAATGCTACCTTCGAGAACGGAGTCGTCGAGACGACTCGGGCCGAACTTCGAGCCCCATCACGCCGATTCCGCTCGTGACACCCAACTCGACCGCGCGGCCGAGCGCCAGGCTCTCCATCGAGGTGGCCATCGAGACGACCATTCCCGCAACCATCCCGGTCGTCATCACCGGAAGCATGATCTCCATCGCGCCGAAGAGCGCGCCGAGGCCCAACGCCAGGGGCAGCGAGAGGATCATGCCGATCGCCATTCCGACGAGCATCGCGACGAGCATGTTCCAGGCCGGGCTGAAAACCAGCGCACAGAGCTCGCCGACCACGGCCCCGGTATTCGCGACGAGGTCACCGAACACGAAGTAGGGACGGTCTTCCATGCCTAGGACGGTATGCGAAGTGGGCGCGTGCGAGAAGTGCCCCGTCGGAGGCATGCCGATCAAGACGCATGATCGCCAGGATACTCGAAGCGACATGCTCGAAACGAAGTCTTGACGCGCCGGCCCAGTTCGGCAATGGCTCGGAGCCATGCGGCGATCACGATTGCCCTCTTCTGTCGGTTGGCTCGTAGCTCTCTCGCTTCTCGTCGGATGTGGCGGCGGCTCCACACCGGCAACCGTCGAGCCGCCGATCGTTCCACCACCGATCGACCCGCCCCCGTTCGAGCCGGCCCCGCCTCCGTCGGGGCCGGAGCTTGGTCCCCTCGTGTCGGGCACACTCGCTTACGTCGCGGGAATTTTCGTCTGGACGGACTACGCCTACGACGACCGCGGCGCGAATCTCGATGCAGCCGCCGGTGGCGATCGAACCCAGTCGGAGTTCGCCGGCGGCGACGTAGTCTACCCGCCGGACGCCGCCCCCGGGAACACGGCCGACCTGATTCAGCTGCAGATCTCGCGCCGTGACGGCGCGCTCGTCGTTTGGGCCGTGCTCGAGACGTTGCTGAATCCCGACGTGCCGGTTCTCGCCGTCGCGTTCGACACCGATCGCGACCCGGCGACCGGTGCGGCGTCGTTTCCCGGAGGCCGCTGGCCGACTCGGGGCGCACTCGGTGTGGACGTCCTGCTGAGCGTCTCCGCCGAAGGGGCGCGGCTCTGGACGTACGCGGACGGCGCTTGGTCGGCGGGGGAGTCGTTCGAGGCGGTGGTCGACCCCGGCGCGAATCTGATCGGGACGACGATACCGCCGAGCGTCCTGGATCCGGGACGCGGAGTGTGGCGCGTCGCCGCGGCCGTCGGCATCGAGACCGCCGCGGGGAGCTGGCTCGACGGCGCCGCCGACGTGTACGACCTGGCCTTCGTCGGCGACGAGCGCTTCGTGCGCTGGCAAGACAACGCGCAGGCCGACGTGTTGGCGGGAGTGTTGGACGTCGCCGAGGCCGTCGTCGAGATCGACTTCGGTCGTCTCGCGGACGGCGCGACGGCTTCGGCCGCGGATCGAATCGCTCAGAACGCCGCACTCGCGCCCGGCTTCCACACCTTCCTCTACAAGTCCGCCCTCACGCTCGACGAAGGCGTCGTCACGGACGATAACGGAACGCCGATCTTCCTCGGACCGTATCAGCCCTACCTCGTCTACATCCCCGAGAGCCTACCCGCGTCGACGCCTCTCCTCGTCTTCCTGCACGGCAGCGACCAGAACCACCTCGGCGCCGTGTTCCAGGGGCCGGAGCAACTGTACATCGGCACCGGCCGGGCGCTCAGCGACGATCCGCACCTGATCGCCACGCTCGGCTTCGCCGGCGATGGCTTCGACTTCCCGCCGTACACGCTCCAGGTCTGGCCGCTCGCCCGGGGTGCGAGGCTGGGGTACGTCGGCATCGCGCACCGGGACGTGCTCGACGTCCTGGCCGACACGAGGGCGCGCTTCGACGTCGATCCCGACCGCGTGATTCTCCAGGGCGCTTCGATGGGCGGGATCGGTGCGTATCGGCTGGGCTCGCTCCAGCCGGATCTCTGGTCGGTCGCCTTCCCGCTGATCGGCTTCCAGCGGACGGAGCTGTTGCCCCTCTCCATCAATCTCCTGAACCTACCGGTCCGACAGATCAACGGAGGCGTCGATCCCCTGATCCCGGAGGAGCCGGCGACGGCGTCGGCCGCGAGGCTCGATGAGCTCGAGTACGACTATCGCTACTGGCTCGCGCTCGATCGCGGGCACGAGGCGGGCGGCTTCATCTGGGATTGTCTGTACGCGGGCGCCGGCGACTTCGTGCGCGCGACGAACCCGGCGCGCGTGGTGTACGCGGTCGACTCGAATCTCGACGTCGTGGATCCGGCGACCGGGCTCGACCTGCGCTTCGACTCGGCCTACTGGGTCTCGGACGTCCGCGCGCGCGAGTCGACGGAGCTCGCCACGGTGGATGTGACGAGCCTCGCTCTGCCGCGACGCGAGGAGACCGTCGTGCACGTCGACCGCATGTTCGACAACGTGGACGTGGCCGCCGACTTCTGCGGCCCGAACCCCGACGTGCAGACGGGCGACCGCTGGCACGAGCGTGCGGTGGAGATCGTCCTGGGCGACGAGCTGGAGCGCAGCAACACGGTCGAAGCTCGGCTCGAGAACGTCTCGGTCGTCGCGTTCGACCTGGCCCGCGCGTCGATCGATCCCGATGCCGAGGGCGGCGTTGCGGTCTCCACCGACGGGCCGAGCACTCTCACCCTGCGGGGGTTGACGCCGGGCGGAAGCGTCAGCGGCGGCACCGATCTCTGGGAAGTAGGCGACGACGGGAGCGTGACCGTCGACGTGCCCTCCGGGGAGAGCGAGATCACGATTCTTCCAGGAGGGTGACGTCTCCCGAACCCGTACGCTCGAGAACGGGATTCGCGGTCGGATGGGCAAAGCAGGGCGGTCCGCCGCTGCCCGTCGTGTCCGGGAACTCGACCGCCCCGATCCTCGAGCTGCTTGGTTGAGCTCGGACGCATGGCAGATCGAGGCTGCCGAGCCCTGCTGGAGTGATCGTCGTGTCGCCAGAGCACGGGCGAGAAGCGGTTCAATGTTCCCTCTACGCGCTGTAAGGGCCTTCCAGAACTCGTGGCCACGTCCGGCATATCGTCCTGGCCTGCCTCGGTATTTCCGCTGGCCTCGGAGAACAGGATCGCTGGGATAGCCGGGATCGAAAGCTCGAGATCAGCGGAAGGCAAAGGAAGTACATTCCGGAAGGTGTCGCCGTCGGGCCCCCGGGGGGCCAGAGATCTGGTGGTGTCGCGTCGACCGGTGGGGAGAGATCCGTCGACGATGCATATACTGGATGCATTCGGGCGACGGCTTTGGCGGCTTGGTCATTGTCACCCGAGAAGGCCGGCCCGGACTCGGGGACCCGTCCGGCGGGATTCGCCTGCGACCAGACACCGCGAGGCCACGTAACGACCTGGGCCGAGATTCCGGACAGGACGGGTTCTGAGAACAGACAGGCCCTTTTCAACCTCTACCTGCTGACGGCTCAGCGTCGCGAAGAGATCGTGACGATCCGCTCGGACGAGCTGGATCTTGCGCCGGGCTGGTGAATCATCCAGGCATGTCCTTGCTGCCGTGGGAGGCTTCGCGTCCGAGCCCCCAGGGCTAGCTCGTAGCCGAGGCCTTCACGATAGTTTCGATGAGTTCCTGAGAAAGCCCGTGAAGAGTGAGCGCCTGGGAGAGGTTCACTCCGGCCGTCGTCATGTAGAACGCGAGCACGATATGCTTGGCCTGTTCTTGGCCAATCAGATTGATGAGTCCGCGCGCACCGTGTGTGCTGGCGAGGAGACCGGTAATGGCGTTCCCGGTACCCACCGCGTTTCCGGGCGCCGCGGCGAGAATCAGGGATCTCTTTACGACCCCGTCGAGCTTTGCCGACACCGCTCCGAGGAAGAGGCTCTCGATGAGGAGGTTTATGCCGAAAACCGTTCCCAATTCCAACGCGAGCGCCCCTCCGTTGGCGATGGGACCCCGTCTCTCCGCGATCAGGTCCAAGAGCAGCTGGGCCTCATAAGCGGCGGTGTTCACGACTGATCGGAAGAAGGCGAGGAGGCCGAAGTTCTGCATGAGCATCTTGGCGCCGAAGCCAGCGGCGGTGGCACCTGTCACGAACCTGGCGAAGATGAGACGTGTGACGCTGACCGTCGCCCCGCCCGCAGCGGCGCCCACGATCCCGGCCAACACGGCAAAGCCGACCTTCTTGAAGATGCTCTCGCTCGGGCCGGCCGATCGATAGCTGAGATAGGCGGATACGCCCGCGTTGATCGCCACGATCGCTCTCGCCACGGCGACCTCGCTGATCGTGATCCGTCCCGAGGGATCGCTGAAGGACAGCGGGTTGTTCGCGGCGAACTGGTAGGGGTGAAGCGAGGAGGGGGTCCGCTCGAACCCGGCGAATGGGTCCATGCTCGCAAAGCGACCGATCTCCGCCGAATACCACCGCGCTCTCATGTAGTGGAGGCCCGTGTCCTTCTCGAAGCGCTCGGTCTTGAACTGGAAGGCGTTGCTCCGGGACGATGCCGGGGAGACCGCGGTCCCGAAGGAGTCGTAGTCGTCTTGCCCTGCGGATGCGCCGCCCGCATCGGAAATCAATCGCGCGTTTCCGGATGCGTCTGCATGGTAGAACGAAGGAGCGCCGCTCTGCTCCTGGCTGATGAGGCTCGTCCCGAATACGTACGACGCCGTCCGGCCGTGGGTGGCCGGGTCGATCTCTTCGAGGGTCTGGGCGAGATCGGTCGGGTTCCGCTCGTCCACCAGTAGGCTCTTGGCGCCCGACGGTCCGTCGATTCCGACGAGGTTGCCGAAGGCATCGTACGAGTAGCTCGAGCTCCGGGCGCTCGACGTGACTCCGACGAGGCGATCCTCGGCATCCCAGGCGAGCGCGGCCGTTCCCGTCGTGCCGGTCTTCGTTCGCATACGGCCGGCGTCGTCCCAGGTGTAGGAGGTGCTGCCCGACGACGTCAGGCGATGGGCCGCGTCGTAGGTGTACAGAGTGGTCAGGCCGGCGATGTTGTCGAATCGGGTCGTTCGGTTTCCGACGGGGTCGTAGGTGTAGCTCAGATCGACGAGAATGTTCCCGCCCGTATCGCGGTGTGTCTCGCGGACGATGCGGCGCAAGGCGTCGTACGCGTACTCCGTCGCTTCCCCTCCGAGTTCGTCGATTCGCAGGACGTCCCCGACAGCGTCGCGCGTGTACTGGAACCTCCCCAGAGATTCCGTGGCGGATTGGTGATGTACGTCGACCACCCTTCCGCGCGAATCGTACGCATAGCCGGTCGAAACGCCGTTCGGGCGATCGATTCGAGTGACTCGCCCGAGCGCGTCGTAGAGGTATTCCGTCCGCCCGGCCGAAGCATCGATCGCGGCCAGGCTGTTGCGTGCACTCCAGGTGTAGTGAACGGTCCGAGTCGTACCCGAAACGTCGCTGGTGATCGACGTGACGTTGCCTCTCGCGTCGTAGGTGTAGAGGAGGGTGCCTTCCGGCTTGTCGATCCGGGTCACGCGGTCGCGCGAGTCGTAGCTATGGCTCGTCGCGCCTCTTGCATCGGTAAAGGACTCGATCTTGCCGTTTGATCCGTAGCTGAAGTCGACATGGGAGCCGTCCGGGAAGGTCTTCTTCACGACTCGATCCGCCGGGTCTCGCTCGAACGCAACCGTCTCACCCTCGCCGTTGGTGGCCGACGTTGCGCGTCCGGCGCTATCGTAGGTCCACGTCTGGATGCTCCCGTCCGGCCGAATGGTCCGGACGCGGTTGCCGCTCGCGTCGTAGTCGAACCGGGTCGTGGCTCCGGTCGCATCGGTCTGGAGTCGCTTTCGACCGGCGGCGTCGTACGCGAACGAGGTGACCCCTCCGGCGGCGTCCCGGACCTCGATCAGTCGATCTTGCCCGTCGTAGACGAAGTCGGTCGTGCGCCCGAGCTCGTCGGTCTCTCGGCTGATGTTCCCGTTCGTGTCGTAGGAGACGACCCGCACGGTGCCGTCGGCGTACGTCGTCCGGCTGGGCCGGTTCAGGGCGTCGTACTGAACCCCGATCGTCTGGCCCAGCGCGTTCTCCTCTGCGGTGAGGTTGCCTTCGGAGTCGTATCTCTGATGGGTCTGGTGTCCCAAGGCGTCGGTGAGGGTGGTCGCTCGGCCGCTCGCGTCGTAGGCGAAGGTGTTCGCGTTGCCGCGCTCGTCGAAGCTCTGAACCAGCTGGCCGACCGCGTCGAACTGGCTTCGGGTCTCACCGCCGTCTGGGTGGGTCGTCTTGGTGAGACGATCCAGGGCGTCGTACTCGAAGATGGTCTCACGTCCGAGTGGATCACGGACCCGGGTAAGATTGCCGTCGGCGGCGTACTCGAACTCCGTGGTGTTTCCGAGCGCGTCGATCCGTGCGGTCTCTCGACCCCGCGCGTCGACCTCGACACGGAGCATGTTTCCGAGAGGATCGCCGAATCCAGTGAACGAGCGCCGTTCGTCGAAGTCGAAGGTGCTCGTGCTTCCGCTCGGGTCGGTCAGTGAGGTCAGGAGACCTCTCGTGTCGACAGTGGTCGTGACGACCTGTCCCAGGGCATCGGTCTGGCTCGTCACGTTTCCGCTGGCATCGTATGTGAACCGGGTCTCGTTGCCCGCGGCGTCGACGACTCGTGTGGGGTAGGCGAAGGAGCCGTACTCGAAGCCCTGCCCGTTCCCTTCGCCGTCGATCGATCGGAGGAGTCGTCCGTCGGCGTCGAAACTGTTTTCCCTGAGGCTGGCACCGTTGGGACCGATCGTGCGCACATGGTTTCCCCGGGAGTCGTATTCGAATCGTTGCACGCCACCCCGTGAATCGGTGGCCGATGTCACCTGGCGGTTCTCGTCGTAGGTGAAGACCCTCGTGTCGCCCAGGGGGCTAGTGACGGACTGTAGGTTGTTCTGCGCGTCGTACGTGCGCAGGATGGTCTCGCCGAGCGGATTCGTTTCGGAGAGCTTGTTGTTCGCTGCATCGAACGTCGCCGTGCTGATGCCGCCCAGTGCGTCCGTGATGCGCGTCGCATTTCCTCGCGTGTCGTACTCGATGACGGTGATCCCGCCGTCGGGGTCCGTAATGGTCTCCGTCCGACCGGCTACGTCGTAGGTCGCGGCCGTCGTGCGGCCGGATGCGTCCGTCGTGGAGATGATCCGCCCGGCATCGTCGAACTCGTTCCGTGCAAGTGGGCGCCCCAGTGGATCTTCCACCCCGAGGAGGCCGTGATGTCTGTTGTAGGAGAAGCGGGTGGCGTTCCCCGATGGATCGACGTGTTCCATCATATCTCCCTGAGCCGAGTAGGCGTAGGACTGACTGTGTCCGCTCGGGTCGATCACCTTCGTGATGCGGCCGAGGCTGTCGCGGTCGAGCTGGACGTGGAGACCGGACGAGTGCGTGATGCCGTCCTCGGAGATCGTCAGCACGTTGCCGCTGGGATCTTCGACTCGCTGGACGCCGTCGATGCGGGAAATGGTGAACCTGGTTCCGCTCGGTGTCGTATAGAGGAAGAGGGTCGGATCGTACTCGGCGAAGGTGACGTCGTCGAGGAGTCGGGTCTCTCCGGGCTGCGCCCCCAGGAGGAACAGGGTCTGGTTGCCCAGCGCTTCCAGCGTGCCGAGAGTACCGGGACGTGGTGCGTAGCTCGCCGTCGTGTGGGAAAGAGGGAGGAGCCCAGAGCTCGCCGGGGAGAGTCTGAGGTCGAACTCCTCGACGTGTCCGTCGGGAAGCGTGAGGGTCACGCGATGGAAGTCCTCGGCGACGAGTCGGAAGGCGAGGCCGGCCTTGTCGACCCGCCAGCCCGTGCCGAGAATCCGATTGGCCTGAATCCGGAGGGTCTGGATGTCGAGGCGCCAGCCGACGCCGAAATCACCGCGCTTCTTGTCTCGGCTGTCGTAGGTCCGAACGAGATCGATCGGTAGTCCCACTACGGGGATCGACAGATCGACGAACGAGAGCGTGAAGTTGCCGACCTTTCGATCCCCGGCGACCTGGACGACCCGGCGGGCGGTGGTGCTGTTCCCGCCGCGGTCGATGGCCGTCAGGCGAACTTGGTAGAGGCCGTTCAGCAGGAGTGTGGGATCGAGCCGGCCGAGGACGCTGTCCACGACGGAGGCGGTGCCGGCTTCGATGAGGGTGAAGCCGTCCTCGTCGGCCGGCGAGATCGAAAGCTCGTACCGGACCAGGTCCGGATCATCGGCGGTGCCGAGAACGTCGACCGGGCCGAAGATGGCGTCGCCATCGATCGGACTGGTGATCTCCACGCGGGGTGGCACCACGTCACTCCGGTCGCGCCCGGCGACGGTGACGTCGGTCGTGCCGACCACGAGGTCGAGGGTGGCGGAGATCGTGGCGGGGCAGGGTGCGGGCCCGGCGCAGGCACTCGCGGTGAGGAGTCCATCCGAACCCACCGAGGCGATGGCCGGGTTACTTGACGACCAGGTGACGGCACCTGTGACGAGCTGGGCTGTTTCGTCCGCGAAGACGGCGAGCGCCGCAAGGGCGACCTTCTCTCCTTCGAGCAACGGCAGCGGTCTCGGCTCGATGACGATGCGGTCGATGGCTACGTCGCGGTCGAATCCGTCGCAGTTCTCGTCCACCCCATTGCCGTCGATCTCGTCGGCACCCGGAACGACCCCGGGATCGCCGTCGTTGCAATCGCCCTCCCTCTCGCTCAGGCCGTCGCCGTCGTCGTCGCGATCCTCCGGCGCGGGGCCGCTCGAGAGTACGAGATCCACGTCCGACTCGAGTTCCACCACCGACCCGGCCGGCGGGAACTGGTCGAGGACGAGTCCGGCGACGATGGTCTTGTGGCTCTGCTCGGCGACGCGACCCACGTCGAGGGTCTCGACGCCGAGGGCGGCGTCCGCGGCCGTCTGGTCGAGGCCACGCACGTCGGGTACGCGCACGGGCTCCCCGACGGTCAGGAGGAATCCCTGCTGGCCGGTGTCGCCGTCGTCGTCGGTCACCTTGACCGAAACGGGGTGGTCGCCGACGTCGCCGCCGGTCGGACTCCAGCGCAGGAGTCCGGTCGTGGGATCGATCGTCATTCCGGCCGGACCCTCCACGAGAGAGAAGATCAGCGGATCGAAGTCGACGTCCGTCGCCCGGATCGCATGCAGGTACGGGAACCCGGAGGTCGCGCTTCGGTCGGGCGATGAGATGATCTCGGGCGCACTGTGCTCCGGACGCACCTCGAGTGCGACGGTCGCCACGTCCGAGTCGAGCGCGCCATCGCGAGCCCGGTAGGTGAAGAAATCGACGCCTGCGATCTGGCCGGGCAAGAAGTCGTTTTGGCGGAAGTGGTTCAAGCCGGGCAGAAGCCAGTTGGGTTGCTCTTCGGCGGGGATCGTCCCGTCCACAGAGACGTTGGTCACGTGGTAGGTGTGCTGGTTCCAGATCGGGCGCGCGGACACCCACCGTTCATTCGAACTGCCGAACACGTAGAGGCCGGGGTTCCGCGTCTGAGGGGGCGTCACACTGGTATCCGTCCGTGGCTGTTGGGCCGGACAGATGATCTCGGCCTGGCCGTCGGCGTCGACGTCCGCGACGACCGGGTACTCGACCGTCGTGATCGAACCCATGACGGTCCGGAAGAGCACCTTCCCGTCGAGGCCTCGAAACACCCACAGATTCCGCTCGTCGCTGTAGACGACTTCGGCCGAACCGTCGTTCTGGAAATCGAAAACGGTCGAGCCCGTGCGGTTGGAGCTGGAGTCTATGATCGCCCGCTCCCACAGGATGGAGCCGTCCGTGTCGAACACGTAGTAGCGCGAGCTACTCGCGACGCCGATCTCGGGCTCGCCGTCGTTGTCGAAGTCGGCGATGGTCGGAGGGCCCCCCCTTCCGCCGTCGGGAAGGGCGACCGGGCCCCATTTGACCGTCAGGTCGTCCTCGAACAGCGTCACTTGGCCTTCCACGGCTCCCGTGGGGTCCTGGCCGACCATCACGATCTCCGCGAAGGCGTCATCGTCGAAGTTTCCGATGCCGTCCCAGCCCCAGTTCCTGTCGCTGCCGTCCAGGAAGTCGAGGTTTCTTCGTTCGGTCGTGAACATCCGGGTCGTGAAGCTCGAGGACCAGCCGACCGGCGTTCTCACCGTGATCGGCAGGCCGTAGATTGCCGACCCGGCCACGATCTCGGGATCGCCGTCGAGGTCGACGTCGGCCACCACCGGGATGCAGACGCCGCGGTAGCTATTGTTGCCGCAGCCGAAGGGGTCGGACACGGCGTAGAGCTCGAGCTGGTCGCCCACCAGATGGTAGGCGGCGACGCGCCCGCCGCCAGTTCCGCGGGAGTCGGGGATGACGATCTCGGGTCGCCCGTCTCCGTCGAAGTCCGCCAACGCGAAGCTCTTTTCAGACACGTTGAGGCCCCCGACGCCCGTACCCGGCGGGCTGAGCCCCGTATCCGTGGACGAGTCGAGCGTCGTCTTGAGAGTCCCGTCATGCTCGAACACGTGCACCAGGTCGGTGGTCGCCCCGGGCACGACGATCTCCATGAATCCGTCGCCGTCGAGGTCCCCGATGGTGGGGGAGGACGACCGGTGATAGACGTCGTCTGCGAACCAATCGACGGACCCGTCTTCGCCGTTCACGACGTAGAG
>JAJCZO010000407.1 GCA_029262355.1 Deltaproteobacteria bacterium
CGGGGAGCCGTCGTCGGCTCCCGCGTTCGAGCCCCCCGGGCTTCGTAATCGTACGGGATCGATGCACGGACGACCAGGTGGCCGTCAGTTCCCGGCCAGCGAGTCGGGGTGGAACAGACTCATCGCGGCCCGGAGTGATCGCGACGCCGAATGCCCGAGGTCCTCGAGAATCATCGGTCGGTGGGTCAGCGATCGCAGATAGAAGGGAGCCACGCATCCGCAGCGATCGCAATCGGCATCATCTCCCATGACGCATTTGCCCTTTTTCTCGCCGCTGGCATTCAGGCTGAAGGAGCGATCGCGCAAGAGGCAGTTCGACGTGACTTCGAGGCAGTTCTCGGAACGCATGAGACGCAGTGCGCGCTCGGGGATCACGAAGAAGTCATCGTAGATCTCGCGGAGAGCCAGCAGCGTATCGATCGCGCGGTCGCGCTCCTCGGGTTCCAGCCACAGGTCGGCGTTGGGCAGCCCCTCGATGGGGGTGAAGAAGTCGAAGGTGATGGCGCGGGCGCCGGCCTCGTACCACTGCTTGACGACTCTCTCGATCGAGCCCACGTTCGCTCGGGTGATCACGGAGCAGATCGTGATGCGCAGGTGGCGATTCGCGCGAACGTTCTCCATCACTCGCCGGTAGATTCCCTGGCCACCGTTCTTGCGATACCGGCGTTCGGGGTCGCGAATCGCTTCGTGCGCCTCCTCGTCTCCGTCGATCGAGACGTACCAGTTGACGTCGGGCCAGTTCGGCAACGGCATCGTGCCGTTGGTGACGACCGTGTTGTACCGGAAGAAGGGCTTGCAGCGTTCGATCACGTCGCGTCGGATGAGCGGATCGCCGCCGACCCACGTCGCATTGAAGAAGGGAAGCTTGAGGCCCGATGACCGCTTGAGCTGCTCGAGGTGGCTCACCCATTCGTCGGCGCTGAGTTCCGCTGGGAGCGCGTCGTCGCCGTCGGCGTAATAGTAGCAGTGCGCGCAGCGCAGATTGCAGCGGTTCGTAACGTCGATCGACCCAAAGGCGTTGCGCGGGAGGCCGAAGAGGAAGAAGCCGACCTTCGCCAGATCGTACGCACTGGGCCCTCGTCGCTTCGCCCACTCGGGTCGGGGTGCGGGGTCGTGGCGAAGCTCGAGGTGCGCGCGCGGCTTCATCCACCCCGAGTATCACAGAAAGGCGCAACCGGCGTGCCCCCTTGCCGCGCGGCCGAACCTGGTCAGAGCCCATCGACCGCGGAGACGGCGGAGCCCCCCACCCGCGTCTCCAATGAGACGCGAACCGTGCTCCTGGCACCCTTCACCGCCACGCGGCAGTGACTGCGATTCTCGTGATTGCTGAAGTTCCCGATGACGCCGCCGGCCGCGACAGTGAGCGGGCCAACGGTCTGAACGGCGACGCCGCCACGGGCGAGGATCTCGACCGTGCTCTCACGTTCCTTCGGAGACACGTTTACGGCCCAGCAGCGGTGTACGCCGCCGACTTCGGCCGTCAGCGGGGGGGATGGATCGTAGCGGCCTGCG
The DNA here is from genome assembly GCA_029262355.1 of Deltaproteobacteria bacterium. Lineage (GTDB taxonomy): Bacteria > Desulfobacterota > Binatia > UBA12015 > UBA12015 > VGTG01. Next base: position 1,513 of record JAJCZO010000407.1, read on the forward strand.
CGGTGGTGGCGGTGAGCCCGCCCGGCTTCCAGACCAGGGGGCGGCGGCGGTCTAGCCCTTCTCGTGCAACGCGAGCGTGAGCTCGATGGCGGTGGCGGGCGCGTGGCCCTCCGGGTCCGTGGACTTTGCGATGGCCGCGCTGATGAGGAGCGGCGACTGGCCGGTCTCCCAGGCCAGTCGCCGGTACTCTTCACCTCTGAAACATGGTTTGCGGAAGCAGATGCGGGCGCGTCTCGCCCAGAGCCGGTCCATGGGGTGACCGGCATGGTGAAGGCGCGTCGCGACGTACTCCTGGATCACGTGGAGGTAGGATAGGCTGTTCACGTGTCGATTCGGGTCGGTCTGGGTGTAGTACCAGACGTTTCGTTCGCCCTCGGGAAAATCGGGAGCGCGTTCTCTTGGCAGCATCGTATCGACGGTCGGGAGATCGGTGACCCGGCTGGGGACCCGCCCCAACCCGAACTCGGACGGGATCTCGAGCACCTTGCGTTTTTTGGGGTCCTCGTCGTAGCGCGTGAAGACGTTGACGAACCGAACCTCGCCGACTTTCTCATCGTTCTCGCTGAACACCTGGTGCGTGCCGTCGCGTGTGATGTTTCGAACGTTTCCCTCCGCATCGAGAACTTTGCCGAACACGCTCTGGCCGCGTGCACGCAGGGTCTCGCCGGGGCGCACCTTCACATCCGTCGCCTCGATGTCGATGAGCACGAGCGGCGTGAAGATCCCGTCGAGCGTGTCGAAGTCGGGGAGGCGCCGAAGCTGTTCCCAGGTTTTGAAGTGCGCGCGCGATACGTAGCGCGTCATCGCTGCGAGCTTGATCGCGCGTCTTTCGGTCAGGTCGGAGAACTCGACTTTCTTGTCGGCCTCCGCGGACAGGACGATGTCTGCCGGGTTGTCGGAAGAGGGCATTCCCCAGCTTCGTCGGTGGCTCGGTCGCCCGCAAGTTCTGCCAGCACAGTGCCGCACAGCATGGTATGAGCGCGGGATGAAGTACTTCATGCGCGCGATCCGGGCCGTGCTGGGCCCCCTCATCCTCTTGTGGGACAAGGCTTTTCCGGCCAAACCGATCACTCGCGAGCCCGCCGCGCAGGGCGAGGTCGATGAGGCGGCGCAGGGCCTCAAGCTGTATCAGTTTCTCGCCTGCCCCTTCTGCGTGACGGTTAGGCGGCAGATGAAACGCTTGGCTCTTCCCATCGAGACCCGCGACGCGAAGCGCTGCGAGGAGTGGCGCGAGGAGCTCTTGAGCGAAGGCGGCTCACCGAAGGTTCCGTGCCTCCGGATCGAGGAAGCCGGCAATGTGAGTTGGCTCTATCAGTCGAAGGCGATCAACGAGTATCTCGAGCAACGCTTCGCGGCCTGAGCGCCTGCGGTTCGATGCGGAGTCTGCTCTGCGAGTGGCCTCTGCTGCTCGCCTCGCGTGGACACCGCCCTGCCAAGCGCGCTGAGCGCTTGGCTACTGGATCTACCACTCGCAACGGCCGGATCCCCGGCCCCGTCGACCATTTCCCACTGGTTCGCGCCTTGCACACGCTGCGCGTTCTAAAGGAGGAAGTCGATGAAACACACGATTGCAGGGATGACCGCCGCCGTCGCGCTCAGCGTGATGGCTCTGCCGAGCCCCGCGCCCAGCGCGACGTTCGATCTACACTTTCGGCCGTATTGTGCGACCGACGACTGCGGGCACGGTACGAGAGCTCTGTTCGAGAACTTCGTCTGCCGCAGCGTTCAGGAGCTGAACCTGGAGTACGAACGCGCCGGCATCTCGTTCCGACCGACGATTGCACCGAACCAGGCCACTGCGCCGTCCGGCGGTGTGTCGGGGCAGCCGTCCGAAAAGAACCAGTACGCGGAGCTCAATGTGGGCAGCGCGTGCAACGACGAGGAGAGCGACGACTACGCGCTGGCTGAGGCCTGGCGCAATGACGTCGCGGCGGTCAATCCGGGCGAAATCAGCTACCTGCTTCGTTCGGGCCGAAACTGGAATTGCTCGCGATTCCCGTGGGACGCGCTGCCCTACGGCATCATCGGTGACGCCGCGATGTCGCGTGGTACGCAGGCGGCGGGTGCGGTCTTTGCGCATGAGATCGGTCATTACTTTGCGCTCAGCCACACCTTCACGGGCCAAGATCCGGCGACTCACAGTCCGGTGAATCACGACGGAGACGTCGGCAACGCGAACCAAGGGCTCGTTTATGTGAATGACACGCCGGATGATGCCAAGTCGCGGGAAAATTGTCCGAAGTTCTGCGGAGGCAACTCGAACGCCGCTCGCTGCTCAGACAACTCGGACTGCATGGGCAGTACGACCTGCGATCGAGTCTGCACATCCGGGCACGATGAGGACGTGAACGGTAGTCCTGTGGACGGACACGACTGGATCGCCATCATGAACAACGTCGGCGTTGGTGATCCCGGTAGTCCGCATCCGGACTCCTGCACGCCAACGCTTCTGCGGCGCGCGAGCGGCCAGACGATCGCGACGTTCCCTGCGTCCGCGCAGGCGCACAACTCGATGTCGTACTACGGCTCGGACTGCGTCGGCCCGATCATCATCGGGGGGCAGACTCTCGAGCCGTACTCCGTTGATCAGATCGCGCGGATGCACGACTCGCGGAGTGTCTACGCGGCTCGTGACGCGAACAACCTGCCCGACGTGTGCGCGACGCGGGGCGGGGATAGCGACGATGACGGAATCTGCGACTACGACGATAGCTGCCGGTACGTGCGCAATCTCTGCTCCCAGGACATGGACGGCGACGGGGATCAGATCCCGGACGGTTGCGACAATTGCCCCGGGACGTCGAACCAAGGCCAATCGGACCTCGATGGCGACGGTGAAGGTGATGCCTGCGATGCCGACGACGATGGCGACGGGTGTTTCGATGAACCGGGCATGTACCCGCAAGATCAGCACCCGGACTCTGCCTTCGCCAAGATCGGCGAGTTCCTCTTCGGCCCATTCTGCACCGGTAGCTCCGACAAGAACCGGATGGGATTCGAAGGGGGCGGCATCGATACCGACTCCGATGGAGTCCCCGACTGCGCCGACTATGACGACGACGACGACGGATTCTGCGACGACGCAGAGACCCTCGATTCGACCGCACCGGGTGTGGGTGCCGACGGCTGCACGGGGCCCGATCCCTGTCGACTCATCCCCGGCGAGAATGGGCTTGCGTGCCTGAAGTACGTGGATTGCCCGAAGCAGACGTGGTGGGACGTATGCCTCTTCGGCGGCTGCGACGAGATGCTGTTGAAGTTCACGAGCCTGATCAACCCGGATCCTACTTCGGTACTCGTGTTCGACAAGTTCGAGATCGTGAATCAGACCATCTACGCACAGCCGTCGACGGGCCTCACGGCTTCGCAGAGTGCGGCCAACATCGGTGCGCTCGCCGGAGTGGGGAACCAGGTATTGCTTCTTCAACTGGACGCGATTTCGGCAGCGAGTGAGGAGGAACGGTTCCTCGTCGAGATCTGGCGGCGTTCCTCTTCGGGCAAGGAAGAGCGGCTCCGCGTCGTCGGTGAGTTCGATGCGTCGAGCCTGCACCTGGGCGACGTGACTGCAGGCCGGTTCGTGCGAATCTCCACTGAGGTCGATCGCAAGACGCGGGCAGAAAGGCTCGTCGTCGACACGGCGCCCGCGGTCGGTCTCGAGCCGACCGTCGATCTGCCAGACGTCGACCTCGATGGTCTCGTAGATCTGGTCGACAATTGCCCTCGCGACGCGAACGCCACACAGGCGGACGCCGACCGAGATGGTTACGGGGATCGCTGTGATCCCGACCTCGACAACGACGGGAAGGTCTCGGAGGCCGACGTCCGTCACGTCGAGAGCTGTTATGGGGCGGACCTGACCCAGCAGCTTCCCTCCCTCTGCGCCACCGAGGGTGTGGACTCGGAACCCTATCTGCCCAGCGAGGCCTCGATGGCGCTGGCACGGTGGTGTCGGTCTGCGGATGTCAGCGGCGATGGTCGCGTGGACGCGGTCGATCACCGACTGGTGCTGGGCGCGCTCGGTAGGGAGATGGCGCTGGGTGCCGGGCGAGGAGAAGCGCTGCGTCCGGCACCAGGATGTGTCGGTCCGGCATCTCTTGGGAAGGCCCGGCTGGTGCTGGGTCGCCTCAACCGAGAAGGAGGTGCTCACTCGATGACGATCTCGGGGAAGGCCGCTCTGCCATCTTCGGCGGCACGCGTCGATCCTGCATTGCGGGGCATGCGCGTTCTCGTTCGCACGGCCAGCGGTCGTTCCGTCGTCGATGCGGTGGTGCCGGAGGGGGAGGGCTGGGTCCGGCGCGGTGATCGCCGCATGGTTTACAAGAGCGACACGCAGGGCGATGGCATCCGCAAGGTCGTGCTCAAGCAGGTCGGGGACGACCTGAAGGTTCGAGTCGTCGCCCGAAACGGCTCGTTTGCGACATCGGCGGGCGAGCTGCCGCTGTCGGTCGAACTCACGTTCGATACCGAGGCGGCAGCGACCGGACAATGTACTCGAGCCGTGTTCGGCCCGGCCGGTGAAAGGGCCGCTTGCCTGACGGTTGGAGACGGCGCAAAGGTGCTCTGCCGCTAGCGGACCGGGACGGGGGAGGGGCGCGAGCGCCCCCCCCCCCCCC